>JAQXDK010000036.1 GCA_029251405.1 Flavobacteriales bacterium
ACTGCTAGTGTTTTTTCACAACATAGAAGCTATACTGATAAATATGAGTACAAGAAAAAAAGACATGAAGTTACACTTGGTCTTGGTGCTGCAAATTGTTTAACTGATTTAGGAGGTAGCTTTATGTCGGGTGAAAATAATGATGGTTCTCAGATAGAATTTTTAAGATCTTTTTACGATACTGATTTAGCGAAATCAAATTTTTCAGTTAATGCTGCTTATATTTATCACTTTAGAAGAAAGCTAAATTTTCGAGGTAATCTTGCATTTGCTCAAATAGGTGCAGACGATGCGTTATCTAAAGATCTCAACAGAAAAAATAGAAATTTAAATTTTAAAAGTAATATTCTCGAATTATCAGCAATAGTAGAATATTACTTTGCAAAACCCATGACTGGTAACAAATTTAATTTAAAAGATGTTCAAGGTCATAAATTAGCACCTCACATTTTAGCACATTGGGGTGTATATGTCATGAGCGGAGTTGGTGGGTTTTATTTTAACCCTAAAGGAAAAAATAATAAAGAATACAACCCAGAACCTCATCAAAACAACAGTTTCGCTTCAACTCCTAACGATGAATGGCATAAACTAAGGAAATTAAGAACAGAAGGACAAGGGTTAGATGAAAATCCAACTAAGTGGAAAAACGGAAAAACTTACTCTCCAGTACAATTATGTATTCCTGTTGGTTTTGGCTTAGAAAAAGCTTTTAACGGAGACATGGGGCTTAAAATTGAAGCTGGTTTTAGATACACTACTACTGATTATTTAGATGATGTAAGTGGAGTCTTTTTTAACAGAGAAACCATTATAGCAAATGGAGGTGAAATTGCAGGTGTAATGTCAGGAACTAGCTCTGGTAATCCTAGACCTTACATGGCATTTGCAGATCCAGGAGATCCAGTATTGGTCAACGCTGTCGGAGGAGATTTAATAGTAAATACAAATCCTTCAGATCCACGTTTAGACACCTACGGAACTCGTATTTATGATATCATTGAAACTAGTTCTGATGAAGGTTTTCAAAGAGGAAATCCTGACAACAACGATAGTTATATGTTTTTTAATATTAGTTTTTACAAGAAATTCTCCAGTCACACCAAATGGTACAAAAATGTTCATCATGGAAAGAATGTTAGAATAAAGGCTTCATTCTAAAGATATTTTTAATGAGATCAGTTTTTGTAATTTTAATTACATTTTTTTTCACATCCCCTTCTATATACTCACAAGAACTTTACATTAAAGATGTTACTAATATAAATTTAGATACTGTTTACTCAACAGTAGATTTAAGCCTATCTACTGGGACTATTTACGACCACTACGAAAATGGTATGATAAAACTATTAGCAGTTTATTCGAAAGGCCTCAAAAATGGAGAAATAAAAAAATGGCACAGTAATGGTCAGTTGATATATAAAGGATACTTCATTAACGGAACTAAAAATGGAGTTTTTGAAGAATTTGATATTTATGGAAAAAAGCTTTCGAAAGTAAAATACAAGAATGGAGTAATTCTTTGGGAAAAGGACTTTACTGAAAAATATCGTTAAAAGTATTTGACAAATTCTCCCTAATTCAAAAAAACAAATTTTTTGGCAAACAGTAGATTTTATTAAACACTAATCATTATTTGATATGTTAAATTTCTCCCAAAAAATTAACTTAATAAGAAAAAAAATACAGAAATTATAACTTGCAAATAAAAAAAGTAATAAATGAAAAAATTCATTTTTATATTTTCCTCTATCATTTTACCCTTTTTTATTTACTCTCAGAACAATATTACCATAAGCGGCTATGTAGACGAATCTGAAAGTGGTGAGAAATTAATTGGCGCAACTATTTATGATTTAAAGTCTGGTAAAGGAACTATTTCTAATGATTATGGATTTTTTAGCCTAACACTACCTAAGGATTCTGTGAAAATTAGAGTTAGTTATATTGGATACGTCACACAAATTTTTGAAGACTATCCCATTTCAGACGTTAATCAAAACTTTTCTTTAAATGATCAAATGCTAGAAGAAGTTGAAATTCTATCTTCAAAAGAAGAACTGGTTCACCAAAAGTCAGAGATGAGTACTGTCGATTTATCTATGGATAAAGTAAGGGCTCTCCCAGCCCTTTTAGGTGAAAATGACATTATGAAAACCATTCAACTTCTTCCAGGAGTTCAAACTGGAAGCGAGGGCACTTCTGGTCTTTATGTTAGAGGTGGAGGGCCCGATCAGAACTTAATTTTACTAGACGGAGTTCCAGTCTATAATGCCTCTCACCTATTTGGCTTTTTTTCTGTATTTAATTCAGATGCTATTAACTCCACTAAATTGGTGAAAGGTGGTTTTCCAGCAAGATATGGGGGAAGATTGTCTTCTGTTATAGATATTAAAATGAAAGAAGGAAATTTGAAGAAATTTCATGGACAAGGTTCCATTGGGCTAATTGCTTCTAAAATATCCTTGGAAGGCCCCATAATAAAGGACAAAACTTCTTTTATTCTTTCTGCAAGAAGAACATATTTAGATATATTGGCAAAACCATTTATAGCAGCCAATCAAAGAAGGCAAGCTAGTAAAGGATCTGGAGATGGAAATAGTTCCAATACAGGTGGATATTATTTTTATGATTTTAATGGAAAAGTCAATCATAAGATAAATAATAAGCACAGATTATATCTTAGTAATTACATGGGTAGAGATAGAGCTTTTTTAGATGCTATTGATAGTTATAATCAAGATTCAAGTTTTGGAGTTGATACTACAAAATCTCAGCTAAGGTGGGGTAATATAATAAGTGCTTTAAGATGGAACTATATGCCTTCAAATAAAGTTTTTATAAATACAACACTTAGATACAGTAAATATGATTTTTTAATTGCTTTTGGAAACAGTAGTACTCAAACAACCATTAACCAAAATAATACATCATCTACTGTAAATCAAAATTTTAACTACGCTTACATAAGTAATATTGAAGACTGGTCTGGAAAAATAGATGTTGATTGGATGCCTAATCCAGATCACTTAGTGAAATTTGGTATTGGCGACATATACCACACATTTACACCTGGGGTTAACCAGTTTCAACTTACGGATAGCACTACTTCTCTCGACACATCATTTGGAGCTGTTATACATTACGCACATGAAGCCTCAGCTTACATAGAAGACGATTGGACAGTTAATAATTCATTAAAAGGAAATGCTGGCTTACATTACAGTACTTTTTTCACAGGAAATAAACAATACTCTTCTTTGCAACCAAGAATTAGTCTAAGGTATTTAATTGATTCAAAATCTTCATTCAAAATGGGATATGCTAAAATGGGACAATTTTTGCATTTATTAACCAATTCTGGAATAGGATTACCAACTGATTTATGGGTGCCAGCAACTGAAAAAATTAAACCACAGTTTTCAGATCAAATAGCTGCTGGATATGCTAGAACTTTTAACGATAAAATTGAAGTTTCGTTAGAGGGATATTATAAAACTATGGATAATTTAATTGAATATAAGGATGGTGCTTCTTTTTTTGATTCTCAGACCGATTGGCAAGATAAGGTTCATGTAGGAAGAGGATGGTCATATGGAGGAGAGTTATTAATAGAAAAGAAAATGGGAAAAACAACTGGTTGGATTGGGTACACATTATCTTGGACCAATAGACAATTTGATTCTATTAATTTTGGACAGTCTTACCCATATAGATATGATAGAAGACACGATATAGGAATAGCAATTACTCATGAGATTAACGACCGAATTAATTTTGGTGTAGTATGGGTTTATGGTACAGGAAACGCAGTTACCCTTGGACTAGAATCTTATTCCTCGTTTAATAGTTCTCTTGTTAACGATATTTCTAATTTCAATTTGAATCCTTCTCCCTTTGGTTTTGATCAAGACAATGCAAATGTTTCTACAGTAAATCACATAGATAGTAGAAATAACTATAGGATGCCAGCATACCACAGAATGGATGTTTCTATAAACATAAAAAAAGAAAAAAAATGGGGAGAAAGGACATGGAGCTTTGGTCTATACAATGCCTACAGTAGACAAAACCCATTTTATTTGCAATTTACTAGGAATGAAAATGGAAATCCACAATTATCACAATTCAGTCTTTTTCCGCTTATACCATCCTTTACTTATTCTTTCAAATTTTAAATTATGAAAAAATTATTTTTTTTATTGAGTGTTTCCTTAATTTATATCTCTTGCGAGAAGGTAATCCCATTCGAAGGTGATTTAAATACACCGAAATTAGTTGTCAACTCTATTTTTGAAAGTGATTCTATATTTAAAGTTCACATTAGCAGTAGTAGAAGTGTTATAGATATTTCTCCTTTTCAAAATATTGAAGACGCGGTAGTTAAAATTAAAGATGATAATGGAGCTATTATTGAAACCTTAAATCATTTAGATAATGGTTTTTATGCAGGACAAGTTTTTCCAGAACAAAACAAAACCTATCAACTTGAAGTAATCCATCCTAATTATAACAATATCACTTCTACAGACTCTCTTCCCATTCCTATTACTATTAATAGTGTAGATACATCTACTATAGTTGATCCAATCAATGATAATAGATTACAAATAATATTGAATTTTGACGATCCAGAAAGCTCACAAAACTATTATCTAATAGAAACTTCATCAGTAAATGAAAAGCTAGTAATAGAAAATTCAGACACCTTGGAATACGAACTTGACACAATTTTAAACCAAACAATGATACTTACTGATGAGGTTTTCCAAGACGGGGGTTCTCCATTTAGAGAACAAGGTTTGTTTAACGATCTTCTTTTTAATGGTCAAAATAAAAATTTAGAATTAGAAATACCAAATGAAGAATATTGGAATTTTAGTGATGGTAGTACTGAATGGAGTTATAAAAGGTTGTCTTTAACTTTATATTTACATAATATTTCCAAATCTTACTATTATTACAGGACCAGTTTAGAATTGTATCAAAATGCTTCCGGAAACCCCTTTGCACAACCTGTTCAAGTATACAGTAATATTGATAATGGATTTGGTATTTTTGCAGGTTCTCAAGTTTCTTATTTCAATCTCTAAAAAAGTTCTTAACATCGAGATTCTCTCTGTTGATAATTAATTTTCAACATCTTGAAAGTTAAAGGTCTTTAAACTTGACTTAAGCATATACATGAATTACATTTGAAACTTTGTAAAATCATCCTATGAGACAACTTAAAATTACCAAATCAATTACCAACAGAGAAAGTCAATCACTAGATAAGTATTTACAAGAAATTGGAAGAGAAGAGCTGATAACTGCTGAAATGGAGGTTGAATTAGCTCAGAAAATAAAACAAGGTGACCAAGTAGCATTAGAAAAATTGACTAAAGCAAATCTTAGATTTGTTGTTTCGGTTGCTAAGCAATACCAAAATCAAGGTCTTACACTTCCTGATTTAATAAATGAAGGAAACTTAGGTTTGATAAAAGCTGCTCAACGTTTTGATGAAACTAGAGGATTTAAGTTTATTTCTTATGCAGTTTGGTGGATTCGACAATCCATTTTACAAGCACTTGCTGAGCAGTCTAGAATCGTTAGATTGCCCTTAAATCAGGTGGGTTCATTAAATAAAATTAACAAAGCTTTTTCAAAGCTAGAACAAGAATTTGAAAGACCGCCAAGTAGTGACGAGTTAGCTACCCATTTAGATCTTACAGAAGATAAAGTTAAAGACACTATGAAAATTAGTGGCAGGCATGTTTCAGTTGATGCACCTTTTGTCGATGGAGAAGATAATTCTTTACTTGACGTAATGGTTAACAATGACAGTCCCAAAGCGGATTTAGAACTCATGAAAGAATCTCTTCAGAGAGAAATAGAACGATCCTTGGCAACTTTGAGTGACAGAGAAAAAGATGTTGTAATGCTTTTCTTTGGAATTGGTAAAAAACACGGATTAACTCTAGAAGAAATTGGGACTAAGTTTGATCTAACAAGAGAAAGAGTGAGGCAAATTAAAGAAAAAGCTATAAGAAGGCTAAGACATAATTCCAGAAGCAAATTACTGAAAACTTATCTAGGTTAATTTTTATAATGGACGAACAAAATAAATTAAAAGTACTTATTGGAGAGGACGGTCTTGCCCTTAGTCCTACATTACCTGATAAAATCAAAAATTACCTTATTGATATAGATGGAACTGTTACAGAAGATGTTCCCAATGAAGAACCAGAGAGAATGCTCACCTGTGAACCGTTTCCAGACGCATTAGAAGTGCTTAACGATTGGTATGATGAAGGTCATATAATTACTTTTTTTACTTCGAGGACTGAAGAACATCGAGAATATACCGAGAGATGGCTTTCAAAACACAATTTCAAATACCACCATCTTTTAATGAATAAACCTAGAGGAGGGAATTACCATTGGATTGACAATCACATGGTTAAAGCTACAAGGTTTAGAGGAAAATTCACGCCACTAATACGAACAGCAAAAAAAATAGAAGTATTCAATGATGATTATATTGCTGAATAATTGCATTAATTTTTTAAATTTACATCTATCAAACTATTACAATGAAAAAAATAAGTCTTCATTTTATATTTACCATTTTAATTTCATCGACTTTAATTACAAGTTGTAATTCTGAAAACTCTGTTAAAACAACCGATAAGGAAGTTGCCAACGATGATGAAGTTACTCATTCTATTGAAATAGATATTGTAGATCATGATTTTGAATTCATGCCACCCTCTCCTATTCAAATTGCGTCCATACTTAAAAAAGCTAATATGAGCTATGAAGAAGGACTTACTAACAAAATTTCTAATGCGGATAGTTATTCAACAAAATTCAAACAAACTATAAATTTTGGAGTTTATGCTTGTGATTTAGCTTATTGCGTCACCAATGATAAATATGAAGAAGCAGGAAAGTATTTAAAAGTAGCCAAGAAAATGTCTGCCAAAATTGGATTAGAATCAATTTTTCAATCCGATCATTTGGTAGAACGTTTTGAGAAAAACATCGGTAACCAAGATAGTATCATGGATATTCTGTTTCATGTTCAAATGATGACTGACGACTATATTCATGATAATGACTTAAGAGATTTAAGCGTCATTTATTTCACTGGCGCTTGGGTAGAAGGTATGAATATTGGAACGCATACTATTCTGGGAAATGACGACCACAAAATTAGCGTTTTACTTTCAGAACAAATGACCATAGCAAAATCCATAATTAAAGGGCTCAGAGCAGTTCAAAACCAAACTGATGACTTAGTTGATTTAACAGACCATATTGATGAAGTAGTTGAAGCTTACAACAACTTGTGGTCTGTAAAACAAGAAGGAGAAAACATTGAATACCTAGACGTTGAATTAAAACATGAAGAAGTTGTTTCTATTTCTGAGATGATTCTAGAATTAAGAGAAGAAATTACATTGTAATATATATTTTATGAGTTACAAAAACATTTTATTATTTTTTATATTTTTTACAATCTCAAGCTCTTACGAAGCTCAAAAAGGAGAAGAGATATCGCCATACCAAGAATATCTTTTACAATTAAAAGAATATAGAAAAAATTGCAGAAATGCCTTAAAGCCTTTTAGATATGATGGTTCTTTGACAACTCACTTTTCCTACAAAGAGTTCACTTATTCTAAAGAGATAGAAATTGCTACCATTCAGAATGAAATCTACAGATTATCCTTCAATGCTATGGGTATTATGGAAGACGGTATATCAATTAAAATATACGACAAACCGAAAAAATTCAATAAAAGGACTTTACTCTATGAAAAAGAAAATGTAACTGGGACTGAATTTACAGTTGAAACTAATGAAATGATTGAAAAGTTTAAGCAAGCTAAAAGAGATGAGGGCTATGAAGAAAAAGTAGTAACACACTTAAGACTAAAAAAATTATTCATTGACTACATCATCCCTGCAAAAGATAGAGTTTTCGAAACTAATGAAGAGGACGGTTCTGAAATTAAAGTTATTACAAAAGGTGCAGTAATACTTGCTGTTGGTTATAACAACTTATAAGATTTATTCATCGAATTTTTCTAGCAGTAATTTTTTAAACTTAAACAATTCATCCCTCATAACAGCAGCTTGCATAAAATTTTCTTTTTTCGCTTCTTTTTCCATCATCTTCTTAATATTCTCAATACTTTTCTCGATTTCTGATCTCCCCATGTTTTGAACAACAGGATCTATCACTGAAATATCTTTAGAAAACACTAAATCATCTATATCTTCTTTCTCTTTTTTTCTTCCAATTAATAGGTCATTTTCATTGGATTTCATAATCTGAGTTGGTGTAATTCCATTCAAAGTATTGTACTCTTGCTGCTTTGTTCTTCTTCGATTAGTTTCGTCAATTGTCAGTTGCATGGCTTTGGTAATTTTATCGGCATACATGATGACTCTTCCATTAATGTTTCTTGCTGCTCTTCCTACTGTTTGAACTAAAGACCTTTCGGACCTTAAAAACCCCTCGTTATCTGCATCCAAAATCGCAACCAATGAAACTTCTGGCAAATCCAAACCTTCTCTTAGTAAATTAACTCCAATTAAAACATCAAAAATTCCTTTTCTTAAATCCTGTAAAATTTCAACCCTCTCCAAAGTATCTACGTCTGAATGAATATATCTCGATCTTACTCCAATTTTAGCAAAATATTTATCTAACTCTTCCGCCATTCTTTTGGTCAAAGTTGTAACTAAGGTTCTTTCATTTTCTTCGGTTACTCTACGGATTTCTTCAAGTAAGTCGTCTACCTGGTTTAGTTTAGGTTTAATGGTTATTTCAGGGTCCAATAGTCCTGTTGGTCTTATGAGTTGCTCAGTAACTACTCCACCACATTTTTGTAATTCATAATCTGCTGGTGTTGCACTCACATAAATAATTTGATTGTGGACTTGTTCAAATTCTTCAAACTTTAACGGTCTATTGTCTAAAGCTGCAGGTAATCTAAAGCCATAATCTACAAGATTTACCTTTCTCGAACGGTCACCTCCGTACATAGCTCTAATTTGAGATACCGTAACATGGGATTCGTCTATGACCATTAAAAAATCATCTGGAAAATAGTCCAATAAACAAAATGGTCTGTCTCCAGGTTTTCGATTATCAAAATATCTGGAGTAATTTTCAATACCTGAGCAATAACCCAATTCTCTAATCATTTCCAAATCCAATTCTACCCTATTTTGGATTCTTTTAGATTCTAAATTTTTACCAATTTCATTGAAGAAATTAATTTGTTTTACTAAATCGTCTTGAATTTGAAAAATAGATCTTTTTACATCTTCCTTATCCGTTACAAAAATATTAGCAGGATAGATAATATATCGGTCGTGATTTTCTAAGATTTTATTTTCTACAAGATCTAAAATGCCAATTGAATCTATTTCGTCTCCCCAGAAAGAAATTCTTATACCAAAATCAGCGTAAGCTAAATGAATATCAACAGTGTCTCCAACTACTCTGAAATTTCCACGTTTTAGGTCTGTTGTAGTTCTAGAATACAGATTATCAACTAATTCTCTCAGAAAAGCGTTTCTTGCTATTTTTTGTCCCACTTCAATAGTAACAATACTGTTACTGAAATTAACAGGATTTCCAATTCCATAAATACACGAAACTGATGAAACAACAATAACATCTCTCCTTCCAGAAAGTAAAGAAGTAGTTGTACTCAATCTTAATTTCTCAATATCATCATTTATTGAAAGATCTTTTTCAATGTAGGTGTCAGAGACTGGCAAGTATGCTTCAGGCTGATAATAATCGTAATAAGAAACAAAATATTCTACTGCATTATTAGGAAAAAAAGACTTAAACTCTTGGTACAACTGAGCTGCTAATGTTTTGTTGTGACATAGAATTAGTGTAGGTCTCTCGATTTCTTTAATCACATTAGCTACAGTAAAAGTTTTACCTGAACCTGTTACACCCAATAAAGTTTGTGAAGCAACACCATCATTTATACCCTGAACTAAATCGGTAATTGCCTCAGGCTGGTCTCCTGTAGGAGAAAAAGAAGATTTCAGATCAAATTTCACATTTCAAAACTACTTAATAATTGTAGATGAATTCCAAATGTTCCAAGCTTTAATAGCCTGATGTATTAACATTTGGTGGCCGTTGAGTATTTGAGCATTATTTTTTTGTGCATTTTTTAGAAAAATGGTTTTAATCGGATTATAAATTAAATCAATAACTAAATGATTTTTATTAATAGCTTGATAAGGAATATTAATTAATTGATCGTTGTTGGGAAACATTCCAAGTGGTGTGGTATTTATGATTAATAAATGATTTGAGATCATATAATCATTAATAGTATCCCAACTAAAAACATTGCCTTGATCTAATTTGGGTGATCTAGAAATGAAATTAACATCGATATTGTATTCCCTTAAAACATAAGCAACAGCAGCTGACGCTCCACCAGTTCCAAGTACTAAAGCTCTTTCGTGATGAGATTTTAGATAGGGTTTCACCAACTGTTTAAACCCATATAAATCTGTGTTAAAACCTTTAAGATGAGTTAATTCACCATTTTCATAAGTAGGATATATGGTGTTTACAGCACTGATTTTTTTTGAAAGTGGATCCAAAGAATCCAAATATTTAATTACAGTTTTTTTATAGGGAACCGTTACATTTAGTCCTGAGATAATTTTGGATTCAAAAAGATTTCTAATTTGATTTATATCACTTAATTCAAAATTATTGTATTGAGCTGAGATATTTTCAGTCATAAATTTATTAGTAAAAAAATTCTTTGAAAAAGAGTGAGATAATTTATTTCCTACAAGTCCAAAATTTCTCAATCTGATCTAGGATTTTGTTTTCAAATAATGTCCTAATTTTTCAAATCCAAAGACCGTGAAAAATCCAATTGCAATAAATAAAATTAATAAAATATCAAAACTATTATTGGAAGGCAGAACCCAGTTTTCATAACCTATAATTACTTCTTTAACTTCATCCCCTTTCAATATTTTTGCTCTTAAAATTGTTTTCCAAGGCCAAATCATTGCTAGAGAACCAAAAATAAACCCAGTTAGAGAACTTAAAGTAACGTCTTTATGTTTATCTAATAAATAAGAAATTAAACGAGACAATATAACAAATCCTAACACTGCTCCAAGAATGACAATTGCCAGTACTCTGACTTCAAAATTCTGTACTGAATCTATCATAATAAGATAATAATTTCCCATTAATATCAGAACAAATGATCCCGATAAACCCGGTAATAACATGGAACTCATTGCAATAACCCCACATAAAAAAAGATATAAAACATCATCACTTTCTGAATTTGGCTTCACTAAGACTAATAAAGCAGCAACAGCACATCCTGTAAGAGCTGAAATAAGAGTACTAAAAGTCCATTTTTGTATTGTTATACCAACAAAATATACAGAAGCTAAAATCAAACCAAAAAATAAAGCAAAAAGAACTGGTTCGTATCCATGTAATATAGACTGACCTTGATCCACTCTTTCTAAATTGATAACCCATTTAAAAAATTTCCCTAATGAAATAATTCCAACAATTGCACCACTAAATAAAATAATAAGGAAACTTAAATTTATGTGAGAAAAAAACTCTTTAAACTTGAAGGCAAATAATAATTTTAAAGACTTTATATTAAATGATTTTAAAGTCGAAATTAATTCCTGATATATACCTGTAATAAGAGCAATTGTACCACCAGAAACTCCAGGAATGACATTTGCAGCTCCCATTCCAAAACCCTTTAAAAATAAAAATAAAAATTTTCTCATAAATCTACTATGGCCATATAACCACCTTGAAGATTGTAATAGTTGTTCTTGTAAAGATTATTCATGAGCATAAAATTTAAAATATTTTCAGATCTACTTCCCGAATTACAATGAAAAATAACCTTTTCAGCATTTTTAAGTGTAACTAACTTAGTTACTAAATCTCCCATCGGAATATGAATTGAAGTTTCTAATTTACCGTTATTTTCAATCTCGTAATTTTCTCTAATATCCACAATAACTAAATCCTTTTTTTCAGCAATATCTTTTAAAAGCTCTGATGGAGTAATTACATTTATGTTCATTTATATAAGTTTTCTTGAGTTAGCTATATTTTGAGGTAAAAAATTAAAAAAAGTATCGCCTCTTAGTCCTAATCTTAGTGTTTCTAAAGGTAAAACATCATTTGGTGCAATATTACCTAAGTTTACATTCTGTTTGAATAAATTCACAAACCATGTTTGTTGTTTTTTTGTTGGGGATTCCCAAAGTATATTAATAGGGTCAATTTTAGAAATAATCTTATTGATAAGCATCGTATGTGGTTTACCATTGGGTCTAAATATTCCCACAGAACCACTTTCTCTTCCCTCAGCGATTACTTTCCAAGAACCCGCTTGAAGTTCATTGGACATCATCTTTATCCATTTTGCAGGACTGATTAAAATGCCTTCTTCCTTAGAACCAACTTCACTTAAAACTTGAAAATCTTTAGCATATTTACAAATTAAACTACATTTTTCATCATGTTCTATAAAAATTGAACCGTCTGAAATTTCAATAGTGGTGATCCCTAAACGGTCTACCATTCTAAAGTAATCTTCGATTTGATCTCTTGCATAAAAAAGTTCGAACATAGTTCCACCGAGATAAGGTGTTATCCCCGCTTGTTTTATCAGGGTAACCTTTTCTTGAATATTGGTAGAAACTAAAGAGGTGCCAAATCCAAATTTTATAAGATCTGTGAAGTTAGAGGACGTGGATAAAAAATCTTCAATTTGTCTGGTGCTCATTCCCTTATCCATCATCATGGTAAGTCCTGATTCTCTAGGAACAGCAGTTCTTTCTGGTGTAAATAGCAAACTCATTTTTGTGAACTGTCGTTGTATAACGCAAAAAACTCATTAATAGATTTATTTTCTAATAATTCAGGATAAATATCCAATAGCTTATTGAAGGTTTTAGGATTATTACCCTGCATTTCAATTAAATTCAATTTGGCTTCTGAAATTAATCCAATAGAAATTTGCATTGCAACAAGTCTTAGTTTTAAATCAAAATTATTTTTGTTGATTTCAATACTCTTTTCAACTAAGTTCAAAGCTTTTAATTTACTAGTGTTGTCAAATAAAAAATTTGAATAATCAATCCAGGCGTCAATATTAACTGGATCTAATTCGATAACTTTTTTAAAAGCTGAATCTGCCTCTTCTTTTAGATTTAATTTTGTTAAAAGTTCCGCATAAATATACCAGGACTCTGAGTTTTCATGATCTAACTCAAGAGCTTTTTTCATGAATTTAATTGCTTGTTCTGGTTGGTTATTTAAATCTCTGACCACTCCGATCCCCAACCAGGACTCCGGTAAAGAATCGTCTATTTCTAAACTCTTTTCATAGAACATCAACGACTTTGAATAATCACCGATCTTTTCATAACACTCTCCAATACTGCAATAAGCGTAGGCATGAGGCTGATCGTAAATAAATGATTCATTAAATGATTCTATTGCCTTTTGATATTCTTTAGTTTGAATATAGCTATTAGCCTTTCCGTAATGAGCTGCAGTAAATTTTTCATTTATAACCAAGCACATTTCGTAACCAAATATAGCTTCTTTCCAGTCTTCTTCGATATTGTAAATGGTAGCTAAGTTAAACCAAGCAAGATGATTGTAAGGGGTATTGTCAATGATTGATTCAAAATAAGCGACTGCTTCTTTAAATTTTCCAGCTTCGTGAAATGCTACTCCTAACTCCATCATTGAAGTTTCATCATTTGGATGCAATCTTAATAAGTGTTTAAGTACTGTAATAGCAGTGTTGTTTTCGCCAATTTGCATTAGCTCGTAAGCAAGATCTTGTAGTAAATCTTCTTGTGAAGAATCTAGGCAAATTAACTCGTAAACTTTGTTGAATTTCAATACAGCTTCTTTAAAAGATTCAGTTATTGAATATAGTTTACCTAAAGAAAAAAGCACATCAATATTACCAGGATAAAACTTGTTAAGTTTTGATAAAATTTCCAGTGATTTATTAAATTTCTGGTGACCATTTAGCAAGTCTACTTTTATTAGTAAAAGTGACAAATCGTTAGGATATTGTTCTAGACCAAGTTCTAAAGCCTTAACGGCTTTTGCTTTAAAATTCACATTGAAGTAATATTCAATAATTAATTCAAAATCGTCTGCGTCAAAAAAAGTGAATGTTTTCCCCTTTAGCATAGCTTCAAAGAGTGCAACTTTTTCTACAGGATTATTTTCAGAATTTGAATCTAAATACATAGTTAGTCTATGGATACAAAGTTACTCATATATAGATATTTTTTAAGTTTTTTAGAAAAAGATTTTTCACATAAAATCAACAAAAATAATTTAGTGAACTCTAATGTGTAAAAAAAATAAAATAGTTGATTATTTATGGAATTCAATACTATATCTTCGAGCTAAATTACTTAATCAATGACTTTAATTAAATCTATTTCTGGAATAAGAGGAACTATTGGTGGAGACGTAAAAGAAAACTTAACTCCTATTGATATTGTAGAATCTATTTCAGCCTACGGCACTTGGCTTAAACAAAAAAACAAGAATAAAAAATTAAAAATTGTAATTGGAAGAGATGCAAGAATTTCAGGAGAAATGGTTGAAAATATTTGTATAGGAACCCTTCAAGGTATCGGTATTGATGTTGTAAATATTGGCTTATCAACTACTCCAACTGTAGAGATTGCAGTTCCAAAAGAAAAAGCAGACGGTGGGATCATCTTAACAGCAAGCCACAATCCAAAACAATGGAATGCCCTAAAACTTCTGAATGAAAAAGGAGAATTTATTAGTGCTGAAGATGGAAAGCAATTATTAAACTTTATAAACAATAAAGAATTCTTTTTTGAAAATGTAGATAACCTTGGAAAGATTAGTTTTAATGATCGTTATATTGATGAACATATTAATGAAATTGTAAAATTAAAATATGTTGATATTGAAGCAATCAAAAAAGCAAAAATAAGTGTTGTTGTGGATGCCGTTAATAGTACTGGAGGAATCGCAGTACCCAAATTATTAGAAGCTATTGGCTGTTTAAAAATTAGTAAAATATATTGCAATCCTAATGGAGAATTTCCACACAATCCAGAACCTTTACCTGAACATCTTAAAGACTTAACAACCAAAGTTAAAACTGAAAAAGCCGATATGGGAATCATTGTAGATCCAGATGTGGATAGACTTGCTTTTGTTTGTGAAGATGGTGAAGTTTTTGGAGAAGAATATACTCTTGTTGCTGTAGCAGATCACGTGACTAAATTAACACCAGGAAACACCGTGTCAAACCTTTCTTCTACAAGAGCATTGAAAGATGTAACTCTTAAAAACAATGGTGAATATTTTGCCTCTGCAGTAGGCGAAGTAAACGTAGTAGAAATGATGAAAGAAAAAAATGCAATCATAGGTGGAGAAGGAAATGGAGGGATTATTTTACCAGAACTACATTACGGTAGAGATGCACTTGTAGGTATTGCTATGTTTTTAACTTATTATGCAAAAATGCAAATGAAAATGAGCGAGTTAAAAAAATCTTTTCCTAGTTATACTATCAGTAAAAATAAACTTGAATTAAATCCCTCGGTTAATATTGATGCTGTCTTAAAAAAAATGTCTAATAAATATAACGATATATCTCAAAATAAAATTGACGGGCTAAAACTTGATTTTGAACAAGGATGGGTGCATATGAGAAAATCTAATACTGAACCTATTATTCGAATATATGCAGAAAGTGGAAATGAAAAAACAGCAAATGAGTTGGCAGAGAGGTTTGTTCTTGAGCTAAAAGGTTTGATTTAATTATATTTGAAAATTATATGGAAGTATATTTAGACAATGCAGCAACGACACCAATTGCTAAAGAGGTAATAAAAGAAATAGAACCTTATTTACATACTTATTTTGGGAACCCATCAAGCACTCATTCTTTTGGAAGAAAGACAAAAAACGCTATCGAAATTAACAGACGAAAAATTGCAAATTTCATAAATGCTGATACTAATGAAATAGTATTTACTTCAGGAGGTACTGAAGCTGATAATATGGCCATGAGGTGTGCTGTATTAGACTTAGGTGTCAAAAGAATAATCACTTCTAAAATAGAGCATCATGCTGTAGGACATACTGCTGAATGTTTAAAAAAATCTCACCACACAGAAATTATATACCTGACAACTGATGAATTTGGAAATCCTTCGATAGACGAGCTAAAAGAATATCTTAAAAAAGATGTAAAAACCTTAGTTTCTTTAATGCATGCTAACAACGAAATTGGAACCTTACTACCTATTGAAGAGGTATCCTCAATATGCCATGAATACCAACATGTTTATTTTCACTCTGACACTGTTCAGACTATGGGTCATTATAAATTTGATGTCAAAAAATTAAAAATTGATTTTTTAGTTTGTTCTGCTCATAAATTTCACGGGCCCAAAGGAATAGGATTTTTATATGTAAATAAAAACCTGCACCTTAATCCAATAATTACGGGTGGGTCTCAAGAAAGGAGCCACAGAGGAGGTACAGAAAATTTATATGGAATTATAGGGTTAGGAAAAGCTATGGAATTAGCTTTCACTGATTTAGAGGATCATCAACAACACGTTCAAAATTTAAAAACTCATTTGATAGAACAACTGAGAAAAATTGATTCTAGAATAAAGTTTAATGGTGAACTGAACATCCAAAAAAGTCTTTACACTGTACTTAGCGTAAGATTTCCAAAAGATATTTGTAATTCGATGTTGTTATTCAGTTTAGATATCCATGGAATTGCTACTTCTGGTGGCAGTGCCTGTTCATCTGGGTCAACTAAGGGTTCTCATGTTTTAGCTGAGCTTCCAGATCAAGACGATTACCAATCTGTGCGATTTTCTTTTAGCAGATACAACACCAAAAAGGAAGTAGAATTTACATTAGATAAAATTAGCTCTATTGTAGCTAACAAAAAATAAAATGGAAATTACCATAACTGGTTCTGGAACATCACAAGGAGTACCTGTAATAGGTTGTACTTGTAATGTTTGTACATCTTCCAATCCAAAGGATTCGAGATTAAGATCCTCCATCCATATTTTTTATAAAAACAAGTCTATTGTCATAGATACTGGACCAGATTTCAGACAACAAATGCTTAATAGCAAGATTAAAAATTTGGATGCTATTTTATATACTCACGAACACAAAGATCATGTAGCTGGATTAGACGACGTTAGACCATTTAACTTCATTCAAAAAAAACCCATCGAAATATTTTGTAATGACAGAGTATTCCAGGCTCTTAAAAGAGAATTTCACTATATTTTTGATCCAAAATTTCAATATCCAGGCATCCCAAAAATTAACAGAAATAAAATTTTGAAAACTAAGTTTAAAATTGATGAAGATATTGAGATAGAGCCCATTGAGGTAATGCATTATAAACTACCAGTATTAGGATTTAGAATTGGAAAATTTGCATATATAACAGATGCTAAAACCATAAAAGAAGATGAAAAAGAAAAACTAAAAGGTTTAGATTTATTAATTGTAAACGCGTTAAGGCTCAAGAAACATTTATCTCATTTTAATCTTGAAGAAGCACTTAATTTAATAGAAGAATTACATCCTAAAAAAGCAATTTTAACACATATATCACACTATATGGGGCTTCATGAAGAGATACAAAAAAAATTACCGGATCACATATCACTGGGTTATGATAATCAAAAAATTATTTTAAATTAAAGAAATGAAAATAGACATCATTTCCGCTGTTCCATCCTTGTTAGAAAGCCCTTTTAATGATTCTATTCTAAAAAGAGCACAGGAAAAAAAACTCGTTGAAATAACTATTCATAACTTAAGAGACTATTCAACTAATAATCAAAAAAGCATCGATGATTATGCTTTTGGAGGAGGTGCTGGAATGGTATTAAGTATTGAACCGATTTTCAATTGTATAGAGGATTTACAAAGTAAAAAAAAATTCGATGAAGTAATTTTCATGACACCAGATGGTGAAAAACTTAATCAGAATTACACCAATCAATTATCCTTAAAAAATAATATTTTAATAATTTGTGGGCACTACAAAGGAATTGACCAAAGAATAAGAGACTTTTTAGTAACAAAAGAGATCTCTATAGGGGATTATGTGCTTTCAGGAGGAGAATTACCTGCTGCAGTGCTCTGCGATGCAGTAATAAGATTGATTCCTGGAGTATTGAATAATGAGACTTCTGCTCTAACAGATTCTTTCCAAGATGATTTGTTAGCACCTCCAGTATATACAAGACCAGCTAATTTTAATGGATGGGAAGTTCCAGATATTTTAACTTCTGGAAATTTAAAAGAAATTGAAAAATGGAGGGAAAAAAAAGCAATTGAAATCACTAAAATTAAAAGACCTGACCTATCAGAATAATAATTCATTCAAATTTTAAGAGTTCTTTTAATTAAATTAAAATAATTCTTTGTAATATTGCAGGCCTTAAAACAAGATACATGGATAGAATCAAAGAAATTTCAAGCGAACTTAACGAAACTAAGCAATGGCCTTCATTCAGTTCAGGTGATACTATCACTGTAACTTATAAGATAAAAGAAGGTAATAAAGAAAGACTACAATCTTTTCAAGGTACTGTAATTCAAAGAAGGAGTTCAGGATCTAATGAAACATTTACGATTAGAAAAATGTCTGGAGGAACTGGTGTAGAAAGAATTTTTCCATTAGCATCACCATTTTTAGAAAAAATAGTTGTTAATAAAGAAGGTGCAGTAAGAAGATCTAGGTTATTTTACCTACGAGAAAGAACAGGTAAATCAGCTAGAATTAAAGAAAAGAAAACTTTTTCTAAAAAGTAATTTATCATATTACATTCTCTTTGGCATTTCAATGCCTAAAACTCTCATTCCAGAACCAATAATTTCGGAAACTAACTTAGACAGCTTTATTCTAAAGTTTTTACAGTCTTTATTCACTTCAGATAAAATCGGGAATTCTTGATAAAAAGAGTTGTAAGATTTCACTAAACTATATAAATAATTAGCCAACAAGTAAGGAGATAGCTGTTTTGCTGACTGATTCATCACTTCCGGGAAATTAGCTATGGATTTTAAAACTGCAATTTCTTTATCTGATAATTCAATACTATTAAAATTTAAGTCACTACTTAGAATTGAAATGTCAAACTTTTTTAGCAAACTGTTAATTCTAACATAAGTGTATTGAATAAATGGACCAGTATGACCTGACAAATCAATAGTTTCTTTTGGATCAAATGACATTTTTTTCTTTGGATCAACTTTTAATAAAAAATATTTTAATCCGGCTAAACCTATTTTCTGACAAATATCTTCAACTTCTTTATTAGATAATTCTTCTAAAAAACCTCGTTCTGAAGTTAAAGATTTAGCTTCGAAAATGACAGAATCTAGTAATTCATCTGCATCCACTACTGTTCCCTCTCTAGATTTCATTTTACCATCGGGAAGTTCTACCATACCGTAGGATAGATGAAAACAATTTTGAGCCCATGAATATTTTAATTTTTCTAAGATTTTGAACAATACTTTAAAATGGTGATTTTGCTCATTACCTACCGTATAAATCACACCAGAAAGCTTAGGGTAATCTCTAAATCTTTGAATTGCAGTACCAATATCTTGTGTCATATACACAGATGTACCATCTGACCTTGATAATAGTTTATCGTCTATTTTTTCAGATGATAAATCGCACCATATAGAACCGTCCTCTTTTGAATAAAAAGAATTATTATCTAACCCCTTTTTAACCACTTCCTTACCCAGTTGATAAGTGTTTGACTCGTAGTACAGTTGGTCAAAAGAAACACCAAAATTTTTATACGTTTGTTCAAAGCCATCATAAACCCAGTTATTCATTTTTGACCAAAGAGTTCTAATTTCTTGATCTCCATTTTCCCAGTTCACTAACATTTCTTGAGCTTCTAATAATAAAGGAGCTCTAAGTTTAGCCTCTTTTTCACTTAACCCTTGACCCATTAATTCTTCGACCTCAAGCTTATAATAGCGATCAAATTCAACATAATATTTTCCTACTAAATGATCTCCTTTAAGATTAGAAGATTCTGGAGTTTCTTCATTACCAAATTTTTTCCAAGCTAACATTGACTTGCAAATATGGATCCCTCTATCGTTAATAATTTGAGTTTTCACAACCTTATGACCTGCAGCTTTAAGTAATGAAACGACACTGTCTCCCAAAAAAATATTTCTTAAATGTCCTAAATGTAGAGGCTTATTAGTGTTGGGAGATGAATACTCGACCATGTAGAGTTGACCACTAGGTTTTTTTACAAACCCATAGCTATCTTCTCTACACCAAGAATTGAAAAAATCCAACCAATAGCTTTTTTTAATTGATAAATTTAAAAATCCTTTAACAACATTATATTTTTCAAAAAAATCAAGTTCATTTAATAGATAACCACCTAATATTTTCGCAGAATCTTCTGGAGATTTTTTGCTGTATTTTAATAAAGAAAACACCACTATTGTTAGATCTCCTTCAAAATCTTTTTTGGTATCTTCAATAACAATTGTAGTTTTTGAATCTATATTATAATAATTTAAAACTGCTGAGCTTAAAGCATCTTTAATTTTTGAAATATTTATCATTCAAGAAATTATTAGAAAAGTGTTGTAAAGTTAAGCTTATTTATTGTTCTCTTTAGCTGTAAATATTTTTTTATACTTTTCGATTTTAGGTTGTATAACATACTGACAATAACCTTGAGATTTATTGTTTTTGTAATAATTATGATGGTAATTTTCTGCGGGATAGAAAATATCAATTTTTAAAATTTCTGTCACAACAGTATTTTCCCATACTTTGCTTTCTTCTAACTGCTCTTTAAATTTATTTGCAGTACTTTTTTGATTTTCGGTAAGGTAAAAAATAGCCGATCTGTATTGTGTTCCAATATCGTTTCCTTGTCTATTTAAAGTTGTGGGATCGTGAGTTTTCCAAAATACATCTAGTAAATGGTCGAGCTGTACTTTTTTAGAATCAAAAGTAATTTTTGCAACTTCAACGTGGCCAGTATTACCTGAGCAGACATCATTATAAGTTGGATTTTTAGTGGCGCCTCCGCAATATCCAGGAATAACATCGACAACACCATCTACTTCTTGAAATATTGCCTCTACGCACCAAAAACATCCAGCTCCAAAGTAAATAATTTCTAAATCTTGATCTATCATAGTTTTTTGAGAAAGTTTAAAATCATTCTTGATATTTAAATTACTTAAAGGAATTAACAACATCAAATATATAGAACTTAACAATTTTGAATTCATAAATCATATATTTAGATGAAAATAACTAATTGTAATCAATAATAGAATTTTGACTAAGAAAATTGGAATTATTTCTGACACCCACGGATACTGGGATGAAGCATTTGAAAGATATTTTTCTTCTTGCGATGAAATTTGGCACGCAGGAGATATTGGTAATCTAGATGTGACAGACAACTTAAGAAAAATAGCTCCACTTATAGCAGTCTATGGAAACATAGATAACAACGAAATCAGACAAGAGTTTAATGAAGATGTTTTTGTGGAACACAATCAACAAAAAATTTATCTTACCCATATTGCAGGTAAATTAAGTAACTACTATGAACGATGTCAAAACAAAATAAAAGCTTTTAAACCTACGGTTTTAGTTTGTGGACACTCTCATATTTGTAAAGTTGCTTTTGATAAAAGATATAATTTACTTTACATTAACCCTGGAGCAGCAGGAGTTAACGGATTTCATAAAGTAAGAACAATTATTAGAATGGATATTAATGAAACAGCAATTAAAAATCTAGAAGTTATCGAACTTAAAAGAAAAGGGTAGCTATCTTAATCTATCCAAAGATTTAACAAGTTTGTCATCTTTTTTTATTGATCTGTTAGCTAGAAACATAATGGGAAGACATGCAATTAATAAATACATTCCGTAACTGTAGAGAACAGTACTTATATTTTCAGATTTTATAATTTCTAAAGCGTTATTAAATTCTAAAAACATAACAACAAAAGAAAGTAGTGTAAAAAAATAACAGAGTTTACCATATCTTAATTGCTTGACTCTTTTTTTATAATTGACTAACATTAAAATAGCAAAAGAGATACTCACTAAATAACTTGTAAAAAAAGGGTAAGTGTTAAACTCAGCTAAAGAAGATTGACTTTCCCAACCGGTAGGTAAAAGTGTGTAAGTTGAGTTTTCTAAAGTTGATATAGTCGCGAATGGAGAAAATGAAGCTGCAAAAATCACAATGCAAAAAAGTAAAATATAAACAGTTTGAATTCTTTGAATCATTTAAAATTGTTTTTAGATTCTAAAATTAAAATTTATTATAAAAATATATGCTAAGATGCTGGTAAAAAATTTTTTTAACTAATATACTTTATTATATTTGAGCTGTCGATCGACAAAATTCTACTTTATTTCCTAAGAAAAAATCACAAAAGTAAATTCCTTAATACTCAATCAAATTAGATGTACGATATAGAAAAACTTAATAATAAAAAAGTATCTGAACTCAGAGAAATTGCAGATGAACTAAATATTCAGAAATCTGACAAGTTAAAAAAACAAGAATTGGTTTACAAAATTCTAGACGAACAAGCTCTAAAACCTAGAGAAGAAAAAATCAAAAAAGAGGAATCTCCAAAACAAGAGACAAAAAAAACTCCTAGTACAGAAACTAAAAAAGCTTCGGATAATAAACCAAACGAAAATAATCCTCCTAAAAGAAGACCTAGTAACCAAGATAGAGACGTTAGAAATAACGATCGCAACACCAACAGAAACGACCGTAACAACAATACCAACAGAAACGATCGTAACAACAATACCAATAGAAATGATCGTAACAACGAAAAGAATAATAAAAGAGAAGATTACGAATATGATTTTAAGGGGATTGTCATAAGTGAAGGAGTTTTAGAATTAATGCAAGATGGATATGGATTTTTAAGATCAGCAGATTTCCATTATTTATCATCTCCTGACGACGTTTATGTATCCCAATCTCAAGTTAAGTTTTTTGGCCTGAAAACTGGAGATACGATTAAAGGAGTTGTCAGACCTCCAAAATATGGAGAAAGATATTTCCCTTTAGTTGAAGTTGAAAAAATTAATGGTAGAGATCCAGAATACATTAGAGACAGAGTCCCATTTGAATCATTAACTCCATTATTTCCTTCAGAAAAATTTAAATTAACAGGACACAGTAACGAATCTCTTTCTACCAGAGTTATGGATTTATTTTCTCCAATTGGAAAAGGACAAAGAGGAATGATTGTTGCTCAACCAAAAACTGGTAAAACTGTTCTTTTAAAAGATGTTGCTAATGCAATTGCTGCCAACCATCCAGAAACCTATTTAATGGTACTTTTAATTGACGAAAGACCTGAAGAAGTTACCGACATGCAAAGAAGTGTTAAGGCGGAAGTAATCGCCTCTACTTTTGATGAACCAGCAGATAGACATGTTAAAGTAGCGAACATAGTACTTCAAAAAGCTAAAAGATTAGTGGAGTGCGGTCACGATGTGTGTATACTTTTAGATTCTATTACTAGATTAGCAAGAGCTTATAATACAGTAATGCCTGCATCAGGAAAAGTTTTAACTGGAGGTGTAGATGCGAATGCTCTTCATAAACCAAAAAGATTTTTTGGTGCTGCAAGAAAAATAGAAAATGGTGGATCTTTAACCATACTTGCTACTGCTCTTACAGAAACTGGTTCTAAAATGGATGAGGTTATTTTTGAAGAATTTAAAGGAACTGGAAATATGGAGCTTCAACTAGATAGAAAAATATCGAACAGAAGAATTTTCCCTGCAATAGATATTTTAACATCAGGAACGAGAAGAGAAGACTTGTTAATGGATAAAGAAACGCTTCAAAGAGTTTGGATACTCAGAAAACATTTAGCAGATATGAATCCAATAGAAGCTATGGAATTTATGAAAGACAGACTAAGATCGACCAAATCTAACGAAGAGTTTTTAGTTTCTATGAATGGTTAGAAAACTATTTTGAAGAACAGAAATATTCTTGGAATAGCTGTTACAGCTTCAATTTTCTTTGAAGTTGTATTTAATTACGCTGTTAAAGACCTTACATTACATAAAAGTCTATACACGTTTCTATTTCACTCGCTAATTCTTGTTTTAGGAGTTTTTGTGGCTATTAATTATAAAAACATCTCCTTTTCAAGAATAAAAAACTTTAAAAAAGGCTTAATAATAAGTATTGTTTTTTCACTTTTCATAAGTGGATATTACTATTCTTATCATAAGTGGATGCATCCAGAGCTTCTTGAAAAAAAGCGAATAGCTTTAATAGAACTTTCAGAAAAAAAAGAAACTATTGTGGAAGCAAAAAAGAAAATTGAATTGGAACCAGATTATTACAATGGAAAATCTGCAGAAGATTTAATTGAAATGCAACAGGACAATATCAACAACTTACTCAAAGCTGGGAAAGCATTTCCAATAAGTTTATTACTATTTCTTTTAACAGGGACATTTTTTACTGGTCTAATAAGTCAACTTAAATATTTATTTAAAAAAATTAAATGATTTTTGAAGCCAGAAGTTGGAAATCAAGACCATTAAAATTACCACTACTCATCATAATAAGATTACAATTTTTCCAGTTTCTTGATAATAAGTCCTGTTCTAAATTTTTTGACGAAGTGTAGACTTTAAGATTTGGTGTTGCAAACGAAGTAAAAACATCTTCTTCAGTAATATTATCAAGTCTTTTGTGCTTAATAGTTTCTTGATTGAAATAGACAAATGCAACATCGGCGTCTTTCATACTATTTCTGTAAAGTTTTAAGAACTCAATATTTAGGCTACTAAAAGTATGTAGTTCCATACAAGCTACTAAAGTTCTTTCGGAAAATTGATTTTTTAATGCTGAAGTTGTTGCTTTAAGTTTAGAGGGGGAATGGGCAAAATCTTTATAAAAAGAAGAATAATTATTTTTAGCTACCAACTCCATTCTTTTAGAAGCTCCTTTAAAATCAGATATGGACTCATAAAAACGACTTGAAGATATTCCCAATTTTTGACAAACTAATTGAGCTGCTTTTAGGTTTTGTAAATTGTGATTTCCAAATACGTCTACGGAATATTTTTCTCCCTTTTCAGAAATCAAATAAGTACTATTATTTTCTATTTGGTGATGGTGAGTTTCGTAAGGAATTAACTCACATGCAAAAGAGTTTTTGCTCACCATTTTATTTAATTCTACATCTTCATTACAAAAAATTAAAGAGCCACCTTGATTAATACTTTCCGCAAAAATTTGAAATTGTTCAACATAATTTTCAAAGGTTGGGAAAACATTTATATGATCCCAAGCTATACCGCTGATAACAGCAACATTTGGTTTATATAAATGGAATTTAGGTCTTCTGTCAATTGGTGAAGACAAATACTCATCTCCTTCAATAACAGCAATTTTAGAATCGTTAGATAATTTAACCATACAATCAAAGCCCTCCAGTTGAGCGCCAACCATATAATTGTGATGAATATTTTGTTTGGTTAAAACATGAAGTATCATGCTGGTAATGGATGTCTTACCATGACTTCCCCCAATAACAACCCTTAATTGATTTTTTGTTTGCTCATAAATAAACTCAGGGTAGGAAAATATAGGTATTTTTAGTTCTTTAGATTTAATTAACTCTGGATTGTCAATTCTTGCATGCATTCCTAAAATAATAGCATCTATTTTTAAATTTATCAATTTAGGATTCCATCCAATTTCTTCTGGCAAAAGACCATACTGACTCAAACGCTCTTTAGATGGATTAAAAATCTCGTCGTCAGAACCTGTTACTGTTTCCCCTTTAAGATGAAGAGCAATGGCTAAATTATGCATAGCGCTTCCTCCAATTGCAATAAAGTGATAATGCATTTAATAAAATTTAACCAAAAATCGATTATTTAAAACACCAAACAGAAAAAAGTCAAAAGATTTATAAACACTCCAACATTTAAAATTGAATATCTTTATAAATAAAAAAAATGGATCTCCCATTAATCCCATTAGCAGAAAGAATAAGACCTAAGTCATTTAATGATTTTATTGGTCAAGAACATCTTATTGGAGAAAACGGACCCATCAAAAAGGCAGTGAAAAATGGCGCAATTCCGTCAATGATTCTCTGGGGACCTCCTGGAGTGGGTAAAACAACATTAGCAGAAATAATAGCAAATGAGTTAGATAGACCTTATTACTCGTTATCGGCAATTAGTTCAGGCGTAAAAGACATTAGAAATATTATTGACAATGTAAAAAATCAAGGAATTTTCGGAAAAAGAAATGCTTTATTATTTATAGATGAAATTCACAGATTCAGTAAATCTCAACAAGATGCACTTCTCTCCGCAGTTGAAAAAGGTATTATTACCTTAATAGGAGCTACAACTGAGAATCCTTCATTTGAGGTAATTCCTGCACTGCGTTCCAGGTCGCAAGTATTTGTATTAAAAAGCCACAACACTAAAGACCTCTTAAAATTTTTAGAGGTAGCCCTTCAAGATGGGTACATTAAAAAATTAAATCCAATTTTAAAAGAAACAAATGCTTTAATTAGAATTTCTGGTGGAGATGCCAGAAAGTTGCTAAATGCCTTTGAGTTAGTCGTTCAAAATTTAGAAAAAGAAAATCAGCAAATTAATGACGAATTGGTAAAAGATGCTATTCAACAAAATTTAGCCCAATACGATAAAAAAGGGGAAATGCATTACGATATTATTTCAGCATTTATAAAATCTATAAGAGGAAGTGACCCTAATGCAACCGTTTACTGGCTAGCCAGAATGGTTGAAGGCAACGAAGATCCAAAATTTATAGCCAGAAGATTAATTATTGCTGCTTCTGAAGACATAGGAATGGCCAATCCAACTGCCCTAATTATGGCCAACAGCTGTTTCGAATCAATTGACAAAATTGGCTGGCCAGAGTGTAGAATTGTACTTGCTCAATGTGCAATCTACCTTTCGTTATCACCAAAAAGCAATTCGTCTTATTTAGCAATAAATAAAGCACAATCTGTAGTAAGTGAATTGGGTGATTTAAGTGTTCCTCTTCATCTAAGAAATGCACCATCAACTCTAATGAAAGAATTAAATTATGGGGAAAATTACTCTTACAGTCATGACAACGAAAATGACTTACACCTACAAGAATTTATGCCAGAAGAGTTAAAAGGGAATTCATTATACACACCTAAAGAAAATAAAAAAGAAAAAGAATATCGGTTAAAAATTGAAAAAATTTGGAAAGGGAAGTATTCGTAAATTATAATTTGATCAAATGATAAATAATTAATTTTATAACGTGAAAAATAAATATCTGATTTATATATTTTTAATTGTTTTTCTAGGTTGTAAAAAAAGAACTAAAAAAATAAGTTGGAATGGAAATTACATATTACCAGTAAGTACAGATACTGTCAATTTGAGCAAGCTAATTGGTTCTGATAATTTATATTTAAGTAACGACGGCACCCACAATATTTACACAAAAAGTGTTGAAGTTTTTAAACTCCAACAAAAAGATTTTCTACCAGATTTTAATTTCACTGTAATTGACACCCTTGAAATTCCAAGTTTTATATATGGCGTTCCTTTCCCTCCTGGTTTTGAAATACCAATTTCTTATAACGAAAGCCAAATACTTGATTTTGGTGATGTAAAACTAAATGAAATAAATTTCAATAATTTAAAATTAAAGTATTCCGTGAAGAGTAATATCAATGGTATTATGTATTTAATAATCAATATTCCTACAGCAAAAAATAATATTGGTAATGATTTTACAGATACTTTATTAATTCCAAATACCAATGGTGTTTTAGATACTTATGAAGGATCAATATATTTAGATAACTACATATTTGACTTCTCAAATAGTAATTCGACTTTTAATCATCTTGCAACTTCAATTAGATTTGGTTATTCAACTGAAAATACTCAAAACACTGTACTTAATAGCAATGATTTCATTTCTATAGATTTGACTTTAGAAGACTTAAATATTAGGTCATTATCTGGATATCTAGGTAATAAAGAAATATCAGACACTAGTGAAATAAGAGTTTTATTTACTGATAATCTGTCGTCAAAGATCATTGAAATAGAAGATCCAGAACTGAAATTAAGTATCAGTAATGGCATAGGTGTTGATGCTCAAATTAAAATAAACGAAGTAATATTTAACAAAGATGAAGACAAACTACCCTTACAACATCCTACAATTGGTCAGACAATTAATTTATCTAGAGCTAATAATTTAGGTGCTAATATTCAGTTTGGATACGCAGAAATTTTATTCACAAATCAGAACTCAAACTTAAATGATTTAATAAGTTTTTTTCCAGAGACTGTTGATTTAAATTACGATATAGAAATTAATCCAATGGGTAACCATTCCGCTTATAACGACTTCTACAATGATAGTCTTTCACTAGTTATTAATTCAGACATTAAAATACCATTAAAATTTAATGTCAATGATTTAAAATTTACTGATACTGTAAGTCTTAGTTTAACAGACCAAATTCAACCAAATAACGTATTAATTAATATTGATGTAATTAACGAATTCCCTGTTAACTGTTGTTTTACAATAAAGTTTTTAAACGGAGATTCCTTAATTATGAATTCAAATTGTGTATCCTCAGCAATTGTTAATGATTATGGGGTTTTTTCAGAAGCAACAACTTCGCAATTACAGATTTATTTAGATAACGAAAAGACAGATTTTTTAATAAATGATAAGAAATTTATTTTCGAAATAACATTTAATAGTCCAGACACGATATTAAAAAATCCCATTCTAAATAATCAGAATATTTACTATAAAATAGACTTAGAACTAGATACTCAAATCGAAATAAATTGAAAAGTATTGTTATCATAATCTTTACATGGAGCTTTGTTATCGTTAATGCTTCTTCTGATGATTCATTAAAGCTATTTAGAAAAACGGAAGTTTATGCGAATAGTAATTTTAATATTGGATCTACCCACTTGCCATCAAATTTCTTTAAAAAATTATACTACGGAGGACAAATCAACAATAATGATAAAGGGAATTTAGAAGGCATCAATAATATTCAAAGAAGTGGGATGGAGTTAGATATTAATATAGGTACAAAATTTAAAAACTCTAAAAATGATTATGGATGGTATATCAATTATCAAAGTTTAATAACCGCTGGAGGGAAATACAATCTAGGTTTATTTGATTTAATTTTCAGAGGAAATACAAATATTGACGAACAACTATTACTAAATACAACTGCTTTTCATTTTAGAAATCATCAACTACTGCATATCGGTAAATTTTTCAAGAGATTTAATGCTGGTATTACTTTAGGAAATATTCTAAATGAATCTAACGGAAAATTTGGCGATCAAGATTATTTAAATTTCACCAATCCTTATAAATGGATTGTTGTTGGTAATCCAGAAATTATTTCGACGGGTAATACGAGTCACTTTTTCAAGAAAAATGGAAGCAGCTTTGGTTTGGATTTTCAAATATCAAATCCAATTATTTCAAATAAAGTGAATTTTGATTTTCAAATTAAAAATTTGGGGATTATATACCTACATAATAATATAAAATCTATTAATTATGATACTTCCTTTATTTACTCTGGTTTGTCCCTAAACCAAATATCAAACAACGATAGTTCTAATAGTTTATTCAATAACTTTAGTCGTGGAAATAGTCTTGAAAATAAAATATTAATAACACCATTTGAAGTGAACACCAATATAAATTTCAGAGTTAACAAAATTGATTTTTATTCAGGATTATATTATAGATTCAATTCTCAATATTTACCTAAAATATATTTGAGAATTAATTACTTTTTGAGAAATAAATTTCGTCTAGGTGGAGTTTTAAATTATGGAGGATATAATAAGATGCAGCTTGGATTCAATTCTGCAATTGAACAAAAAAAATGGAGTGCCAACTTAACCATTCAAAACTTAATTGGATTTATACCTTCTTTTGGAAAATCTTTTGGAATCATTTTAAATTTCTCATGGAAAGTAAGTTAAAAAGCATATTTATACTTTTTGTAACCACTATTTTTTGTATAAATACAACAAGCCAGACAACATTTTTTAAATCTTTTGGAGGAGATTTAAATGAATATGGTGAAGCCGTTATAGCCACTAAGGACAGTGGTTTTTTGGCTATAGGAGCAACAGAAAGTTTTGGAAATGGGCTCACAGATTTTTATTTAATTAAGTTGGACCATAAGGGTGATTTTCTATGGCATAAAACTTTTGGGGGTTCTGGTATTGACTACGGGAAAGATATTATTGAAACCCCAGATTCTGGATTTATTGCTTGTGGATATTCTAACAGTAACAGCTTAGATTACGATATACATGTCTTAAAAATTAATAAAAACGGAGAACTTATATGGAATAAAAGGTATGGTGGAGACGATTGGGATTTTGGAAATAGAATAATTTCTTCTCAAACTGATCCCAATAGCTATTATGTAGTTGGTAAAACGTATAGTTATGGAAATAACGGTAATGGTTTCATTTTAAAAATTAATAACCATGGAGACTCACTAATGATGAAAACCTATGGAGGACCAGAAGAAGATGAATTTCAAGATATTAAACAAGACCACAAAGGCAATTTGTACTGTATAGGAACTAATGAAAGTCAACATCAAAATCCTCGACTTTGGATATCAAAAATTAATCAACTTGGAGATACTTCATGGAATTATTACAGCGATAGTTTATATAGTTCAGGTAAATCGCTAACTATAATCAATGAAAAAATTGTTTTTTGTGGAAGTAAAAAACCTATTCAACCTACTAATATTATTCCGCTATCTTATTATTTAGTTGGAGCAGTAGACACTCTCGGGAATGAATTGTTTTATTCCCCTACATTACCTTATGTAAGTCAGCAAAACGATGCTTGTGTGCAATTAATTAGAAAACAAAATTCCAATCGTTATTATTTAATATCTAATATTTTCTACAATAATAAAAATAAAGTGTTTTTCACTGAAATGAGTAATCAATGGGGAATACCTACTAGTTCTAGACTTAACGGCAATCATCAGGACGTGGTAAATGGGATGGATACCCTAATTTATAATAATGGTTTAGTTGCAATAGGCACTACTCAAGAAACAAATAACGGTTTTACAGATTTTTTTATTTCTAAAACCTTTAACGGTGAATGGGACAGCACATATTCCAACAACCTTCTGCTTTCTGAAATTAAGATAAAGTTTAAAGAAATTAATATTTACCCCAACCCTACTGAAAGATTCTTAAACATAAATAACATTGAAAAAAAGAGCGAACTATTTATTTACGATAACAATGGAAAAATTATATTACAAACTACTTTAAATACCAAAATAATTGACTTAAATGAACTTAAAGATGGCATGTATTGGATAAATATTAAAAGCCAATCGACTAATTATTTAAAAAAATTAATCAAGCTTTAAACATCGATAAAAAATAATATTCTTTATTTCTTAAGTATAGATCAACAAACTTTTCTTTTGTTAATATGGTAGACTGATTTATAAAACCTTTCAAAGTATAAATATTATAATCTAAAGATTCAAAAAAATCATACAAATCAGATGGGTTAGTATCGTAGTAGTCGGAAGCTCCCAATCCGTGCTCAAATATAAAAACAGGATGGAATTTATTAATTATGTTTTTGCCCCCCTTAAGAACTCCGTATTCTCCACCCTCGACATCTATTTTTATTAAATCTACTCGAGATTCATTAATTAACTCGTCGTCTAAAGTTGTGGTTTTAATCTTAATTTTATTTACATTTTCATTACCAGGATATGATCTTTTTTTGATACCGCTGTAAGCAGGATTTGAAACTACGTGATGGAATTCTGATTCTCCTATACTATCAGAAAGAGCAAAATTTTTAATCTGGCATTTGTTGTCATATTTATTTACTAAATCTGAATATAAGTGTGGAATTGGTTCGTAACCAAAATGGCGACCGTTTGGAGAAAATTTAATAGCCTGATCCAGCACTTCACCTTTATGACAACCCACATCAATAAATGTGGAATCAGATTCTAAAACAATTTCCATAATCTTAACAGTCTGATTATCGTAACGTATATTATTTGTAATAGGAAGTATTTTTTTAATAAGGCTTTTGATGCTATTTAAACTCATAAAATATGGTTACTCAATAATAGTTAATTCGGTTCTTCTATTCTTTGCCTTGTTGTTAACTGTATTATTACTTACAAGTGGTCTGGTTTCTCCGTACCCTTTAAAGGTAAGTCTAGATGTGTTAACTCCGTTATCAATTAACCAATTCACAACAGCTTTAGCTCTGTTTATAGAAAGTTCTAAATTGGAATCATCGTCTCCATCACTGTCAGTATGACCACTAATTTCAATTTTAATAGTTGGTGTAATTTCTAAGAGTTTTAATACTTTTTCTAATTCTACAATAGACGAACTCTTTAAATCAGATTTACTTTTTTCAAAGAAAATATTTTCTAAAATAAAGGTGCCAGCCTTAATTTTTTCTAACTCCACAATTAAAAAACCATCTTTTGAAAGTGTTAAACTGTCCATGAATATATTTTTTGAATAGAACATATACCCTTCTTTTTCTGCATAAAGTGCGAAATCTTTATTATTTGGTACTGTTATTAAAAACTCACCATTTCCTGTTTTAGACTGCATTTGTGAAATGATTTTTCCACTTTCTAGATTGGAAAGCTGAAAATTAGCTAATAATGGTATTTTAGTATCAGCATCTATAATCTTTCCTTTCAAATACTTTATGGGCAAAGGCTTGAACTTATCTTCAATTTTAAAACTGTACAGATCTAAATTACCGAATCCTCCTTCTCTGTTAGATGAAAAGTAGGCTAAATCTCCCTTTGAAGAAATAAGAATGGAGTTTTCATCTACAAATGTATTTAGAGGATAACCAAGATTTATAGGATTAGACCAACTTTCGTCTTCTTGCTTTCTAGACATAAAAATATCTAAGCCGCCCATTCCTGGATGGCCGTTACTAGCAAAATAAAGTGTTGAACCATCTGGATGTATTTGAACGGATTCCTCTCGATAGGGTGTATTGATGTTGGAAGCCAACTTTTTTGGTTTTGACCAGTTACCGTCTTTCATTATTGTCGTTACATAAATATCTTGGTTGTCTGGATTTCTTCTTTGTCTGTTGTAAGTTAATCCTCTTATGAAATATAAAGTTTTACCATCTGATGAAAATGAAGGTTGAGTTTCCCAATGTCTTGTATTTATTTTCGGGCCCAAATTAACTGGTTTTGACCATTGCTTCCCATCATTTTGAGAATAAAATAAATCACAACTTCCGTATCCTGTTCTTCCAACTCCATACTGATACAAACCATTGGCATCTTTTTCACCAATTTCACAACCTACAAAAATAATATACTGACCATCTGAGCTAAAGGTAGGAGCCCCCTCATTATACTTACTATTAATAACATTACTAATTAACTCACTATTACTCCAATGATGATCATCAGTTTTTCTGGAAACAAAAATATCTTCTTGTCTGCCCATTGGGGCTGTAATATCATCTACTCTTCTGGTGAATAGAAGAGTTGAATCATCAGCAGTCACAGATGGAAAATACTCTGGCAACTCTGTATTTATAGTTTCTCCTAAATTTATTGGCTTAAAATTAACCGGGGTTTTTTTAGATTTTATTGCAAAAAGACAATTTTGAACCATTCGTTCAATTTTTGGCAAATACCTTTTATCTGCAAGAGGAGATTGTTGGTACTTTTTAGCATTTTTTAAACATTCTTCATACGATCCAATTGCCATTTGCATACTGGATAGGTAGTAATATTCAACTAATGGAACAACAGGTGTTATGAGCATCATTTTTTTCCTGTAGGCAATAGCACTTACAATGTCTCCACGCTCTACCATAACGTTGGAAAGTAAGCTGTAGACTTCCCAGAATGTAGAATCTTTTTGGATAGATTTTAATAAATTTTCTTCAGCTCCTAATAAGTTAGGCTTTCCATTAGATGGGTCTATGTCGTTAAAACATATGATTGCTTTTTCATAGAGCTTAATTGCTTTTTTATTTTTAGAAGAATAAAAGGCACTTTGACTGAAACCTACTGAAACATAAAATATGAATAGAATTATAAACGAAAATCTCAACATTCTTAAGGGATATTTATAAATTTATGTGTTTGAAGAGACAATCTCCAATTTGAATTTTCTTTTAAAAAGTCCAATATCATTGGCATATTTTTTTCCATTTTAGACCATTCTGGTTGAACATATAATTGACAATTCTTATTGGTAATTTTCTTTTCATGCTCTAGAGCCCAAGTTAAATCACTACTGTTGAAAATTACCACCTTTAATTCATCGGCTATTTGATAGATCTGATCAACAGGTGGTTTAAATTTTTTTGGGCTAAAACAAATCCAATTTATATTTTCAGGAATAACATTCGTACCTGCTGTTTCTATTGCTGTATAAATATTATTTATTTGCAAAATTTGCACCAAACCATCAATATTGTGTAAAGAAGGTTCTCCACCAGTAATAACTACAAATTTTGTTTTAAAATTTATTACTTTATTTAAAATTTGACTTTCAGAAAAATCTGGATGTTTCTGGGTATCCCAACTTTCTTTTACATCGCACCAAACACACCCTACATCGCAGCCAGCTAATCGTACAAATACAGCAGGCTTGCCCGTGTGAAAGCCTTCACCTTGTAAAGTGTGAAAAAGCTCCATTAATGGTAGTTTTTTAACTTTATTTGGAATTACTTTTTTCGTTAGCACTTTTATTATTTTTACTTTTTTTATCTTTTTTCTTTTCTTTAGCTTTCTGTTTTTTTAATTTTCTTTTTCCTTTTCTTGTTTCACCAGCTTCAATGGATGATTTATTTTTAAGCATTTCATTAAACTTGGTTTCTTCTTCTGGGCTTTTCACTACTCCAAATCTGTCAAATTCGAGAATCATCCAAAGTCTATCCTTACTAAATAAAACAAAATTAGTTTTATTTCCATTTTCTAAATAGTGTTCCCATTTACCATCTTTTAATCCGTCTTTCCAAGTACCTATTTTTTTTAATTGTCCATTTGGAAAATAATATTCCCATTTTCCTTTTTCAGTTCCGTTATCCCAATGTTTTTCAAAAGCCAACTTTCCATTTTCATGATAATAAAATTCATCTCCATTAATAATCCCGTTCTTAAAAAATTTAGACATTTTAGGGATACTATCATCATAATAGGTTGTGTAAGCTCCATTGAATTCTCCTTCTTTATAATTTATAATTTTCTTTGGTTTCCCAGACTCATAATAATAGGTTTGTTTCCCATCTAAAATACTGTTTTTATAATTCAAGCTTTTAGAAGGTTTTCCAGTTTCATAAAAATAAAGCCATTCACCTTCCATCTCACCCATTTCATAAGTATTTCCCCAAGCAACTTGTCCATTTTCATACCAATAACCCCAAGTCCCATTTTCTATGCCCTCTACATATATAGATTTCACTTTGACATTACCATTTTTATAATAGGTAAAACATTCGCCATTTTCTTTGCCTAATATAAAATTTGTCTTTCTTTCTAATTTTCTATTGTCATAATAAGCTACACATGTTCCTGTATAAGGTTTACCAGATTTTTTATGATAAACTACTGAACTTCCTTGGTACCATTCTAAGTCTTTATTACAATCTAGCGCCTTTCTTTTGGAAACATAACCTAAATCATCCACAGTTTTAGCTCCTTTTATAGTGAATTTAGGTTCACTTTGAGAGCGAACAAATATTGTTGAAATGAGATAAAGAAAAAAGAATAAAAACTTCATATCCTAAAATTAGCAGTTTAACTATTAAATACGATAAAAAGCAACATATATTTGCAGTATGAAGACCGTTTCTAATACTTTCGATAGTATTTGTGCAATTTCAAGCCCTCCAGGTATAGGTGGAGTTTCTTTGATTAGAATTTCTGGCAAGGATGCTATTACAATTGTTGAAACTATTTTTTCTAAACCCCTTCAGAATTTAAAAGGTTATCAAATAATTTATGGTAAAATTTTGGATAAAAATGAAATAATAGATGATGTCTTGTTAAGTATCTTCAAGAATCCCCATTCATATACTGGCGAAAATACTGTAGAAATTAATTGTCATGGTTCTACTTTTATTCAACAAAAAATAATAGAATTATTAATAAATAAAGGTGCAAGGCTTGCTTTACCAGGTGAGTTTTCTAAACGTGCTTTTTTAAATGGTAAATTAGATTTAAGTCAAACGGAGGCAATCGCTGATTTAATCAATTCTAAATCTAGTGCTGCTCATGCTCTTGCAATAAAACAATTAAAAGGAGGTATTTCATCAGAACTGAAGAGCTTAAGAAATAAATTAATTGAATTTGCTTCTCTAATCGAATTAGAATTAGACTTTTCTGAAGAAGATGTAGAATTTGCCGACAGAAAACATTTAACTGAACTAATTCAAAATTTAATTTCACATATAGGTCAGTTAAAACAATCCTTCCAATATGGAAATGCCATCAAAAATGGCGTTAGTACTGTTATTGCTGGGAGACCTAATGCTGGAAAATCTACCCTTCTTAATTATATTCTTAATGAAAACAGAGCAATCGTTTCTTCTATTGCAGGAACAACAAGAGATACTATTGAAGAAATAATTACTATAAACGGCATTGACTTTAGAATAGTAGATACTGCTGGAATTCGAAATACTGAAGATGAAATTGAGAAAATAGGTGTACAAAAAACTTTAGAAAAAATTAATAACTCGTCTCTTGTAATTTATATTTACGACATTGCTTCAACATCTAAAAAAGAAGTGGATCAAGATCTTATTAAATATGTTGAAAATAAGGTTCCTTGTTTAGTAATTGCCAATAAAGTTGACTTGATTAACAATATTGATGATATTTCCAAAGAGCACTTCCAAACTTCTCTTATAGACAACTCAGATATTTCGGAAATAAAAAATCTAGTATATGAATTATTTAATAAAAACAACGTCAATAACGAAAGCGTAGTTATTAGTAATATGAGGCATTTTGAGGCGTTGGAACTTGCTTACACAGAATTATTAAAGATTCAAAAGGGACTTTCAAGCAATATTCCTGGGGATTTAATTGCTATGGACATAAGACAAGTTTTATACCACATTGGAACCATTACTGGCGACATTTCTAGTGATGAGTTATTGGGAAATATATTTGCTAATTTCTGCATTGGAAAGTAACAACAGTAAAATAAACCAACAAAAAAACATAATAAATCTTTAATTTTAATATGTTGTAAACTAATGTTAGTTCATCTTATTTACTATATTAAATACAACTGCTGCCTTAAAAAAAGAGGTACAAAACTTTAAATGTAATTACAGTAAAAATGATAGCTATAATTTGTCTACTTAAAAGTTACTTTATTCGATGAAAGTTTGGGTGTATATTTTTCTACTGATAATAACGACTAAAGGGTATACTCAAAATTCAATTAGATATTCCTTTTTTGCTGCGGGGCATTCAAGTCATTACATTGGACTTAATCCAAGGTTTGTCAACCACTTTGAGTTTATTGATTCCTATGAATCCATGAATTTTGGTTTTTTACTTGGTGATATGGTTACAGAAAATCCAAAGGAGGAAGATTGGCTCGCAGTAGAACAAGACTTGACAGTTTTGAACACCTTTCATTATAAAGTGGCTGGCAATCATGATATGGAAGATAGAGAATTGTACGAAAGCAGGTATGGAGCAACTTACTACTCCATTAAACATGAAAATGATTTGTTTGTTATTTTAGACCCAAACATTGATGGTTGGAATATATCAGGAAGTCAGCTAGAGTTTTACAGAGAAACGATACAACAGTATAAAGATAGTGTAGATCATATTTTTATTATGCATCATCAATTGTTATGGAAAGTTCCAGGAGAGCTTTATGAAGCAGTTCAATGGAATTCAAATTCAGGAAGAGATGAGGAGATTAATTTTTGGTCTGAGGTTATTTCAGAAGTTCAAGGTCTTAATTGTGACGTTTTTTTTTATTCTGGAGATGTAGGAGGAACTCCGTGGTCCAGCAGCTTCATGTATGATACTTTTTTAAATATTCATTTTATAGCAACCGGAATGGGGCATTCTGATGGTGAAAACATGGTTATTACTGATATTAGGAATGATGGTTCCGTAGAATTTAAGTTGATCTGTTTAAGTTCATCTGAAATGTATTGTTTTGGAGAATTGACAGATTACACTCTACATGAAATCAGTATTGGTGGAGCAATTGAATGCCTTTCATATATTCAGAACGGTGAATTGAAATTTTGTAAAAATGAGGAATCTTTTTCCGTTTATGATCTTTTAGGAAAATATTATGGACAGGTTAAATCCGGAGATAAATTGAATTTAAATAAAGGAATATATTTATTTAGAGGTGTTTCTGGACTATATAAGCCGGTTAAACTATACCTAGAATAATTAATGGAAGACTTATTACTTATAACATAATGTTCAAAAAAGTAATAATGAAAGGTTTTCTGACTATTTAATACACAAACTGAACGATTTACCATGAAGAATATCAATTTAAAAAGTGATTTTAAAAAGCGAATCCTGTCTAAATAAAGAGAATTCTTGTGGGTAAATGATTTAAAATACACCCCCTATAGCAATATTCCTTGAAAAAGATAGAATGAACTAAGAACCACAGCCAATACAATCAAAATGAGAATCTTCTGGCTTCACACCCTTCAACTTCATTTCTAAATTATGGATTTGATCTCTAATCTCCATATCTTCCATCATATTTCCGGTTAGTTTAGTTTTTAAAGATTCTATTTCTGTAGATAAGTTCGAAGTTTCCATAATTAAATTATTTCAAACTAAATTAATTAGAACTTCTAACTTAATAGAAATTAAATTAAGAAGTTTTTAAAAAGTTTTTCAACAATAGAATTTATTAAGTAAACGGGCTCTTTAAACACTAATGTTTTGGGATTACTTTAAACTTTAACTTCTAAAACATCGCTAAATCTAGTGGTATAACAAGGAGATAATTTCTCTTGTTTCAATCGCCACTTTCTGTCAAAACCCTGAACAGCTAATCTTATTTTATTTCTACCCATTTTTTGATTAATATGATCTACGGCGCACATTATACTTTTAACCTTAAATGAATCTTTATTACTAAAAAGACTTAACTGTTTGGAGTTTTCAGGAACAATATCCCCTACAATAACACCTGCTTTTTTATAACTAAAGCCTTTTTTATATATGTTTTTCAAGGCCATTAAAGCTTGCTTGGTAATTTCCATACTGTCATTAACGGGGACGTCTAAAGTTACTTTTTGACAAGGGTTGTACTGCTGATCGGAATCTTTAAAAGGATTGGTTTTTATAAAAACTAGTATAGAGGAAGCCAAGCTTTTCTCTTTTCTCAACTTCATAGCACATGTCGACGCATAGGAAGACACAGCTTCTTCTAATTCTTGTTGGGTAAACACCTCTAAACCAAAAGATCTAGAAGTGCAAATATTTTTTTTTCTTCCTGGCTGATATTCTAAAGAATAGCAAGGAATTCCTTTTAATTCTTTAACCATCCTTAAACCATTAATACTCATATTATTCTTTATCCAAGATTCATTGGCTTTTACCAAATCTAATGCTGTTTTAAAACCGTTAGCGTATAAAAACTTAGCATATTGTCTACCTATTCCCCAAAGATCTTCAACTGAAACATGTTTTAAAACCTCTTGTATTGTTCTTGGCTTCTTCATTAGAAAAACACCAGTTTTTGTATATTTTTTAGCTACTCTATTAGCTACTTTAGCTAAAGTCTTAGTTGGAGCAACACCTATTGATACGGGAATACCTGTCCACTTACCTACTTTTGATCTTAAATCCGTGGAGAACTGATTCAACTTATTGACTCCTTTTAAATCTAAAAAAGCCTCATCGATAGAATAAATTTCTATTGCTGGACTCCCTTCGTCTAGTATTTGCATTACTCTTCTAGACAAATCTCCATAGAGGGCGAAATTAGAAGAGAAAACATGTACTTTATGTTGGTCAAATATAGTTTTCATTTTAAAAGCAGGTGCCCCCATTTTAATCCCTAAAGCTTTGGCTTCATTACTTCTAGCTATTATACAACCATCGTTATTAGACAATACCACGATGGGTTTTTTTTCTAATTTCGGTTGAAATACACGCTCACAAGACGCATAAAAATTATTACAGTCTACTAGCGCAATCATACCTTATGTATAATATGTGTAACTACGCCCCAAACTTGAAAATTCATTTCTTCAGTTATTTGAATAGGCTTAAATTTTGAATTCTCTGGATTAAGATATAGTTCTTCTCCCCTCTTTTGGATTCTTTTCACGGTAAACTCGCCATTTAATACCGCTAAGACTATGGTGTTATTTTGGGGCTCTAGAGCTCGATCTACGACCATTACATCTCCGCTGAAAATTCCGGCATTTTGCATAGAATCTCCTGCAACACGGACACAAAAAGTAGCAGAGGGATGCTGAACTAAGTACTCTTGGAGGTTAAGATCTAAATCCATAAAATCCTCAGCAGGTGATGGAAATCCAGCTGGAACATCAGATTCGTAAAAGGGAATATTCAATGGATTTTTTTCTAATGAATAAAAACTCATTTCTTTGGTAGTATGTATCCGTTTTAATTTTTTCAAAATTGGTAATATATCAACGAGGACAATTTCATATTTTTATTAACAAAAATCATAATTAGTTAACTACTATTTATTAACAAAAATAGTTCTTACATTTCGGTGGTTTCTGCTCTATCAATTAGTTTAGATGGCAATTTTTTTTTAGTCTTAGCACCTAATTTTTTCAGATTTTCTACTTTTTTAATAATGTTTCCCCTTCCAACAACTAATTTATTCATCGCCTCTTCATAACTAGCCTGAGAGCTTTTTAAAGTTTTACCAACATTTAATAAATCGGAAACGAAACCTTCAAATTTGTCGTAGAGTAGCCCTCCTTCTTTAGCAATTTCCAATACATTTTTCTTTTGGTCTTCTTGTTTCCAAATAGACGCTATAGTGCTTAATGTTGCCAATAAAGTAGAAGACGATATTAAAACAATATTTTTTTCTAGTGCGTCTAAGTAAATCCCTTTGTGCTCGTGTAAAGCTAACATCAGTGCAGGTTCTATTGGCACAAACATTAATACGTGATCAGGAGCATTAATTCCGTAGAGAGACGGATAGTCTTTATTACTTAATTCTATAAAATGTTTTTTTATACTATCAATATGTTTTTTTAAAGCCAAGCTCTTTTCTAACTCATTTTGAGAGTTAAAATAAGATTCATAAGCGGTAAGCGAAACTTTAGCGTCTATAATTAAATGCTTGTTATCTGGAAGATTAATAATGAAATCTGGCTTTTTCAAGTTGCCTTCATCATCCTTATAACCACCTTGAGTTGTAAAATGAATTCCGTTGGTTAATCCGGATTTTTCAAGCAATACTTCTAATTGAATTTCGCCCCAGTCTCCTTGAACTTTAGAATCTCCTTTTAATGCATTGGTAAGATTAATTGCATCTTGACTAAGTCTTAAGTTTAAAGACTCTAGACTTTGGATTTTTTGGGTTAATGCAGCATTCCTATCAATATAATCTTTATTAGTTTCTTCAACTTTTTTCTTAAAGTTTTCAATTTCTTTACCTAAAGGATTTAATAAAGAACCTAATTGTTCACTATTTTGTTTTTTAAACTTTTCTGAGTTGTCTTCTAAAATTTTATTAGCAAGATTCTTAAAGGAGGCCGTAAGATGGACTTCATTATCGTCGTAGTGTTTTTTTAACTCTTCTATTTTAATTTTCAGATATTTGATTTCTTCTTCTTTGGCAACTATTTTTTTTTCTAAATTGATAATCTTATTTCTTTCCTCTTCTGTGTTAAAGGACGAATTTTGGTCATCATTTTTTTTTCTAGTGTTAAAAAAAATCACGACCGAAAGCAAGATAATAAGCAATACTATTATTAGAGTTTCCATAAAAAAAATTAGACTTAATTTAATAATTATCCAATATATAAAAGAAGAACATAAATAATTTAAGTTGTCTTAATAAAAAAAATAAATTTGAAAAATGGTAGCTAAAAAACCAATACTTAACGAACTTTTTGAATCTCGCAATAGTCATAGAGAAGAAGCATTAACAATTAACAAAGAAGAATTTATAAAAACTATAAAAAACAGAAGAAGTGTTAGAGTTTACAATAAAGAGCAAGTGAAGGAAGAAGACATGAGACATTGTTTAGAACTTGCCCTTTTAGCACCTAACTCATCAAATTTGCAGCCATGGGAGTTTTACTGGGTAAGAACAGAAAATAAAAAAAATAAGCTTATAGAATATTGTTTAGGACAACCAGCTGCAGCAACTGCAAAAGAATTAGTGGTCGCAGTGGCCCGACCCGATTATTGGAAAATAAATCAGCAAAGAATGCTTCAAATGATTGAACAGATGGGTGAAAAAGCACCTAAATCAGCTGTTACATACTATTCTAAAATAGTTCCTTTGGCTTATAACCAAGGATTCCTTTCTGTAAGAGGGTTGATAAAAAAATTAGTCATGGAAATAAGAGGCATTAAAAAGCCAACTCCTAGAGAACCTTATAATAAAAAAGGAATGGCAGTGTGGGCGCATAAAACTACAGCTTTAGCATGTGAAAATTTGATGCTTTCACTTAGAGCATTTGGCTATGATAGTTGTCCAATGGAAGGTATTGACTCTAAGAGAATCAAAAAACTTTTAGGTTTAAAAAATCCTGCTGAAATTTCTATGGTTATTAGTGCTGGAAAAAGAGCAGAAAATGGGGTCTATGGAAAACAAGTAAGATTTGATAAAAAATACTTTATTCATGAAATATAGACTGTGTTTTCTCTTAACCTTCTTATTACTTTTTAGTATTTCTAAGAATCATTCACAAAAAAATCCTACTAATAAAACTATCATTTTAAAAATGTTGGATTCTATTGATGCTCACAATCAAATTAGATTTGAAATGTATCGAAGTGAAAGAAACCAAGATGGTGAATATATTGAAGGTAAGTTTAATAGTAAACTTCAAAATAAGCCCTATAAAATTTATGCTAAAATGGGTTCCCCAAAAGAAGGAGCTGAAATATTATATGTAGAAGGTGAAAACGACAATAAAGCCTTGGTGAATCCTAATTTCTTTCCTTATATAAGCTTAAGTTTCGATCCATTAGGAAGCTTATTAAAAGCGGATGGACACCATAACATAAAAGAAGCTGGATTTAACTTATTCTCTAAAATGATAAAAAATCATATTAAGAGGTACGATAGTTCTTTTTATAAATTAACATCCTACGAAGGTGTTTTTAGCTGGAATGATAGGAAATGTCATAAAATAACAATCAACTATAAAGACTACAACATAATAGACTATAAATGTAAAAAAGGTGAAACTTTATCAGAAATTGCAAATAAAAACTTAATTAATTTGGCCAAATTAAGGTACTTAAATCCTGACATTAACGATGGTAAAAAATTAAATGAATATCAGACTATTAAAATCACAAGTGTATACTGTGAAAAATCAATTTTATTTATAGATAATGAAAACTACTTTCCTATTTATCAATTAATTTATGATGAAAAAGGACTTTTTGAAAAATATATTTTTACCAAGCTAAATTTAAATACTCCTATTTCCTCTAAAGAGTTTAAAAGAGATTATACAGAATATGATTTTTAAAAAAATTAAAAATTCTGAATTATAATTATTTTACTTTTGCGTCATGAAAATTCAAATCCTTAAATCCAAAATACATCGTGTTAAGGTAACTGGTGCCGATTTAGATTACATTGGAAGTATTACTATAGACAGAGATCTAATGGATGCATCTAATTTAATTTCAGGTGAGAAAGTCCAAATCGTAAACATTAACAATGGCGAAAGACTGGAAACATATGTTATTCCAGGAAAAAGAAAAAGTGGTGAGATTACTTTAAATGGACCTGCTGCTAGAAGAGTTGCAAAAGGAGACATCGTGATTATTATTTCTTATGCAACAATGGATTTTGAAGAGGCAAAAACATTTGAACCTTCTGTGATTTTCCCTAATGAGAATAACAACTTACTTCATTAAAATACTCAATAACTACTTATATTCGTTAAAAATTAATAAGGAATCATAACTACCTTATATTAACTTTATGAAAAGAAGAGATTTTGTCAAAATTGGGGGTCTTGGAGCTACTGCAATAATCATCGAAGGGTGTAACGCATCTGGGAAACCTGAAAAAAAAGAAATCTTACCATTAGTTGATTTAAATGAAACAAAAGTTATATCAACATGGAGTTCTGGCTTAAAAGCTAATAAGACTGCCATAAAAATTTTGAAAAATAACGGTTCTGCATTAGACGCCATAGAAAAAGGGCTTAATGTCGTAGAATCTGATCCAGAGAATACCAGCGTTGGTGTTGGAGGATTACCAGATGCTAACGGAAATGTAACCTTAGATGCCTGTATAATGGACCATAATTTTAATTGTGGTTCTGTCAGCTACATCAAAAACATTGAAAACCCTATATCGGTTGCCAGAAAAGTAATGGAAGAAACACCACACATTATGTTGAGTGGAAAAGGTGCTTACGAATTTGCTTTGAAGAATGGATTCAGTCATAAAAACCTACTGACTGAGAGTTCAAAAAAAAGTTGGGAAGATTGGAAAAAAGAAAATAATTATAAACTTCCTGCAATAAATCATGAAAATCACGACACTATTGCAATGATAGCTATGGACCGTAAAGGGAATATGGCTACAGGTTGTACTACCAGCGGATGGGCCTATAAGATGGAAGGAAGAGTTGGGGATTCTCCCATTATTGGATCTGGTGTTTATTTAGATAACGAAGTAGGCGCTGCTTGTGCAACAGGACTTGGAGAAGCAATTATTAAAATTTGTGGTTCCCATGCAATAGTAGAACTTATGAGAAATGGGGTAAGTCCGCAACAAGCATGTAAAATAGCAGTTGAAAGAATCAAAAAATCAAATAAAGATTTAAAAGATTTACAAGTAGGCTTTATTGCTATGAACAAAAAAGGAGAAATTGGATCTTATAGCTTATATTCAGGTTTCAATTATGCATATCAAGATATCCAAAGATCTAAACTCATCGATAGTCAATATGATCTTGATTGGGAAAACTAGACAGCTAATTCCTGTAATTTTTCTAATTATTATAACTTCTTGTAGCTCATCAAAAAAAAATAATTTAAATGTTTCTATAATTCCCAAACCTTCTAAAATGATTTTAGAAGACAAACTTTTCAAGTGTTCTCAATTTATTTACAAAAAAAAATCTGAAATTAACAACAGACTAAATTTACTTGATAGTAGTATTCAACATTATTATCGAAGTGAAAAAAGTTTTTTTTCTTCGGGAGCAAATCCCAATTTATTCATTGAAATAAAAAAAGACTCATTAGTAGCTAAAAACTATTACCATTTAAAAGTGGAAAGTGAATCTATTACGTTAACTGGAGATTCCAAGGGAGTGTTCTATGGGCTCCAATCTTTAAGGCAATTAATTTATTTAAATAACAAGACCATAGATGAAAATATTAAAATACCATGTGTTGAAATCACAGATAGTAACTTCTTTAGTCACAGAGGAATGTTATTGGATTGTTGTAGGCATTTTTTCTCGGTTAAAACCATTAAGAAATATATTGATTTACTAGCATTTTATAAAATGAATGTTTTGCACTGGCATTTGACCGAAGATCAAGGTTGGAGAGTGGAAATCGATCAATACCCAAAATTAAATAGTATTGGTTCCTACAGATTGGATTCAACTGGAAAATATGGTGGCTATTATTCAAAGAAAGATATTAGAGAAATCATAAATTATGCTGAAGAAAGATATATAGAGGTAATTCCTGAAATAGAGCTACCTGGACACTCCTCAGCAGCAATTGCTTCATACCCTTATCTGTCCTGTAAACAAGATCCTATTGATGTTACAACATCTTGGGGTGTTTTTAAAGACATCTATTGCGCAGGAAACGACTCTGTTTTTATTTTTTTAGAAAATGTTTTAAATGAAATTGTGGAACTTTTTCCAAGTGACCGAATACATATTGGGGGTGATGAAGCTCCCAAGATTAGATGGCAAGAATGTCCGAGATGTCAAAAAAGAATGAACGAAAATAATTTAACTAATGAAAGTGAGCTTCAAAGTTATTTTATTGAGAGAATTGCTAAAATTTTAAAAATAAAAAATAAAAAAACTATTGGTTGGGACGAAATATTAGAAAGTGAAATTGAAGGAGATGTGACTATACAATCTTGGCGTGGGATTTCAGGTGGTGTTCAAGCTGTTAAAGAAGGGAAAAAAGCAATTATGTCTCCAACTTCTCATTGCTATTTCGATTATAATATTAATTCGATTGATTTAGAAAAAGTATACAACTTCAAACTTTTAGATGATAATTTAAATTCACAAGAAAAAAAACTAGTCATCGGAGGAGAATGTAATTTATGGAGTGAGAAAATTCCAAACGAAGAAAAGTTGGATCAACAAGCTTTTCCAAGATTATTGGCAATGAGTGAAGTATTGTGGTCGTCGGGAAATAAAAATTATTTGCAATTTCAAGAAAGAGTTGAGCATCATTACAACATACTTAATCAATTAAATGTGAAATACGGTATCGAAGCAATACCTGTCGATATTGAAGTTAAAGCAGATGTGAAAAGTGTTTATGCAAAAGTTTCGTCTAAAATTAAAAATCTAAAATTCTTCTATCACTTAAACGATACATTAATAGAAGAGATTAAACAAAATGACAGCATCCATATTACTAAAAATGAGGTTTTATCCGTTCAAGCTTTTAAAAATAATATTAGGTACGGAAATGAAGCTATTCAAAAAATTGCCGTTCATAAGGGCTTAAGTGGTAGTATCAATTACAGATATCCATATCACCTTACATACCAAGCCAGTGGAAAAAAATCCTTAGTAGATGGGAAATTAGGAGGGTTGGATTTTAAAGATGGGAATTGGCAAGGCTTTTATGGAACTAATTTGGATGTTTCAATTACTCTCGACACTATTTCCCAAGTAAATAACGTATCTCTAAATTTTTACCAATACATTAATTCTTGGATAGTTTTTCCTAAAAAAATTAAATTATTGACTTCTAATGATTTGATAAAATGGAATGAAGTTGGAATAATTAATGATTTTGATGAAATTACAAAAAGAGGTAAACTCATTAAAAGTGCATCTTTTAAAAATTTAAATCTCAATTCTAAGCACTTAAGATTAGTTGCTGAGAATTTTAAAAGACTTCCAGACTGGCACGAAGCAGCAGGTTCAAATAGTTGGTTATTTACGGATGAAATTATGATAGAATGATTTTAGAAGCTTGCGTCTCATCAAAGCAAGGATTAACTCTAGCTAGTAAATTGAAAATCCCTAGAATAGAATTGTGTCAAAATCTACAACTTGATGGACTAACCCCTTCAAGTGAACTACAAAAAATAGCAAAAAACACATTTAGAGGTGAAAATTTTGTGATGATAAGACCGCATGCAAATGGGTTTCATTATAATAAAAAAGATGTTTTAAAAATGATAAAATCAATTCATTTAGCAAAAAAAAATAATGCTAAAGGCGTGGTATTTGGTGCATTAAAAAATAACAGTATTGATTTTGAGGTAAATGAAGAAATTTTAAAAATCTCAAAAAATTTAGGACTTCTATGTACGTTTCATAAAGCAATAGACATTTGTTTTGATATTGAAAAAAGTACCATGCAGTTGTCTGACATGGGATTTGATTGGCTACTAAGCTCAGGTGGAAAGAAAAATGCAGAACAAGGTATTGAAAACCTCAAGTCTATGGTGAATCTCAAAAATAGAAAAATTAAAATCTTAGCAGGTGGCGGAATTTCTAGTAAAAATTGCAAAAAATTCTCATCGATTGGTGTAGAGGGAATTCATTTTAGTATTGATAAAAAAATGGATTTAGGATTTAATAAGTTTCAAAAAATTATAAATAATTTATGAGCTATTTAATAATTACAGAATTGTAATTTCGTCAAAAAACAACCACGATGTTCCTCCACTTCCCAAATGCCAAGAAGGACATTTCCCATAATTACTAGCCTTTATTTTTATGTATTTTGCCTTTATAGATTTACTTAATTTTAATTCAAATTGATGAATTAATGATTCTGAAGTATTGTCAGAAATATGATGAATTACTTTTGCTAAAGACTTATAATTTACACCGTCTACAGACGCTAAATATTCTACTTGTTTAGGAAGCCAAATCCATGATTTAACGTCTTGAATAGCTCCAATATTTAAGTAATTAATAAAGTCCGTAGATCCTAAGTCCACTACCGATTCAAAATCATCTCCATAAAAGCCTTGCCATCTCCCCGTTAGATAATTATTAGGACCTTTTAAACCATCAACTAATGCATTATTACCGCCAGCATCGTACTGATTACTGTAATTGGTTTTTAGTTGTATTTCTCTTCTTTGATTAAATTTTAGAAAAAACGCAGACTCGACCTTACTTACTTTATCCCCTTTTTTAGAATAACATAAAATAGTGTCTGTTTTATTTAAGTAAAAAGGAGACTTGTAAGGCACGTATTGGATATCATCTGTTTTCTTATAAAAAATTTGAGTATTTGTTTCTGCTTCAATTTTTAACAATATTGAATCTTTAAAAGTATTAGAGCTAGCAACAACTCTGGGATTTATTAAAATTTTCTGATTTTCTGATAATTCTGTCAAATAATAATTCTCTTTTGACCATTTCGTATTTGGTTGATTAGTTTTAGAGATGGTCAAAACTCCACCATCAAGTATTTCATTTATGTGTAAATAGTTTCTGTCAAGAGTCTTTCCGTTTAGCTGAACGTTTTTTATGTAAATAAAAGATGGATCGTTATTATTGGTCAAAATTTTAAATGTTTTACCGTTCTCTAAATTCAAAGTTATCTGCTCAAAATATGGTGTTTGAATAATGTAAAAAGGATCTCCTGGATTAGCATCAAAAAGACCAATTGAACTCAGTACATACCATGCAGACATTTGACCACAGTCCTCATTTCCAATAATTCCGCTAGGATTGGTAGTATACATATTATTTAAAATATGATTTACTTTTAATTGGGATTTATAAGGTTTTCCAATTGAATTGTATAAATAAGCCATGTAATGACTAGGCTCATTCCCATGAGCATACTGGCCTAAAAGACCTGTAATATCTGCTTGATTTCTACCCTCTAAGTTGGAGTTAACTGTAAATAACTCATCCAACTTATTCTCAAAGAATTCACGCCCACCATGTAAATCAATGAGTCCCTTAATATCGTGTGGAACAAAGAAACTATACTGCCAAGAATTTGCTTCTGTAAAGTTGTAGTTTACTTCAGAAGGAATAAATCCTGTTTTCCAATTTCCGTTGGTTTTTGGCTGCATTAAACCAGAATTTATGTTGAATAAATTTTTGTAAGATTGGGATCTATTTACATATTCGTATAAAGTATTGGTATCATTAAATAGTTGCGCCATTTTAAAAATACACCAATCGTTGTAGGAATATTCTAAAGTTTTAGAAACAGATTCTGGCTCTTCAAAAGAAGATATATAGCCCCTATTCTTAAATTCTGGAATACCTAATTCTTGTCTATTAGAGACTTGTAACATAGCGCTGTAAAGTTCATCATAATTACTGTAATTTACACCTTTTACATAGGCATCCAATATAACAGAAACGACATGATAGCCTATCATGCAACCTGTATAATTTGCACACAATTCCCATATGGGCAACTGTCCTCCATTGTTGAATTGGTTTAGAAAAGTATTTAAAAATAAACCTGTTTTTTGGCGCTCTATTAAATTAAATAATGGATGTGTTGATCTAAATGTATCCCAAAGTGAAAAAACTGTAAAATTATCCACAGAATCGTTATGAATAAATCCATCTGTAGATCTATAGTCACCATTAACATCACTGATTGTATTTGGTGCAATCATGGTGTGGTACATAGATGTGTAAAAGATTTCTTTTAAAGAATCTCTTTTAGTTGAAATTTCAATTTTTGAAAGTTGTTTATTCCATGAGTTCTGTGCAGCATTTTTAAAATCTTCAAAATTCCAATTTTCTGCTTCTTTATTTAAGTTGTCTCGGGCATTTGACTCGCTTACAGTAGAAATCCCTACCTTAACCGTCAACGATTTATCTTTTAAATCATCGAATTTTAAAAATACTTTAGTAGGGTTTTCCGGTTTGTTAAGTGAGTATTTAAAATCTTCAGAAAATTCTAAATAAAAATAAAAGTGTTGTTCATCAGCCCAAGATTTAGAAATTCTTTTTCCACAAATTGAATTTTCATTAAGAATTTCAAGATTCCAATCTAAAAGGATGTCTCTATGTTCTAAATCAAGTACAACACTTGGAATCGAGTTTTTTTTATTAAAAGTATACTCATGAATACCTACTCTCTTGGTACTTGTTAGTTTACATTTAATATCGTGCTTATCTAATAACACTTCATAAAAGCCAGCTTCTGCAATTTCATTTTCTTTTTGAAATTTAGAACTGTAATTTGGAGAGGTTGAATCCTTATGACCTTTATTAAAATTTACCATTCCCATTGTTGGCATTAATAACAAGTCACAATAATCACCTATCCCTGTTCCGCTTAAATGAGTATGACTAAATCCATAGATAATGGAATCTGAGAAATGGTATCCTGAACATCCATCCCAACCTTCAACTCTAGTATCAGGGCTTAACTGAACCATTCCAAAAGGAACAGTTGCACCAGGAAAAGTGTGTCCATGTCCACCAGTTCCAATAAATGGGTTGACATACTTGTAAAGAGCATTGGGATTTGAAGAACAACCCAATAGAAAAACAAAAATAAACCACAGTAATTTTTTCATTCTAAAAAGTTAAAATTAATGTGAAATCACATCTGTGTTAGATGCTAAATCAACACCTTGTTTTTTAAGTGTTCTATTAACTGAAAAAGCAAAGAAAAAAAGATAGGCAAAGCAGCAAACTCCTACCCAATATGAATGTTGAATGCCTAATAAATTGTCACTAGCTAATGCACCTTGTATCGTTGAAATAAAACCACCTCCCATAATCATCATAATTAATAAGCTAGATGCTGTATTTGTTTTATCCTTTAATCCCGCGATTCCAAGTGTGAAAATACAAGGCCATAAGGTACTACAGAATAAACCTACAGTGATAAATGCAAAAACACTTACTAGACCCGTAGAAAAAATACCAACAACAAGAGCTATGCTACCGAAAGCTGAGTATATCATTACTTGATTAACAGGGTTACCTTTACTTGATTTATCAGCAATAATCAACAATACTACAAGAGCTATGTAAGGAAGAAATTGAGACATTTCATTACCCGCAATCCAATTAACAAAAAGAAAAATTCCAAATGCAACGAAAGGAAGAACAAAACCCAAAATAGATTTTAAACTTTTAGAAATATTGAAAGCTCCTGCAGCAGACGTCCATCTTCCAATCATAAGACTTGCCCAAAATAAAGAAACAAAAGGAGCGACTCCACTTTCTTCTGTACCTAATTCATATTTCATAAATTCTGGTAAGTTACTTGCGGTGGACACTTCTACGCCAACGTAAAGAAATATAGCAATCATTCCTAAAACTACTTGAGGATATTTAAGGGTTGCCAGAACATTTCCACCTCCCGATTCATTTTTTTCAGTTAAGCGATCTGGGACTGATGAAAATTTAAAAACGACAGCTGCAATAACAAAAGCTGCACCTAAAAATAAATAAGGTGTTTGAACTGCTTGTAAATTTAAAGTGGTGGAACCTGAATTTAAACTTCCAAAAATGGCAAAAGAAACAATCACAGGTCCAATAGTAGTCCCGACATTATTTATTCCTCCAGCTAAACTTAAACGCATATTCCCCTTTGAAGGATCGCCCATTTGTATCGCTAATGGATTTGCAGCTATTTGTTGTAAGGAAAAACCAAGACCTACAATAAATAAACCCGAAATAAGTAATGGAAAAGATTCATTATTTGAGGCAGGAATAAATAAAAGCGTGCCTAATGCGGAAATTAATAGGCCCAATGAAAGACCATTTCTGTATCCAATCAAATTAAGAATATCCCTCTTAATTATTGAAGAAATACCAAAATACATAAGTGAACCTACTGTATAGGCAATGTAAAAAGCCAACGATATTAATTGAGATTCAAATTGACTTAAGCTTAACGCTTTTTTAAAAACAGGAATGAGAATGTCGTTACTTGCTGCCACAAAACCCCAAAAGAAAAAAATGGAAATCAGAGTTGAAAATGCGCCAATATTAATTTTTTTGTTCATAAACTTAAGTTAGTTAAAAAAACCAATATTTACTTCCATCCTCTATCAATTTAACTCACTCTAGCCAATATTTTTAGCTTTCATTATTTTTTGTTTAATATTTTGATATATTTGTTAAACATTTGTTTAACGTAAATACTTATCGTAAATAAAACACTGAAATGTTGAATAATAAAGTAGTTAAAGGATTTTCAAAACTATCCAAAGAAGCTAAGATTGAATGGATCACTAATGAATATCTAAGTGGAGACGATCAATCGATTAAACTTCTTAAAAGCTATTGGCACGAAGATGCTAAAGTTCAAAAAGTGCACGATGAATTTATTGAAAACACGATTACCAATTTTTATATTCCATTTGGTGTAGCTCCAAATTTTCTTATAAACGGTCAGGTTTATTGTATCCCCATGGCTATTGAAGAAAGTTCAGTTGTTGCAGCAGCAGCAAAAAATGCATCATTTTGGATGAAAAGAGGTGGGTTTAAATCCAAAGTTATTTCAACAACAAAAATTGGTCACGTTCACTTTGCTTGGTATGGAGATTTTAAGGTACTTAAAGAATTCATTGAATCCATCAAATCGAAGTTTTTTGAGGAAACTAAAGAACTTACCAAAAACATGAACTCTCGTGGAGGCGGAATTTTAGATATTAAGGTACTAGATCGATCAGATTTAGAACCCAATTATTATCAATTACAAGGAAAGTTTGAAACTTGTGATGCCATGGGAGCCAATTTCATAAATAGTCTACTAGAAAAATTTTCGAAAATATTAGAGCGAGAACTTCAGGCAAGTAACTTAGAGGAAAGGGAAAAGAAAATTGTGATCATCATGTGCATATTGAGCAATTATACTCCCGAATGTATTGTAAGATGTGAGGTGAATTGTAATGTAGATGAATTATCAGACGACCCAGAATTAGATAGTAATGAGTTTGCAAAAAAATTCCAACAAGCTATACATGTAGCTAATATTGAACCCTACAGAGCAACGACCCACAATAAAGGAATATTTAATGGAATTGATGCTGTTGTAATTGCAACTGGAAATGATTTTAGAGCTGTTGAGGCCTGTGGCCATACCTATGCCTCTAAAACTGGTCAATATAGAAGCTTAAGCAATGTTGAAATTAAAAATGGGAAATTTAAATTTTGGATAGATTTACCAATTGCAGTTGGGACAGTTGGAGGATTGACTTCACTACATCCTATGGTGAAATTCTCTCATCAACTTTTAGGTAATCCCAATGCCAAAAAATTAATGGAAATAATAGCAGCAGCTGGTCTAGCTCAAAACTTTGGAGCTCTTCGTTCATTGGTAACGACTGGGATCCAAAAAGGTCACATGAAGATGCATTTATTGAATATTTTAAATCAACTCGGAGCAACTAAAATAGAAATTAAAAAAATAAAAGATCATTTTAATGACAAAGTTGTCGAGCATAGTGCTGTCGTCAACTTATTCCATGAATTAAGAAAAGTAAACCAGGAAAATATAATTACTAAATAATTTTGAAGAAATTTAATTCAAACGGAAAACTTTTAATAACTGGTGAATACCTAATACTAGATGGTGCTCTTTCTCTTGCAGCTCCTTGCAAATTAGGACAATCCTTAATTTTTATCCCCCACCAAAAACAAACTTTAAATTGGAAAAGTTATGATGTTAATGGTAAGCTATGGTTTGAATCCGTCTTCAAAGCAGATAACTTAGAAATTGTTGAAACTAGTGACATTGACACAGTAAATTGGTTGAAAAAAATACTTTTATTCTGTTTTAAAAATTCGAATAAGAATTTTTGTGGTACCATTTCTTGTCATTTAGATTTTCCAAACAATTGGGGGTTGGGTTCTAGTTCTTCGCTTATAAATAACATCTCACAACTTTATGGGTTAGATCCATTTGAAATACATTTTGCAACAACCAATGGAAGCGGTTACGATATTGCATGTGCCAATAGCAAATCAGCGTTAACTTATCAATTATCCGACAACAAACCAGTAACAAAAAATATACATTGGGATCCAGATTTTAAAAATGAAATTTCATTTATCTTTTTAAACAAGAAACAAAATAGCTATTTAGAAATCAAAAGATTCCAGTCTTTGAAGAAAGATTTAGGCTTAATAAATGAAGTGTCTGAACTTACCAAAAAAATAATAGCTTCAACTACTTTAAAAGAATTTGAAGAGCTAATCGATATTCATGAAAAAATCATTGGTAATCTTATTGGAGTTGAACCTGTCAAAAAACAATTATTTTCTGACTACAATGGGTCTATTAAATCTTTAGGTGCTTGGGGAGGAGACTTTATTATGGCCACAAAAAATAATAAAAACTATTTTTTAAATAAAGGATACCATACTGTAATTCCATTTAACGAAATTATTAAAAAATCAACACTGAAAATTGCGTCTTGAAAACCCATAATTTCAAATATAATCCAATAAATAATTTTCCTAAATCAGGATTAGTATCTGCAGAAAGCCCGTCTAATATCGCACTTGTTAAATATTGGGGGAAAAAACCAATACAAATACCCACGAATCCCTCTTTGAGTTTCACACTTAAAAATTGCCATACTGTAACGAGTATTGAATTTAAAAAGTCTAATAATTTCTCTTTTAATTTTACTATTGATGGGAAAAAAAACACCTCTTTTTTACCAAAAATAGAAGCATTTTTTTCAAGAATAAAAGAGTTCACCCCTTTCCTTTTTCAATATAGTATAGCTATTTCTACAAAAAATACATTTCCACATAGTAGTGGCATAGCCTCCTCTGCTTCAGGGTTTAGTGCTTTAGCATTAGCTATAGTACAATTAGAACAAAAAATATCAGATTTTTCTGATGAAGACAAATACTTAAAGGCTTCATTTTTAAGCCGACTGGGCTCTGGCAGCGCCAGTAGATCTCTTTACGGCCCTTGTGCTATCTGGGGACATCATAAATCAATAGAATTCTCTAACAATGAGTTTGCAATTCCTCATCTTAAAATTCATCCAACCTTTAAAAGTTACCAAGATACGATACTACTAATTGATAAAGGTGTTAAAAAAGTAAGCTCTACTGTTGGACATAATTTAATGAATAATCATCCTTTTTCTGAGCAAAGGTACAACCAAGCAAATCAGAACTTAAAAGAACTAATTACACTACTTGAAACTGAGGATATAGAGAAATTTATTTCCCTAACCGAAAGTGAGGCTCTTACTTTACATGCAATGATGATGACATCAAATCCTTATTTTATTTTAATGAAAGAGGGAACCGTCTCTGTTATTGAAAGGATTTGGGAATTCAGAAAAGAAACTAACATACCGCTAAGTTTTACTCTAGATGCGGGTGCTAACGTTCACCTACTATATCCTAAGAGTTACAAACAAACTGTTATGGACTTCATCCAATCCGAATTAATTGTTTTTTGCGAAAATCAACAGTATATTTGTGATGAAGTTGGTAGCGGAGCTAAAATTTTAAAAGAAAGCTATGCTTAAAGAATCTTTATACTACGGAAAAATATTACTATTTGGAGAATACGGAATTATCCAAGATTCCATGGGGCTTTCTATCCCCTATTCTGACTACAACGGTAAATTTCTTTTTAATAAAAAAGATGAAAAATCTGTAAAATCTAACCAACAACTTTTTCAATTTTTCAAACATCTCCAAAATTTAGAGGATAAGAAATCTCTTCCCTGCAAACTTGATTTACAAGCTTTTGAGAGAGATTTAAAAAATGATATTTATTTTGATTCTTCCATTCCTCAAGGATTTGGGATTGGGAGTTCTGGAGCTATAGTAGCAGCTATTTATGATCGTTACTGTACTGAAAATAAAATAGATGCCAACAAAGAAATCGAGAATGAAAAAATATTAGCATTGAAACAGATTTTCAGTTCTCTCGAAAGTTATTATCATGGTACAAGTTCTGGTTTAGATCCTTTGATATGTTACTTAAACTTACCAATTTTAATTAAATCTAAAACTGACTTAGGGACAGTAGGGATTCCGGATTCTAATGATGGTAAAGGTGCTGTATTTTTAATAAACACAGGTGAAACTGGTAATACTCAACCGCTTGTTCAACATTTCTTAGAAAAATGTAAAGAAGAAGGTTTTCGTGAAATGTTAAAAAATAAATTTAAAAAATACAACGACGCGAGTATTGAAGCATTTCTAAAAAATGAAGGTCACTCATTACTTAAAAATGTAAAGTCACTTTCAAAAGTACTTTATGAAAATTTTCAGCCTATGATTCCAAAACTTTACAGGAAATTGTGGAAGGATGGAATTGATAGCAACTCATATTATTTGAAACTTTGTGGTTCTGGAGGTGGTGGATATATTTTGGGATTCACTAAAGACCTTGAAAAAGCACAAAATAAACTGAGTAGTTATCAACTAGATGTCATCCACAGATTCTAGTCCGATATCGGATAAAAAGTCATTAATAATCAAAATAATGGCGATTTTATCAATTGCCAGATGGTACAATATTTTTCTAATTACATTAAGCTTATACGCAATTCAAATTTTCATTTTTGAGAATTCTATTGATTTCATTTTAGAAGATAAAGGAATTAAGTTACATCTCTATGTTTTATCAGTTGATTTAATAATTATTGCGGGTTATTTAATTAATGCTTTTTACGATTTTGAAAAAGACATGATCAACCATCCTGAGAAAACTTACTTTAACAGAATAGTGAGTAAAAATAGTTGTCTAAATATTTATATTTTATGTAATATTTTAGGTGTTTCTATAGCTTTTTTAATTAGCACTAAAGTATTAATTTTTTCAATCTCATTAATAGTAGCCTTGTGGATTTATTCTCATAAATTAAGAAAAAAAGTATTATTTGGAGAGATAAGTGCATCGCTTTTAACTGTGAGTTTTTTTTTAGGTATAGCACTGCTAAATTCAAATTTTAATATAACACTAGGACTGTTTAGTACTTATATATTCACTATTGATTTAACAAGAGAAATTGTAAAAAAAATGATTTCTTTGAAAGGAGATTTAATTGTAGGAGAAAAAAGTATTCCAATATATTTTGGGATAAAAAATTCAAAGTATATTATTTTTTTCATCATGATTAGCTCTTTATTAGCTATACTTTCTCTTTTACCCTTTGTTATTGACAGAACCTTTTCCTATTATTTTATTTTATCATTTGCAGTGATATCTTACGCTATTTATTTACTTCATTATGCAAAAATCAAAACCCAATACGAAAACATAAATACTGTCTATAAATTTCTAATTGGATTAGCAATTTTTTCAATAGTTTTATACTAAGTAATGAAAATTAAATATTTAATATTAACTCTATTTTTTCCCAACTGTCAATCCAATATGAACAAAGCAACTGAAGCTCCTATTTGTAAAACTGAAAATAAAGTATTAACAGCTCATAACGACGAAAGAATAGATCAATATTATTGGCTTAATAACCGAGAGAATCCAGATGTGATAGAATATTTAGAAAAAGAAAATAGTTATTCTAACCTTCAAATGAAATCTACAGATAAGTTTCAAAAAGACTTATTTAATGAACTTAAATCTCGAATTAAAGAAGATGACCAAGGAGTACCCTATTTATACAATGATTATTACTATTGGAAAAAATTTAAAAAGGGATTGGAATATCCTATTTATTTAAGAAAATCTACTGAAAATAGCGAGGAAGAAACCTTATTGAATGTCAACGAAATGGCAAGTGATTATGATTTTTTTAATCTTGGAGACTATGACATTTCAAATGATAATAATTTAATGGCATACAGCTACGATACACTTTCTAGAAGAATATATGACATCAAAATAAAAAATTTAAGGACCAATAATTTACTTAATGAAACTATTGAAAAAACTACTGGATCTGTTGTTTTTGCAAATGACAATCAAACTATTTTTTATGGTAAAAAAGATCCTCAAACATTAAGAGCATATCAAATTTATATACATAAAATAGGTACTGATCAATCAAAAGACATTTTAATATTTGAAGAGAAAGATGAAACTTTTTCTTGTACTGTTTACAAATCTAAGTCCAATAAATACATTATCATAAATTCTTCAAGTACAGTTAGTGATGAATATCGACTGATTCCAGCAGATAATCCTTTAGATGACCCCATAATTTTCCAAAAAAGAGAAAGAGGATTGGAATATAGCATATATCACCAAAATCATAAATTTTATATTGTCACCAATAAAGATCATAAAAATTTCAGTGTTAAATTTTGCTTCGAAGAAAATACAGATAAAAACAATTGGAAAGACATAATCCCTGGAAGAAATGAGGTTTTGATTGAAGGTTTAGATGTTTTTAACGATTTTTTAGTGGTTTCTGAAAGGAAAAATGGGTTAATTCAACTACAAGTAAGGAATCTAAAAGAGAAAACCAATCATTACATTCCTTTTAGCGACCCTACGTATGTAGTTGGAACATCTTCTAACTTGGTAATGAATACTACATCACTTAGATATGTCTACACATCTTTAGTTAATTCTGGTACCGTATTTGAGTACGACATGCTTTCAAAAAAAACAAAAGTTCTCAAACAAAATGAAATAGTTGGTGGATACAATCAAGACAACTATATATCTGAAAGAATTTGGGCAGAAGGTAGGGATGGTACCAAAATACCAATGTCCATGGTTTACAAAAAAGGAATAAAGAAAGATGGATCAAATCCTACTCTTCTATATGCCTACGGGTCCTATGGATACAGTATAGATCCAACATTTAGTTCTAACAGATTAAGTTTATTAGATCGAGGATTTATTTTCGTAATTGCTCATATTAGGGGTGGTGAGGAAATGGGAAGAAATTGGTACGAAGACGGGAAATTACTTAAAAAGAAAAACACTTTTTTTGATTTTATAGATTGTAGTGAATTTTTAATAAGTGAAAATTATTGTACCAAAAAAAATCTATATGCATCTGGAGGAAGTGCTGGGGGATTATTAATGGGTGTAATCATTAACCTCAACCCAGAGCTATACAATGGGGTTTTAGCACATGTACCTTTTGTAGATGTAGTAACTACCATGCTAGACGAATCTATACCTTTAACTACTGGTGAATACGATGAATGGGGGAATCCAAATAACAAAGAATACTATGACTATATGAAAAGTTATTCTCCTTACGATAACATAAAGAAAATGGATTATCCAAATTTACTAGTTACAACAGGACTTCACGATTCACAAGTTCAATATTGGGAACCTGCAAAATGGGTCGCAAAAATAAGAGCACAAAAAACAGATGATAATTTACTGCTGCTAAAAACAAATATGAAAGCTGGTCATGGTGGAGCTAGTGGAAGATTTGAATACTTAAAGGAAGTAGCTTTGGATTATGCATTTCTGTTTAAACTAGAAAATATTACTCAATAATTGATATAATAGTTGCTACTATTTCTTGAGGCGATTTAAAATCAGTTGTAATTGTAAAATGTGCCTTTTGATAAGCTGAATTTCTAAAATCAAGAATTTCTCCAATTGAATCTTTATTTTTTATAAGGGGTCTGCCACTTTCGATTTTCGTTCTACGATTTAGTTCCGCAGCCGATGTTTTTAAATAAATAGTAGTACCAATTAAATTTAACTTCTTAAAGTTGTCATTATAAATAGGAAATCCTCCTCCTGTAGCTATTACGGTATTTGTGTTTTTTAAGGACGGTAATAATTGCATTTCCATAGTTCTAAAGTAATTTTCACCATTTTTCTTGAAAATCTCTTTACACGACATTTGTTCTTTTAACTCTATAATTTTATCAGTATCTAAGAAATCAAAATTTAACTCTGTAGACAATAATCTTCCAATAGTTGTTTTACCAGCTCCCATCATTCCAATAAGTATAATTGAATTTTGAATGCTCAACTTATTTTTTATTGAAGATTTTCAAATAATTAATTACATGTTTTACATACTGCAGGTAATCCTTTGGATCTGTTTCAATCATTAAGTCGTAATAAGGCTTTTTGTCTTCAGAAAAACTACCAATCTTAAATGGAGATTTAGATAAAAGTAATACTAATCTTAAGGGAATTGTTACGTTTTCAGTTAAATCTAAAAGAATGTCAAACCTTTGAGACATAAAGTTTTTGACGACATTTTTTTTTGGTAGCGAATAATAATTGAGATCGTATATTGTAAAAAAATCAAGACCTAATCTACTTTTCAAGAATTCTGGGTCATTTTTTAAAGGATAAAAAGCTAATATCTTAATGTTTGGAATTTTATACTCGGCTTTAATTAATTTTATTATTTGAACGGTAGACTCGTAATCATTCTCATTTTTAATAACGCATAACATACCCATAGATTTGGCATCTTCTATGTTACAGGATTGGACATTTCTAGTATTTTTTATTTTAAGTCTTCTCTCTAAAACCTTACTTCCTAGAAATAGTTTGAAATTTAAAAATGTGATTTTCATTTTTTTAACACCTTAACTTATATCAAAGCGTTATAAATTTAAACAAATGTTTAGAAAAGCTCACCTTGTTTAAATTGTTTTGTTTTATCATTGGCTTGAAGTTCTTCCAATAGTTTAAAAAATTCTGATTCGTTTAATATTTCAACTTTATTCTTAGTGGCCTTTTCTAGTTTAGATGGACCCATATTTTCCCCAGCCACTAAAATGGATGTTGTTTTACTTACTGTACTTGTATTTTTACCACCATTTTCTTCAATTATTGTTTTTAATTCTTCCCTAGATATATTTTTAAACGTTCCTGAAATAACAATTTTTTTATTCTTAAAAATAGTAGAATGGTTAGAGTCCTTCTGAACCTCTGTCTCCATAACAAGACCAGATTCAAGTAACTGATCAATAATTTTATTATTATAATCTTGACTAAAAAAATCAACAATAGATTCAGCAATTTTATCTCCAATTTCGTCTACTGAACAAAGATCTTCAAAGCTAGCAATCCTTAAACTATTTATGTTTCCAAATGAAGCTGATAATTTTTTTGCAACTGTTTCACCAACATACCTTATACCCAAACCAAACAATATTTTATGAAATGGTGTATGAATACTATTTTCTATACCAACTAGAATATTCTCAGCAGATTTTTCTGCCATTCTATCGAGAGGTAATAAATCTTCTTTAGTAAGTTTATAAAGGTCTGCTATATTTTGAACAAGACCAGCATTGTAGAGCTGCTCAACAGTCTCCTCTCCAATACCATCAATATTCATTTGCTTTCTACCAATAAAATGAGAAATTCTCCCTTTTATTTGAGGGGGACACATATAGAAATTTAAACAATAGTGATGTGCTTCGCCATCATCTTTAATTAATTTTGAGTTACATTCTGGGCAATTGCTTATAAATACAAAAGGGAGGTTGGACGTATTTCTTTCAGAAATATCAAATCCTGTAATTTTAGGAATGATTTCTCCTCCTTTTTCAACGTAAACAACATCATTTATTCTTAAATCTAATTTTTCAATTTGGTCGGCATTGTGAACACTTGCTCTTTTCACCATTGTTCCACTGATCTCTACTGGGTTCAGAACTGCAACTGGAGTAATTGCACCTGTTCTACCCACTTGATATATAATATCCTCTAAAGTGGTTTTCACTTGTGTTGTTTTGTATTTATAAGCAATGGCCCATCTTGGAGATTTTGAGGTATTTCCAATTTCATTTTGTAAAGAAACTTCATTAACCTTAATAACTATACCATCAATTTCAAAAGGTAGCTCTCCTCTTTTTTTGTCCCAAAAATTGATGAAATCCATAATTCCATTTACATCATTAACTTGCTCTATAAATCTTTGATCTATTGGTGGAGTTTTAAAACCTAAGCTAGAAAGAAAGTTGTAGTGGTCAAAAACTTTGTGAAACTTAGAATTATCAATATAGGCTGCGTAAAGAAAACAATCTAAATCTCTTTTAGCAACTATTGAAGAATCCTGTAATTTCAATGTCCCAGAGGCGGTATTTCTTGGATTGGAAAACAAAGGAAGTTTTTCGATTTTTCTCTGTTGATTTAATTTTAAAAAAGCAGATTTTGAAAACATTATTTCTCCTCTCACTTCTAACATTTGAGGAAATTCACCATTTAAGACGAGCGGAATTGAAGATATAGTCCTAACATTATTAGTAACATCTTCTCCTATAGTTCCGTCTCCTCTAGTTACAGCTCTTATTAGCTGCCCGTTTTCAAATATTAAGCTAATTGCAACCCCATCGTATTTTAGCTCACATATATATGAAAAAGGAATATCTACAATTTTTCTTATTCGTTCATCAAAATCTTCAATATCGCTTTTAGAATAACTATTTGCCAAAGAAAGCATTGGGTATTTATGTTGAACGGAATCAAAAGATTTAGTGATATCTCCTCCTACTCTTTGAGTAGGAGAATTGGGATTAAATAAATCAGGATATTTGGTTTCTAAACTTTCTAACTCTTTGAGAAGGACATCAAACTCTAGGTCACTTACTAAGGATTTATTATTGACATAATATTCTTTATTATAATAGTGAATTAACTTTCTTAATTCTATTATTCTATCTGAATCAATTCTACTCATATCTATTAGCAACTACAAATCTATTTTTCCCTTGAAAATCTTTCTGAATTTTACAATTAATATAATTTTTATGCTTTAATAAATCTACAACATCATTAGCATAATCCTCATGAATTTCTAAATAAATTAAACCATTTTTTTTCAAACTTTCAAGACCTATATCAGCAATTTTTTCATAAAATATCAAAGGATTAGTGTCTTTAACAAATAGTGCAATATGAGGTTCATTATTAAGAACATTTAGATGCATTTTCTTTTTATCGAGTTCAGGAATATATGGTGGATTACTAACAATTATATCTATAGAATTTTCTGAAAGTGAATACTTAAAAACATTCTTATTACAAAAGACTACATCAGCATTATTATTCCTTGCATTTTCTTTTGCTATTATAATTGCTTTTTTAGAAATATCTATCCCGTAACAGTTTGAATTTTTTAATAATAATTTTAAAGCAATAACGATGCATCCTGAGCCAGTACCAATATCTAAAACATCCAATTTGGATTTATTACGGTTATTTTGGTAAATAAGCTGCACCAATTCCTCAGTTTCTGGCCTTGGGATAAGCGTGTCTTTAGTTACTTTAATTTTTAAGTCATGAAAAGTAACATAACCGATGATATGTTGTAAAGGAATATTTTGTTTTAATTTTTTAAGAGCGTCTTTTAAAAATAAAACCTCTGATTCAATTAAGTAAATATTTTCATGAAGTAAAAAATCAATTTTGTTCCATTTTTTAATTTCTAATACCAGCTCTAGATATATATTTTCAATCTCTCTTTGAGGATAGATATCAGTCAGTTCATACAAATATTGTTTTTTTAAACTGGCTATGTCAATGTTAGTAAGTTCCAAGAATATTTAATTTCAATATATACAATGCGTGCATTGTATATATTTGTATCTTAACTTAACAAAATTATAGTAAAAAACTCATGAAAAGTAAAGGAGGAGATTTTATCACTAAAAAAACTAATTATCAGTCTGTATTTGTTCCAGAACAATGGAATGAAGAACAAATAATGCTTAAAGAGATGATTTTTGATTTTCTAAATAAAGAAATCCATTCGCTAGATAAAGAGCACGAAGCTTCAAAAGACTTACCTGAAATCGTAGCTATTTTAGAAAATGCGGCTCAATTGGGTTTATGTGGAATTGCAATTGAAGAAAAGTTTGGGGGGTCTGATTTAGATTTTAATACCGGATTATTATACATGGAAGCATTTGCTTACGGATTCTCATTTGCTACAACTATTGGAACTCATGTTTCTATTGGTTCACTGCCAATTGTATATTATGGAAATGATTTTCAAAAAGAAAAGTATTTACCAAAAATTGCAACTGCCGAAATAAAAACAGCATACGCTCTTACAGAGCCCTCTGCAGGATCAGACGCCAACTCTGGAAGAACAAAGGCTACTTTAGATGAAAATAGAAACTGCTATTTGCTTAACGGTCAAAAAATGTGGATTTCAAATGCAGGATTTGCAGATTTATTTATAGTTTTTGCAAAAATTGAACAAGACGATAAACTTTCTGCTTTTATAGTTGAGAAAGAATTTGGAGGAATAATTCTAGGAGAGGAAGAAAAAAAATTGGGTATTAAAGGTTCTTCAACCAGACAAGTTTTTTTTGAAGATTGTCCTGTTCCTATGGGAAACCTTTTAGGTAAGAGAAATGAGGGATTTAAAATAGCACTTAATATTTTAAACTCTGGAAGAATTAAATTATCTGCTGCTGCATTAGGTGGAGCTAAATTTGGAATGAGAAAGGCAGTTAGATACGCTAACGAAAGACATCAATTTGGAAAAAGGATAGGTGATTTTACTGCAATGCAATATAAAATTGGTGAGATGGCTAGAAAGATTTTCGGAGCTGAATCTGCCATATATAGAACCGGGAAAAATATTGATTTAAAAGAACTGGAACTTAAAAAAAATGGAGTAGCATTAAACGAAATTAAAGTTAAAGCACTTAGAGATTACACTGTAGAGTGTTCTTTATTGAAAGTATACGGTTCTGAGGTTCTAGATTACTGTGTTGATGAGTCTTTACAGATTCATGGGGGAATGGGTTACAGTGTGGAAACTAAAGTTGAAATGGGTTATCGAGATGCAAGAATTACCAGAATCTATGAAGGAACTAATGAGATAAATAGAATGCTATCATTTGGTGAATTAATGAAAAAAGGATTTCAGACAAAAGAGATAGATACAAAATCTATTTCAAAAAAAATACCATTTGAAATTTTCAAAAAAATAATTGGTATTAGAAAAACAACTAAAGATAAATTTATAGAAAATTTTAAATATTTATTTTTCGTACTAAGTAAATACGCTACTGATTCATTTGGAAGAGCGTTAGAACATGAACAAGAAATCATAATGAACTTAGCTGATATTTTAGCAGAAATTTATGTCCTTGAATCTACCTATTTAAGAATTCAAAAATTAGAGAAAGAAATGGATGACAATGATGAATTTAAAATGAAGAAAAACATTTCGGAATTACAATTTTATGAAAGCAACATAAAAGTGTTGGCCTCTGCAAATTTAATTCTAGACAGTCTCCCTAAGAGATCAAAAATTTTAAAATATTTAATAAAGATTTTTACTCCAAAACCAGAAATTAACCCTACAATTACAAGAAGAAAAATTGCTCAATTTTTCTTAAATAATTCAGATTTTAATTTGTAAGTTTATTCTAATAATTTAAGGATAATTAGTTTCTTAGTTATGAAAAAAATAATTAAAAATTTTATAAAAAATATTACTTTGAAGTCATTGTATTTTTACTAATAATTTTGGGTCTTTTTTTACTAATTGAAGATTTCGATTTAAAATTATTTATTCAATCTATTCTTTCTAAAATTTACCTTCTATTAAAAAATAGTTATACTTTTTTGTTAGGTAGTTTTAACGGAGGACTTAAACTTATAAAATTATCTAATCTACTAGGTTTCATTATTCTTTTTTTCTCTTTCATCTTAGTTTTTAGACGTTGGAAAAATCGTATACCTTCTAATAGTATTTCATCTAAAGAATGTATTAAATGTGAATCTTTATCAAATAGAGTAAAAACATCCTTTAAATCAAAAGTATTGGAATTTATTTTTAAATTAAAAATACGTAAATACCAATGTGGAAAATGTAATTTTTCTTATCTATCAGTCAAGAAAAAACAATCAAAATCATAATTTATAGATTTCTTTTTTCAGAATCTAAAATATCAGAAATGGTATCTAGTACTGTGAAAAATGACCTTAAATCGGAATTAGAAACTTTAGCTTTAATTACTTTTTCAAGAGCAAAAAGTTTTTCGGATGCCATGTCTCTTAATTTTAAACCACTATCTGTTAAGCTAACGTAAACTTTCCTTTTATCTTCTGAATTCTTTCTTTTAAGAACGTAACCTTTTTCTTCCAAAGATTTTAAAATTCTAGATAGACTATTAGGCTCCATATTCATTCGTGGAGCAATTTTGGTAACAGGTGAACCATACTTTTCATTGATAGTTAGCAGCACAAAAGCCATAGACAGAGTTCCACCCTCTTTTGAAGCCTGATCATTATAGAATTTAAATAATTCAATCCATGAAGAACGGATTCTATTAACTACTACTCCATTTGCAATTTTCTCGTAATTATTCATTAATTACAAATTACATATTTAATTCACATTGCATTGAATTATCAAATAATTAATCTTAAAAAAAGCTATTTATAACAATGCATGCATAGAATTTTTATAAATTTCTGAATCAAATAATCTTATGAAAGAAAAAATTGTATTAGTTGACGGATGCCGAACACCTTTTTTGAAGTCTGAAACCGAGTTTTTAAATACTATGACCTATGAATTGGGACAATTAGCTATAAAAGGTCTAATTAATAAAACTGGGATAGATCCAAATTTAATAGATAGCGTGATAATGGGATGTGTAATTTCTACATTAAAAACTAGCAACTTAGCTAGAGAAGCTGCTCTTACTGCTGGTATACCTTATTCTACTCCATGTCATACAGTTAGTCAAGCATGTATTTCAGCCAACAGGGCTATTGCAAGTGCAATTGGGGAAATATCTACAGGTCAATCTTCAATTGTAATTGCAGGTGGTGCAGATAGTGCATCTGAAACTCCTATTGGTTATAAAAAACAAATGAGAACTAAGCTTATGAAAGGCACTAAAATTAGATCTACTTCTCAAATGATTAAATATGCATTAGGTTTTAAGCTGAAAGATTTTTTACCTGAAGTTCCTTCGATAGCTGAGTACACCACCAACAGGACAATGGGAGAAGATTGCGATATTATGGTCGCTAGACACGGTATTTCAAGAGAAAATCAAGATTTATTTGCCATAAGATCTCATGATAATGCTGAAAAAGCTTGGCGAGAAGGACATCATTTTAATGAGGTAGTTGCTGTACAAGTAGATCCAAAATTTAATATGATTCAAAAAGATAACGGGATAAGAAGTGGATCTAAAATTGAAAAACTAGCAAAACTAAGACCTGCTTTTGATAAAAAAAACGGAACATTAACCGCTGCCAATTCCTCATTTTTAACAGACGGAAGTGCGGTTTGCCTTTTGATGACAGCATCTAAAGCTAAAGAATTGAATTTAACTCCAAAAGCAGAAATTGTAGACTATTGTTTTACTGGGCAAAGATTGGAAGATGAATTACTCCTTGGACCAGCATTCGCGATGAATAAGGTCCTTGATAAAACAAAAATGAATTTAAATGATATTGATGTTTTTGAAATTCACGAAGCATTTGCCGGACAAGTTCTTACCAATATAGAATGTTTAAAAGACGAAGAATTTTGTAAAAATAGATTGGGGAAAGAAAAAGCAGTTGGTAATATAGATCTAAATAAAGTAAATAATTGGGGAGGTTCTCTTTCAATTGGTCACCCTTTTGGTGCAACTGGGGCCAGACTACTTACTACGGCCGCTAACCGATTAATTCAAGAAAATGGAAAATACGCAATGTTATCTGCCTGTGCTGCAGGTGCTCATGGACATGCAATGATTATTAAAAAATTCGAAGTATGATAAAATCAGATCTTTTTAGATTAGAAATAGAAGAAGGAATTGCCACAATATGGATAGATTCACAAAAAGATAAAATGAATATTGTATCTCCTAGCTTAATTGGAGATTTTGAAAATGTATTTAAGGAAATTGAAACCAACGAAGATATTATAGGTGCAATACTAATAAGTGCTAAAAAAGACTTTATTGCTGGTGCAGATATTAAATCTTTTAAGGGTGAAAAAGTAGGAGATTTTCAACCTTTCAGCAGAAAAGGGCATGAATTATTACAAAAAATAGAAGATTCTAAAAAGCCTATTGTTTCAGCTATTCACGGCACTTGTTATGGTTTGGGAGTAGAACTTTCTCTTGCATGTAATTCTAGAGTTTGTTCCAACGATTCTGAAACAAAGTTAGCACTTCCAGAAGTTAAGCTAGGATTACTCCCTGGTGGTGGGGGGACTCAAAGATTACCAAGACTAGTTGGATTGCAAGCTTCACTGGATATGATGTTAACAGGTAAAAATATATTCCCATCTAAGGCTAAAAGAATTGGTTTGGTAGATGAAGTAGTTCACCAAAGTAAACTACACAAAGCAGCAAAGAAAATTGTTTTAAGTATTATCAAAAATAATTTTCAAAGAAAGAAGGTGAAAAAAAGTCTCACAGTAAAATTATTAGATGGAACAAGTTTAGGAAGGTCTGTAGTATTTAGTCAAGCTAAAAAAACAGTACTTAGACTAACCAAAGGAAATTATCCAGCCCCAATTGAAATTATAGAATGTGTTAAAATTGGTTTGCAAAAAGGATTAAATGCAGGATACGAAGCAGAAGTTATAAAGTTTGAAGAATTGATTCTTTCAAATGTTTCTTCTGCACTTAGAAATTTATTTTTCACAACAACTGAAAAAAAGAAAAACCCGTATAAGGTTGATTTAAAAAACACTCAGAAAATTGGAGTAATAGGAGCTGGATTTATGGGCGAAGGTATTACGGAGGTTTCTATTAATTCTGGGATGGATGTACTTTTAAAAGATTTAGACGATGAGATGATTCACCAGGCAAGAAAAAATATTTGGAAAAATCTGAATAGAAAAGTTAAAAGAAGACAAATGAGCAAAGTTTCAGCTAAGACAACTGCTCAAAAGGCTGTAGGGCAATTGGACTATAAAGGCTTTAATAATATTGATGTAGTAGTAGAAGCCATTGTAGAAAATATGACCGTTAAGAAAAAGCTCATAAAAGAATTAGAAAGTATTTGTAAGGACGATTTTATATTCGCATCTAACACATCTTCATTACCCTTAACGGAAATGTCTGAAGAAGCTAAAAAGCCAGAAAATGTAGTGGGTATGCACTACTTTTCACCCGTTACTAAAATGCCACTTTTAGAAATTATCAAAACTAATAAAACATCCGAGCAGGCGATTGCTACTTGTTATGAAATAGGAAAAAGACAGGGAAAAACATGTATTGTAGTCAATGACGCTCCAGGATTTTATGTTAACAGAATTCTTTGTCCTTATTTATTGGAAGCGCTAATTCTTATTGAAGAAGGAGTAAGAATAGAACAAATCGATAAAGCACTCAAAAATTTAGGAATGCCAGTAGGACCTGTAGCACTTTTAGATGAAGTAGGAATTGATGTTGGAGTTCATGTTATGAGTGGAAATATGACTGATTTAATAAAAGATAGAGACGGTATTAAACTCAACTATTCTATGCCCAAAATGTTGGAAGATGGTTTATCTGGAAGAAAATCTAAAAAAGGTTTTTATAATTACGTAAAGAAAAAAGGGAAAGTTAAAAAGGGAAAAGTAAATGAGGGTGTTTATAAATATTTTGATTCTCCTGTTGCAAAAAAAATTAACGACAAAGAAATAACTGAAAGGTGTATCTTAATTCTTTTGAACGAAGCAGTTTGGGCTTTAGAAGAAGGAATTATTGAAAATATTACTGACGGCGACATTGGTGGTGTTTTTGGGATTGGGTTCTTACCATGGTCTGGTGGACCCTTTAGTTATATGAATCAAATTGGAATTTCAAATATTGTAGATAAAATGAAATACTACCAAAACCTTTACGGAAATAAATTTCAACCAAGACCTATGCTTATCAAAATGGTTGAAAAAAATGAAAAATTTTAGCCTCTTAACAATACGCAAAGACAATTTGGATCTTGTCTTCATACTAATTAAAACACTTAAAGACAACTTGAAAGTCTAGATAGCCTATGCTTGTGATAATGTATGATTGTTATCATTTCGCATTGTCATTCATCTTTTGTAATTTTCGACTTTAGCAAAGCACTAAATTTGCAAGGATGTTAAAAGTAATGAATCATACTAAATGAAATTATTCTTAATCCTCATATTACAGTTATTATGGATAGGAATATTTCCACAAGTTCCACAGAATAGTTCAAAACTACCTACTCCCACATCCGAATTCTTTAAGAGTATTAATCTCAATTCTAGAATCACAATAGAAGAGTATATTAAAACTTATTTTTCAGGTGGAAAGCACATAAAAGTATTAGATTCAACAGCTTGGGATACAGATGGTACATTTAGATATTGCCATACATCAACAGAATATCAAGGGGTGACAATCGAGAATTATAGTTGTGAGATGTTCTCAACATTTAAATTCATATTTAAGGGTTACTCAAAAGCAGAAGTAATGCGTATTATGAAGTTGTTTTTTATCGAAACTGAGTATGATTATTGGGAAGGTGACAATTACGGTCCAATGAAAGAAGGAGCTGGTTGTTTCGTATCGATAACTCGAAAGCCATTAGCAACAATTGTATCCTATAAATGTGGCTGTTGATGGACTTTAAAGAAAACCTAAACTCATTAAAAATACTATTTGTCTTGCTGTTATCAACAACAAATAAGCCATGCAAAAGAAAAAAAAATTAATTATTTTAATTACTCTGTGTATTTTATTGGTAGGATTTTATACCAATTGTCAGAGAGAATCGATGAATCTCAAAATAATGTCGTACAATATTCGTCATGGTAAAGGACTTGATAATATACAAGACTTATCTCGAGCAGCTGAAATAATTTTATTGCAAGCACCAGATTTATGTGGACTTCAAGAAGTAGATGAATTTTGCATGCGGTCAGATAGTGTTAGTCAAACAAATTATCTAGCAAAAAGAACATTGATGAAAGGAACCTTTTCCAAGTTTATGGATTATGACAAAGGTGAATATGGAATGTCTACTTTATATTCAAAACCAGTTATTTCAACAAAAATTTTGAAGTTACCTAATGCAATATATGAACCTAGGTCTTCCATTATCAATGAAATAAAAATTGCAGAAAGCAACTCTATACTATTTGTAAATGTACATCTTGACTGGGTAATTGGAGAAAAAGGTGATTTGAGTCGGCTAAAACAGGCTGAAAAATTAGTTGAATTTATCAACGAATCAGATTTAGCATGTATTATCGTTGGTGATTTTAATTGCACTCCTAAGTCATCAACCATGCAATATTTTGCGGATAAAGGATTTGTTTTTGTAGACAAAGGCGAGGATAAATTGAGCTATCAAGGAGAAAACTCGCTTGAAATAGACCATCTCTTATTTAGAAATTCTGAAAAAGTGCAATTTAAAAAGAAAAACTTACTTTTAATCAAAGAACCTGTAGTATCAGATCATCGACCTCTAATAGCAGAGTTTGAAGTTGTTTTTTAATTCTTAATAATGAAGAATTACTTTTGTATCAAAATATATTCTTAAGAGAAAGATGGAAATAAATGAATCAGTCTAAAATCAAAATATTATTAAGATTAAATTACCCACATTTACTAGAAAGTGCTCTTGACGATATTTCAAAATGTTGCGATTATCTTAAACTTCCAAAAGGAACAAAACTGATCCAGGAAGGAAAAAGACACGCATTTTTTTATATCATAAATCGAGGATGTGTTAAGTCATATTATCAAAACGAAGAGAAACAAATATGCTCCTGGTTTGCCTTTGAAAATGAGGTGATATCAACCATGAAATCTTTTGATGGACAACCGTCAAACGAAACTATCAAACTACTTGAAGACTCAGAGTTAATCAGATTTCATACGAAATCTGTCAAAACTTTAGCAGAATCAAACATTTCAGTTGCAAGATTAATTAATAAATTTATTATTGAACATACTGAATTCTTAGAGGAACTTCTTTACATTAAATCAAAGCCTAGTAAAGAACGATATGATTATTTTATTATTTCAGAACCTCAATTACTACAAAGAGCATCTCTAACAGATTTAGCTTCGTTTCTAGGAATAAGTAGGGAAACCTTGAGTCGGATAAGAAACAAGAAATAGTTTTGTGACATATATCAAATAGTTTTGCGTAGAAATCAATTAATTTTACGAAATAATAAACTTAGATGATGAAAACAAAATCTTTATTTCCCCTATTTATTACTGTTTTATTTATTTGTACTTCAAGTTGTAAAAAAGATGAAAAAACTGACAACATAGAAACTGAATTTAAAGGCGATATAATAATTGTTGGAGCTGGTGCTTCAGGTTTATCTGCAGCAAAAAAATTGCAAGAAAATGGGATTAGCTATCAAATTTTAGAAGCCTCTGACAAACTTGGGGGTAGAATTCAGAAAAATATAGATTTTGCTGATTTCCCTATCGATTTAGGTGCTGAATGGATTCATGCAGATAAATCAATTTTGAACTATTTAATAAATCAACAAGGAAACGAACCAGATGTTGAAACTATATTATATCAACCAACAAATGTTCAATCAGTTAGTGGAGACACAATTACTCAAATACCAGAACAGGACATGATAGATTACTACTCCAATTACATAACTGAATATAAATTCAAAAACACTACTTGGTATGATTTTATTTATGAAAATTTCACAGAAAATATTGAGGAAAATATTATTTATGAATCTAAGGTCACAACAATAGATTATTCTGGTGATAAAGTAATATTAACAACAAATAATGGATTGGAATACCAAGCAGATAAAGTTATTGTTACTGTCTCAGTTGGTGTGTTAAAATCTAATGTAATTACGTTTATTCCTTCGTTATCTTCAGAAAAAATTAATGCTATTCAAGATGTTGAATTTCTTCCTGGATTTAAGCTTTTAATGAAATTTTCTGAGCAATTTTATCCTGATGTTATCTCATATGAAACTAATAGTGGAGAAAAATCATATTACGATGTGGCATATGGAAAGAATTCACAAGATCATGTTTTAGGACTACTATCTGTAGGTAGTTCTGCAGAAGAATATTATTTGTTGGGTGATTCAAATGCAATTTTACAAAACGTTCTTCAAGAGTTAGATGGTTATTATAATGGACTTGCATCTCAAAGTTTTCTAGGAAACTATATCTATATGAATTGGGGTCAACAAACATTTACAAATGGAACTTGGACTTCTGATATTCAAGCTTCGTCAAATAATCTAAATGAATCACTTAACAATAAAGTTTATTTTGCTGGAGAAACATATAATACTTACGGAGTTTTACCTGTTAACGGATCTTTTATATTACGTGGCTCTGTTCAAAGTGCTATATTATCAGGTTACAAAGTTGTCGAAGAAATATTATTTTGAAAATATTGGAATTTTCATTTTTAAATAAGAGTAATGATTAAAATCCTAAATAAGGTTTTCATAGTTATAATTCTATTAATAAGCTTTAACAGCTGTTTACAATGGGCAGTAAGAGCTAAAGGTAAATTACCAACTGAAACAGCATTACACAAAACATATGACTATAATGGGAAAGTAATTATTATTGGTGCTGGAGCTTCAGGACTAGCAGCTGCAAAAGTATTAGAGAAAAACAATATTGACTACACAATTCTGGAGGCGACTGATCGTTATGGAGGAAGATTAAAAAAAGACACTATCCTGGCAGATTTTCCAATTGATATTGGTGCAGAATGGTTACATAGTGCTCCAATTACCTTAAACAAGTTAAAAGGAAAAAAAGGAGATAATATTGATGAAGAACTAATTCCATATCACCTAGACAGAACAGCAAGTTGGGATGGAAAAGAATTAAAGATAGATCCTCATTGGCAAAATAACTTTATGTATTATTTCTTGTCAGAATCAAAGTTTAAAAATACTACTTGGTACGATTTTGTAAATGAAAATATTGCAAATACAGTATTACACAAAATTATTTATAATTCACCTGTAGTATCAATTGATTATTCAAATAATCAAGTTTCATTGAATACTTTAAATGACAAAATTTATAAAGCAGACCGTGTGCTGGTAACTGTACCAATTGGAATTCTTAAGTCTGATAAAATATCTTTCAAACCTGAATTAAATAAGAATAAAAAAGATGCTATTGAAGATATCACCTATCACCCTGGGTTTAAAGTAGCTATGAAATTTTCAGAAAAATTTTACCCTGATGCTATTACGTGTAAAGCAAAAAATGGTGAAAAAGGATTCTACGACATGGCTTTTGGAAAGGAAACTCAATCTAATATATTAGGTTTTCTATGTACGGGAGATGAAACTGAAAATTACGATCAGCTTAATTCTAAAAAAGAAATTATTGATCAAATAATTGATGAATTAGATCAAATGTTTAATGGCAAAGCGTCAGCATCTTTTTCTGGAAAATATATCTTAGAAAATTGGGGAAGTTACGAATTTACAAATGGTACTTGGACCCAAGCATTTCAAGAAAAAAAATCAAATCTTAAAATATTAAATCAGCCATTAGATAATAAAGTCTATTTTGCTGGAGAAATTAATGATCCATATAAACAAATGGGAGTACCTGGTGCAATATTATCTGGATACTTTGCTATTGACAAATTATTAACTGATCATAAATAAATTTATAATATTAAATTTAAATTAGAAATCTTAAATTAGGTTTTCATTTTAAATATTAATTTATGAGGGAAATTTTGTTCCTATTTCTTCTTATTTCAGGATTAACTGTTAGTTCACAAGACGATATACATAATATTGATAGAAGATGTCAAAAGTGTATGAGTCTAGACTCGAATTATACGGTCTCAGCAATGATTAGATGTGTTAATAAAGCTCAAGAAGAGTGGGATTTTAAAATTAAAAAATTTTACAAAACTTTAAAAGACACACTATCACATGAATCTGCTGAATTATTAATTACATCACAACATTCGTGGCTTAATTTCATGGATAAACAAAGTGCTTTTTTTAGTTCTTATTTTCATAACGACATGAAAGGTGGATATCATCTAGAACGAAATGAACAGCTGATGATTTTATCACGCGAACGAGCTTTGGCTTTAAAAAGGCTATACAGCGATTTTATTGAACAGTGAACACCAATAGTATTTGTTCAAATTTCATTAACTTAAATTAACACAAGTTTAAATGTTTTTAAAAAGTTGCATTCTCTCAATAAATTTCTTTGCTTTCTGCTTTGTTTTACTGGGTCAAAATTTTAGCGTTGGGAATACCTCTATTACTTTTTTTGATAGTCTTAGAAATAGAAATATTAATACTGAAATTTATTATCCTTCTGATTACACAGGACAAAATGAACCCGTTTCAAATGGGGCTTTCCCAGTAATTATTTTTGGACATGGATATTTAATTGAATGGAGTGCTTATGAAAATTTTTGGAATGCTTTAGTACCAGAAGGATACATTTTATGTTTCCCGACTACAGAAATGGGGTTTACCCCAAATCATCAGTTTTTTGCAGACGATTTTAAATTTATTGCTTCACAAATGCAAATTGAAAATCAGAATAATTCTTCTATTTTTTTCAATACCATTTCAGCTAATACTGCTCTAATGGGACACTCAATGGGTGGAGGAGCTGGTTTTCTTGCAGCGGAAAACAATCCCTACATTAATACTCTAATAAATTTTGCTGCAGCCGAAACCAATCCTTCTGCAATAACAGCTACTCAAAACATTTCCATCCCTACATTAATATTTTCTGGAGGTGACGACTGTGTAGCGCCACCAGTAAATCATCAAGATATTATGTACAATGGTCTCAACTCTAGCTGTAAAACTCAAATCAAAATAATAAATGGTGGCCATTGTTACTTTGCCAATGAGAATGTATTGTGCAGTTTTGGGGAATCATCTTGCAATTCTAACCTTAGTATTTTGAGAAATGAGCAACAAGAAATTACCAATAATTTTTTAAAACCTTGGCTGGATTTTTCTCTTAAAGAAAATCAAAGTTCTTTTGTAGTTTTCAACGACTCTTTACAAGCTTCTAGTAGAATTACTTATTCACAATTTTGTAATGGTACAGCAATTATGAAAGAAAGAAGTGTAAATGAATTAAAGATATATCCAAACCCTGTTTTTAGTAGTTTTCAGCTTCAAACACCAAAAGACCATTTACATGGAGAAATTATAATACTAAATATTATTGGACATCAAATTTTTAAAAAGACGATTACTAAAAAATTGACAAATATTGATTTATCCAATTTTGACAAAGGAAGCTACTTCATCTTTTATCAAAAAGAAAATAAAAGTTGGATTAATAAAATAATCAAATTAGATACCTACTAAAACTAATAGTTTATGAATTCATTAATAGAAATTAAAAATTCACCATTACACGGCAAAGGAGTTTTTGCAAAAAAAGATATTTCAAAAGGAGAGGTAATAGTAAAGAGTCATATGGTGGAAATACATATTAACGAAAATTTACCAGAAGAATTGGCAACACTTCAATTCCCTTGGACTAAAGAATTTGATGCTATTTGCTTAAGCGGTGCTGGGAGTTTTTTCAATCACAGCGAAAAAGCTAATGCTAAAGTTTCTCATCAAGATTTTGAAAACAAAATTCAAGAGTTTTCTACCAAAGAACCCATTCTTAAGGGTGAAGAAATAACTATATTCTATAACGATAAATTTGAGGTATTTATAAATAACCTAATTAAGTAATCTTTTATAAAAAATCCGTAAATTATATCTATTTAATTTTAGTAAATTTTACTTTACAAAGCTTTGCATTTCAACTAACTTTTTATAAATACCGTTGTTACTCATTAATAATTGATGACTTCCTCTTTCAACTATTTCACCTTTTTGTAAGACTATGATTTCGTCTGCATGTTGAATAGTTGACAATCGGTGTGCTATAACAATAGAAGTTCTGTTATTCATTAACTTATTTAAAGCATCTTGAACTAATTTTTCAGACTCAGTGTCTAGAGCAGATGTAGCTTCGTCTAAAATTAAAATTGATGGGTTTTTATATACTGCTCTTGCGATACTAATTCTTTGTCTCTGTCCTCCAGAAAGTTTATTTCCTCCATCTCCTATATTGGTTTGATAGTCTTTCTCTAATTCATGTATGAAGTCGTGAGCGTTAGCAACTTTTGCAGCTTCAATTAATCTTTTTTCATCCAACTGGTCTCCAAATATGATGTTATTTTCAATGGTGTCATTAAAAAGAATTGATTCTTGAGATACTAATCCAATCATGGATCTCAGAGAAGAGAGTTTAAAATCTTTAATATTTACTCCATCAATTTCAATAGTTCCCTCATTTAAGTCATAAAATCTTGGAAACAAATTGGCGATGGTACTTTTTCCCGATCCAGATTGGCCAACAAGTGCTACTGTTTTCCCTTTTTGAACATTAAAAGAAATGTTATTTAGTATTTGATCTTCTTTATATGAAAATGAAATATTATTAAAACTAATGGATTTATTAAAAGCCAGCTTATCAATTGGTCCATCTAAAATTTTATCAGTTTTTTTAGCTTTAAATATTGTTTCTATTCTATCTAATGCAGAGTTTCCTTTTTGAGCATCATAAATAGATTTTGACAATGTTTTAAGAGGGTTAATCAGTTGTGAAAAAAGAATAATGTAAGTAATAAAATAAGAGGCTTGCATTTTATCTTCAAAAACAAGACTGCCTCCGTACCACAAGACACTAATCACTGCTAATACACCTAAAAATTCGCTGGTTGGAGAAGCTAAATCTGCTTTTCTATATGCTTTTACTTTATTAGAAATAAAATTATCATTAATATTTTCGAATTTTTTGATGAATAGGTTTTCATTAGAAAATGCTTTTATTAATTTAAATCCGTTCAAAGATTCCTCCAAATGGGCTAATAAATTACCAAAATATTCTTGAGCTGATTTGGTGTTTTTCTTCAAGCTTTTACTGATTAAACTAATTAAAACTCCAGTTACAGGTAAGAATATTACGATAAACAAGGAAAGTTCTAAACTCATAGCAAATAAGGAAATTAGAAATACTAAAATATTAATGGGTTCTTTGAAAACTCCTTTTATAGCTGATTGGATGGACCATTCAATTTCTTGAACATCATTACTTATTTTAGAAATTACTTCCCCTTTTCTTTCATCGGATAAATAAGATACCGGTAAATACATAAGTGTTTTGAAAATTTTATTCCTAATATCACCAACACTTCTATTTACCAATATTGAAACTAAAACAGTTGATATGTAAATAAATAAATTCTTCAATAAAACTGAAATCCCGATGGTGACACAAACAAATAAAAGTGCATAAACTTTACCCTCCAGTACAATTATATTAGCAAGCTTGTAATTAATAAAATTAATAAATCCTTCTGTAGAAAAAGAAAATAAAGGTTTTTGACTTGCAACTAATTCGGAATAATAAACATCTGTTTTATTGAAAATCACATCAAGTAATGGAGCTAAAAGAACAAATGAAAATAAACCAAAAAAAGAGCTTAATAAATTTAAAAACACACTTCCTGATATATATTTTTTATATCCAAAAGTAAATTTAACTATACGTATTAAACTTTTCATTTTTTTCGATTACCGAATAAAGGTCTTATTTTATGTTTATATAAACGACTTATTTTCCAAGTAAATTGTCTTATATATCCGTACTTTTTATCATCTATCATCGATTGAATTCTTCCATTATGACTGCCCTGCTCTACAACCGGTGGATGACACCAGTAATGTTGTAATTGAATAGCAGAAATTAGTTCGTTATGATACCAATCAATAATTTTATTGCACTTATTTTTAATACGATAATCTGTAATAGATTTTGCTAGATTTTTGTTAAGATAATAGGCTCCTGCACATCTGCTTTTTTCAGCTTTGTAGAGGTGTTGTCCCTCCACTTGTTTGGAAGGATGTATAATTTGTAAAGTACTGTTTTCAAAATTCACTAATGCCTTATCTTGAATTTCTTTAGGAAGCGATTTAAGTTCGCTTATAGTTTCATTAAATACTTCGTTAAAATTTTCAGATAAATACACGTCATCTTCAAAAACAAGAGCATCCTGTACCCCGTCTACCAATATTTTCTCATAAATAGATAAGTGCTTATAAGTACATGATTGCTGAGCAGATGGTGAAAGACCGCCTATTTCATCACCAGTAAAGTATTCTGTTATAATTTCTGTAGATATATCAGACTTATCTCCTTTTAGCATAAACTCGAAAGAAATGCCAAACCTTCCTAATTCTCTTTTAATATGTTCTTCACGATGCTTATCGGAACTTACGTGAACAACATATATTTTATCGACATTTATTGGAAGATCCATTCTCATTACAATGATACAAAATTAGACAACAAAGAGCTATATTTGATTTTTATACATTTACTGTAAAATTTGCCCTTCATGAAGATTTTAGTATTGTCTAAATATGATCAGTATCATACGGTTCGTCCAGAAGCTGAAATATTTATCAGTCTATCAAAAATTGGTTACGACATTACTATCATGACTAAAGCTAATTATCCTTACACATCATCTTTTAGACAAGCAGGAATTAAGGTAATCGATTTCGAAGCTCAAAAAAAACTAAATGCTTCAGAGGTTCAATTCATTAAAAATGAACTTCAAAATGGGAAGTATGATGTCATGCACATGTTCAATAACATCTCCATGGTAAATGGATTAGCTGCCGCCAAAAATATTAATATAACCTGTGTACTTTACAGAGGATACTCAGCCAATGTTAATTGGTTCGACCCCACACTTTACTTAAAACTACTACGCCCTAGAGCAGATTTTATTATTTGTAATTCCATTGGAGTTACTACAATTATGAGAGAAAAAGGAAAGGTAAATCCACAAAAGCTCATAACCATTAATAAAGGCCATAAATTAGAATGGTACCAAGATATTGAAGCTTACAACATCAGAGAAGAATTGGGGTTATCCAAAGATAGTTTACTGGTAGTACTTGTAGCTAATAATAGAAATATGAAAGGTACAAAGTACCTTATGGAATCTACAAAATATTTAGATCCTAAAAAGAACATGCATATTGTTTTAGTAGGAAGGGATTTAAATAATGAAAAAAACTTAAAAATTCTCAATAAACACTCTTTTACAAAAAACATCCATTTTCTTGGGTTCAGAAATAATGCCTTAAATATTGTTAAAAGCTGCGATATATTCTTACTTACTTCGATAAAAGGGGAATCGATTACTAAAAGTGTAATAGAAGCCATGTGCTTAGGACTAGCGCCTGTAATAAGTGATATTATTGGAAATAAAGAGCTTGTAGTTGACAGAGAGAGTGGTTTAGTTGTTCCGTCTAAGAATAGTAAAAAATTTGCTGAAGCACTTAATGAACTTTACAGCAACAGAAAACTATTGGAACACATAAAAATAAATGCTCCTAAGCATATAGCCAATCGATTAAGTCATGATAACACTGTTAAGAAATATGAAAAATTTTATAAAACCATAATCTAAAATTTTAAGAGCTATATTTTATTTTAAAATTCTTATACAAATAAACTCATTGAACTAATATAAAATGGAGAAACCAACTACCTACTGTGAATATGCACAGAGACTTCCAAAAAATGATGTAAATAGGATTTATCACGATACAGAATATGGTTTTTCTCTAACAAATGACAACGAGGTGTTTGGTCGATTAATTTTAGAAATTAACCAAGCAGGATTGTCTTGGACTACTATTTTAAAAAAGAAAGAAAATTTCAGAAAATCATTTGATAATTTTGACATCAAAAAAATTTCTAAATATCAAGAAAAAGATATTAAAAGATTATTAGAAGACAGTAGTATTATTAGAAATAAACTTAAAATTAATGCTGTAATTTTTAATGCTGAAAAAGTGATTTCTATACAAAAAGAATACAGTTCATTTTATAACTGGCTAATGAATCATCAAACATACAATCTCTCGCAATGGGTAAAATTATTTAAGAAAACATTCAAGTTTACTGGAGGAGAAATTACAAAAGAATTTTTATTAAGTATCGGCATTTTAAGTGGAGCACACGTTGCACATTGCCCTGTATTTTTAAGTATCAAAAAAAAAATTAATTTGAAAAAAAATGATTAAGCATATTCTAATAGTCCTTCTGCTACTCTCAAAACAATTTATTTATTGTCAGATTGATGGAGATAATATTTTTGATAAGAATCAAGTAATCAATATAGAACTCAACTTTTCTCAAACTAATTACTGGGACAGCTTGGTAAATAATTACCACGTTTCTCAATACATGAAGGTAGACTTACTTATTACAGATTCTACTGGTACGACATCATTTAATGATGTGGGGATAAGACTAAAAGGTAATTCCAGCTACATGCATCCTGGAAATAAGAAATCTTTTAAAATTGATTTTAATAAATATATTTCTGGTCAAAATTATGATGGACTTAAAAAATTAAACTTTAGTAACGGCTTTAAAGATCCCTCTTTAATGAGAGAAAAATTGTTTTTTGATTTTTGTAAAGTTGTTGACGTCCCTGCACCAAGAGCCAATTTTGCCAATGTTTACTTTAACGGAACCCTTTGGGGATTTTATACAGTAATTGAACAAATAGACGATCAATTTTTAGACTGGAATATTTTAGATGATGAGGGGAATTTGTTTAAAGCAGGAGATAATTTTGGTGGTAGTCCCAACGGCGGTGGAAATGAAGCAGATTTAAAGTATTATGGAAATAATCAAACTAATTATTACGACTTATACGAACTTAAAAGTAATAAAGACACTAACGATTGGACTGATTTCATTCAACTAATAGATTTCATCAATAATTCAACCAACACGGTCTTTGAAAACGAATTACCAATTCATACAGAATTAGAACAGTATTTAAGATCTGTAGCATTAGATAACCTTTTTAGTAATCTAGACACCTATACGGAATCTGCAAGAAATTATTACTTATACCATAATCTAACTAGTAATAAATGGGAATGGATTAAATGGGATGCCAATGAAACCTTTGGTACTTATGGAGGACAAACTGTTTCAAATATGACAACAATGGCAATAGATTTTCATTCCAATAACAGACCTCTTTTGGAAAGAATTTTTGATAGCCCCATTATTTTCGACCAATACAGAGGACAAATTTGCTATCTAATAGAGAATTTCTTTATACCCACTTATTTAAACCCAAAAATAGATGCACTAAAATCTTTAATTCAAAGTTCTGTATTTGCAGATAATAATAAGATGTATTCCAATGCTAATTTTACAGCTATTATCAACAACAATATAACTGTTGGTGGTGGACCAATGGGTGGTACTATGTACGGATTAAAATCATTTATTCAACAGAGATGGAATTATATTTCACAAGCCCTAGATTGTTCTGGATTTAATTCTATTATATCTCGTAAAAATATGAGGTCTGTATATCCGAATCCTTTCAGAAATGAATTAAAAATCAAGCAATTAAAAAATGAATTCGATTTTATAGAAATTTATAATCTTCTAGGTGAAAAAATATATAAACAGCAATTAAATTTATTTACAATTTTGAATCTAAATTTTTTAGAAAACGGAATTTATACTATTAAATTATCATCTAAAACAACCATCAATAAAAATCCTGAATTGATTTCAATAATAAAAATATAAATTATCGCAACAAAGTTTAGACTTAATTAATTAATAATTAATTTTAAAAAAAATTAAAAGATGAAAAATTATTTAATAAAAATATTTAGTGTTTTTGCAATTTTAGGACTGGTTTCATTTATAAGTTACCCTAAAATTCAGAGTCTTAAAATCGGGAAAAAAGCAAAGCTAACTAGTGTTAAAATGAAAGCTGCAACTGGTCAAGATTTTTCATTAGAAGACTTGGTTCTTGAAAACGGAGTACTGGTTATATTTAGTTGTAACACTTGTCCATTTGTTGTTGGAAATAACGATATGGAAGGTTGGCAAGGGAGATACAATGAAATATATTCAATATGTAAAAAAAATCGTATAGGTATGGTTCTGGTCAATAGCAACGAAGCCAAAAGAGATAAAGGAGATTCTTTCACAGAAATGCAAATACATAGTAGTAAGAACAATTACGATGCACCCTATGTTATTGATAAAGATAACCTACTAGCAGACGCTTTTGGTGCAAGTACAACTCCTCATGTTTTTTTACTCGACAACCAGTTTCAATTAATTTATAAAGGAGCGATTGACGACAACGTAAATTCCAAGTCAGAAGTTAAAGAAAACTGGCTTAAAGACGCACTTACAGCTACTGGAAAAAAAGAATCTATTTCCTTACCTGAAACTAGGAATTCTGGTTGTAGTATTAAAAGAAAATAATTTATTTAAAAATGCCAACATTATCTTCCAAGGGAGAACTAATGCCCTCATCACCCATAAGAAAATTAGTGCCTTTTGCCGAAAATGCTAAAAAAAAAGGTACGCAGGTTTTTCATTTAAACATAGGCCAACCTGATATAGAAACTCCAACTCAGGTAATTAATAATCTACAAAAAATAGATAGAAAGGTAATTGAATACAGTCACAGTGCAGGTTTTCATTCTTACAGAAAGGGATTATCAAATTATTATAAAAAGTTAGGTTTCGATTTAGACTCCGACAAAGAAATAATGGTAACTACAGGCGGTTCGGAAGCACTAATATTTGCTTTTCAATGTTGCTTTGAACCAGGTGATGAAATCATAATTCCAGAACCCTTTTATGCCAACTACAACGGATTTGCAACTTCATGTGGGATTAAAGTTGTTTCAGTTACAGCTAAAATAGAAAACGGTTTTGCACTCCCTCCTATTGCTGAATTAGAAGCAAAAGTGACTTCAAAAACAAAAGGTATTTTAATTTGCAACCCTGGAAATCCAACAGGTTATCTCTACAGTAAAGAAGAAATGATTTCTTTACAATCAATAGTTCAAAAACACGATTTATTTCTTTTTGCAGATGAAGTATACAGAGAGTTTTGTTACGATGGTTCTACCCACTATTCTGCTTTAAATTTAAAAAAAATTGATCAAAATGTTGTCTTAATCGACTCCGTTTCTAAGAGGTATTCAATGTGTGGTGCAAGAATTGGCGCATTGATTAGTAAAAACCATCATTTCATGGAAATGGCTTTAAAATTTGCTCAAGCACGATTAAGCCCTCCTACCTTAGGTCAAATTGCTGGAGAAGCAGCTTTGGCTACTCCAAGTTCTTATTTTGAAGATGTTAGGAAAGAATATGTTCAGAGAAGAGATATTATCGTAAATGGGTTGAATAAAATAAACGGTGTTACCTGCCCAATGCCGCAAGGGGCATTCTATGCAATTGCTGAATTACCAATTAATAATGCAGATCACTTCTGTCAATGGATATTAGAAAGTTTCCAATACGAAGGGAGTACTGTTATGATGGCGCCAGCTTCTGGTTTTTATGCAAATAATAAAATAAAAAATCAAGTTAGAATTGCTTATGTCTTAGATAAAGAACATTTGAAAAAAGCAGTTATTTGTATCGATAAAGCACTTGAACTTTATAAGAAGAACTTCAATTAGTAATTCTAATTTCTGTAGCTCCATAACCAAACTCTTCATAAGATGCATCTTGAAATTCAAAATTTGGGTGATATATGTCAAGTACTTTTCTAATTTCATGTCTTAATACACCTTCTCCAACACCGTGAATAACCACTACTTTACGAGTTTTTTTTGCTATAGCAGAACTTAAAAAACTTTTAAAATGAGACATCTGAATATTTAATATTTGGAAATTACTCATTCCTGAGTGGGAATCTATTAATTTTTCAATGTGTAAGTCAATTATTAATCTTTGGTTAGGAGTGAACTTATTGAGTTGATTGAGTTTTTTATTTAAATCGGTTCCTGAATTAGTATTTTTATCAGCTCTTAATTTATTTTTAATCTCATCATTAAATAATGAACCATCTGTTTGATAATCTTCTTGTGCGCCTTCTAAAACCAACTCTTTAAGATATAAAACTTCTTCAAATCCATGTTCATTCTTTACTTCGGCTCTACTTAAATCTAAAATTGAAATAATAGTGCCATAACCATCGGCATTTAAGAATCTTACTTTATCTCCTACCTTAAAAGACATTAGTCAATTACTTCAGCATATAAATCAAAATGATCTGCTTTAAAAACTTTAACATTTACAAAGTCTCCGATCCGACAATAGGTGTCTTTATTTTTTTCGATAAGCACCTCATTGTCTACTTCAGGGGAATCAAATTCACTTCTTCCTATAAAGTACTTATCTTCTACCCTGTCAATTAGAACTTTAAATTCCTTTCCTATTTTTTGTTGGTTTAGCTCGTATGAAACACCAGATTGTAATTCCATTATTAAATCAGCTCTTTCTTTCTTTGTTTTTTGAGGAACATCATCTTCTGAAAGATGGGCATGAGTATTTTCTTCATGTGAATAGGTAAAAATACCAAGTCTGTCGAATTTCATTTCCTCAACCCAATCGTACATTTCTTGAAAATCTTCTTTAGATTCTCCAGGATATCCTGCAATTAACGTAGTTCTAATTGCTATGTTGGGGATTATAGAACGAATATCATGTATCAACTGCGTGGTTTTTTCTCTAGTGGTACCTCGCCTCATTGCTTTTAAAACTTTAGTGGAGCCGTGTTGTAAAGGAATATCAAGGTAGTTACAAATCTTTTTTTCATTCTTCATGACGTTGATTACATCCATAGGGAAACCTGCTGGAAAAGCATAATGTAATCTTATCCATTCAATACCCTCAACTTTGCACAGTTCTTTTAAAAGCTCTGCTAAAGCTCTTTTCTTATACAAGTCCAGTCCATAGTATGTAAGATCTTGGGCAATTAGCATTATTTCTTTCACCCCTTTTCTTGCTAACGATTTAGCATTATTTACCAAGTCTTCAATAGGAGTTGAACGATGCTTTCCACGCATTAAAGGAATGGCACAGAATGAACAAGGGCGGTCACATCCCTCTGCAATTTTTAGATATGCGTAATGATCTGGAGTTGTTAGCAGTCTTTCACCAACTAATTCGTGTTTATAATCTGCATTTAAGGTCCTTAAAATATTTGGTAATTCTTTTGTCCCGAAGTAGGCATCTACATCTGGTATCTCTTCTTCTAGCTGGTCTTTATAACGTTCGGACAAGCATCCAGAAACATATACTTTTTCAACTAGACCATCTTTTTTAGCGTCAACAAAATCTAAAATAGTATTGATGGATTCTTCCTTTGCATTTTCAATAAAACCACAAGTATTAATGATTACAATTGAAGAATCGCCTTGCTTTGATTCATGCTCCACCTCAAATTTATTGGCTTTTAATTGAGCCATCATTACTTCAGAATCGTATAAATTCTTAGAGCAGCCCATGGTGATTACATTAACCTTGTTTTTTTTAAGTGTTTTTGTTTTCATCCGTTATGATTTAAAGGAAGAATCTGAAAAAAGTGCCTCAATAAAAGCATTTCTATTAAAAAGTTGAAGTTGGTCTACTTTTTCTCCTACACCAATATACTTGATGGGTATTTTAAACTGATCTGAAATGCCAATTAAAACACCCCCTTTAGCTGTCCCATCTAGTTTGGTAATTGCCAGTGCATTTACTTCAGTTGCTTTTAAAAACTGTTCTGCTTGCTCTATCGCATTTTGACCTGTTGAACCGTCTAGAACTAATAAAATTTCGTGTGGTGCACTAGGAATTACTTTCTGCATTACATTTTTAATTTTAGTTAATTCATTCATCAAATTAACTTTATTATGAAGCCTCCCCGCAGTATCTATAAGAACAACATCTGCATTATTAGCTTTGGCACTTTGTAGAGTATCAAATGCAACTGATGCTGGATCTGATCCCATTTGTTGTTTAACAATAGGAACTCCTACCCTTTCTGACCAAATTGTTAGTTGTTCCACTGCAGCAGCTCGAAAAGTATCAGCAGCTCCTAAAACTACTTTTTTTCCATTATTTTTAAATTGATGAGCTAATTTGCCAATTGTAGTTGTTTTACCAACACCATTTACTCCTACAACCATCACAACATGAGGTTCATCTTTTGAAGGGGTATCAAAGCTTGTAATATCCTCTACATTGTTTTCAGAAAGCATTTCTGAAATTTCACTTTTAAGAATTTCATTAAGTTGGCTAACACCTACATACTTATCATTTTTAACTCTTTCTTCTAGTCTTTCGATTATTTTTAAAGTGGTTTTTACACTTACGTCAGATGAAACCAGCACCTCTTCAAGGTCGTCAAGAACTTCTTCATCAACTTTTGCTTTTCCAGCAACAGTGGAAGCTATTTTAGAAAAAAAACTTTTTTTTGTTTTTTCTAATCCTTCGTCAAGATCTTGCTTTTTTTGTCTTGTAAAAAAACTTTTCCAACTCATACTTGTCTATTTTAAATAAAAAAGCTCCTTCTTGAAAAAGAAAGAGCTTAAATTTAAACTTTTTTTTACTAGTTAAAACCAGTCTTTGATTCTATCATTATGGACAATTTCTTCTTTGAATGTGTAAGCACCAGATTTTGGTGACTTAATCATCTTGATAACTTTGGTATGTTGTTTACCACCTCCTTTTTGTAACGACGCTACAGATTTTTTTGCCATGACTTAATTATTTGATTTCTTTATGTAATGTATATTTTTTCAAAACAGGATTGAATTTTTTCAACTCAATTCTTTCAGGAGTATTTTTTCTATTCTTCGTTGTTATGTACCTTGATGTACCAGCCATACCGCTGTTTTTGTGTTCTGTACACTCTAAAATTACCTGTACTCTATTTCCTTTCTTAGCCATTTCTTTAAATTATGGTTGGCAAAGATAAATTATTTATCCTTATTTACAAGATTACTAAAATTTTTATTTAATGGTCTTAGGTAATAGATAAAATCTATTGAATATATTTGAATAAAATATTTACAATGAAAAGAATTTTCGCTCTGTTACTAACTATTGCTATTTATAGCTGTAATTCAAACCAAGTAGACCCTACTGAAAAAGTGGTTTCAAATAATAATGTTACTTTTTATGGGAAAGAAATTTCTAATGATTCTATACTAGATTTTAATAAAGAAAAAGAACTGGTAATGACTAAAGGGCAAAAGTCCTGTAAGTTATCAGGAAAGATTGTTGAAACGTGCTCTAAAAAAGGTTGTTGGATGACTTTAGACACTGGAGAAGACACCTTATTTATAAAATTTAGAGATTATGGATTTTTTGTTCCAATAGATAGTGTTGAAGGTAAAACTGCTGTAATTCAGGGAGATCTTTTTCTAGATACAACTTCCATTGAAATGTTAAAGCATTACGCAGAAGATGCTGGCAAAGCAGAAGAAGAAATTGCACTAATCACCGAGCCTAGCTATGAATTAGGGTTTATTGCAGACGGAGTAATTATTAATGAATGAATAATAATACATTCTTAATTTGCCTTTCAATTTTCTTTTTAAGTTGTAACAACAATTCAAAAAGTAAGCCTTCTCAAGTTGTTATTGATCCTAATCCAACAAGCGAAATGGCGGATTTGATGAGAAAAATGACTCAAGAACTTAAACAGGTTAAGTTGAAGCTAGAGTCAAATGAAAATATAGACAAAAACTTATTTCAATTTGCCTTAATTCATAAACAGCACGTCACTGATAGCAGTTTTAATAAACCACATATAAAACCAATGTCTTTATCATTTGGTTACGCTATTGATAATTTCAATACAGATCCAACAACTACAAACTACAATATCATAATAAATAATTGTAAAAGCTGCCACCAATTATCTTGTCAAGGGCCATTAATGATAATTAATAAGCTATCTATAACAGAAAATCAGCTTTAAAAATTTTTAAAAACAATAGGTTTTGCTTTCATTGTAGATTCTATTTCCTCAATAGTTCTTGGAACACAACCTGAAAGATTTTCAGGTTCTCCTTCGGTGATCAATATATCGTCCTCAATTCTTACTCCAATATTCCACCATTTTGGATCACACGGTGAACCCTCTTTAATGTAAATTCCTGGTTCTACTGTAATCACTGTATTCGCCTGAAAATCTCCACCAGTTCCCGGATCGTGAACATCTAAGCCAAGATAATGAGAAGTACCGTGCATAAAATATCTTCTTATTTCATGTGGTGATTTAATTATTCCTAGTTCTTGTAGTCTTTGTGAAACTACTGTTGTAGCGATAGTATTTGTTATATAAAAAGGGTTACCAACTTTGCACTCTTTAATGGCTTTGTTTTGAGCCTCTAATACAATGTTGTATATAGTTTTTTCTTCTTCTGAATATTTACCGTCAACTGGAATTGTTCTGGTTACATCTGCGGTGTATCCATGATATTCTGCACCAACATCACTTAAAAGAAGATGATTACCTTTCATAGTTTTTCTATTGGTAGTATAATGCAGAATACAAGAATTTTCTGCAGCTCCCACAATAGAAGGATAACCAGGATACTCTGCACCATTTAACTTGAAAATAGCTTCTACTACTGCCTCTGCTTGGAATTCTTTCATTCCTGGTTTTAATACTTTCATAAGTTCTGTTTGCGCGTCGCAGGTTATAGAAATAGCTTTTCTAAGTAATACCATTTCCTCTTTTGTTTTAATCTCTCTGAGTTCGGCTAACCAATTAAATATTAATGTATTATTTACTTTTAATTTAGTTCCTAAAGTATCTACTACAACAGAATCGTTATGAATTGGAAAAACACTTTCAGACATATTAAAATTATCATGTATAAATAAAGAATCAATTTCTAGAAAATTAAACATATCCAACTTAAAATTATCAATATTATATGACCGCTGAACATTTAATAACAGCTCTGATCCTTTAATTCCTAATTTCTTACCAACCCAAGTTTCAGAATTTAGATTTCTTTCTTTAATCAACAATAATTCTGTAATGGTATCTTTATCAAATAAATAAGGATTTTTAAATAAGACCAATATACTGTTAGGTTCATTTAAACCCGTTAAGTAATAAAAATTTGGATCTTGATGAAATTCAAAATCTACATCATTAGCTCTTAACATATTCTTAGCTGAACAAAAAATAGCCATACTATTTTCTGGCATAAATGTCCTAACTAATTTCCTTCTTTCTTTATGAAAAATTGGAGGTAATAAATCTGTATCGTAAATCCCTAGGGTGTCCGGACGTAGGTTAGAAATAGGAAGTATAGAGTTTTCCTGGGAAGTTAAATTAAGGAAAGAAAAAAGAAATAGATAAATTGTAAAGTAACGCATAACCGAACCTAATTTACAAATAGGTTGGTTTAAAGATAACTATTTTAAGAAGCCTTTAGATCTAGCATCAGCCAAAGTTGCTGAAATACCGTTCTTATCGATTGTTCTTATTGCAGCTGCAGATACTTTTAGAGTAATCCACTTGTTTTCTTCAGGAATAAAAAATTTCTTAGTCTGTAAGTTTGGTAAAAACTTTCTCTTAGTCTTTCTGTTAGAAAATGAAACATTATTTCCACTAACAACTTTTTTTCCGGTAATTTGACAGACTTTAGACATAATTATTAAAAATTTTTGAGGTGCAAATTAAATTCATTTTTATGTGATTAACAAATTTCACCTTCTCTTTTTCTGCTGTTGTTTAGAAACCTCTTCTAATCTTTGCTGAAAACGGGATTTCTTTTTTTTCTTTTTCTTATTAGATTCAATTTTCAATCTTATTTTATCTTCATCAATAAGATAATTTTTGATACCCCACATAATTCCAATATTCATTAAATTACCACAAAAATAGTAGAAGCTAAGTCCAGAGGAATAGGAATTAAAAACGAATAATAAAAATATAGGCATCATATACATGATTACTTTCATGTTGGGCATACCAGGCTGAGTGGGTTGAGCCATTTGACTACTATTGGTAATGGTATAAACCAAAGTAGATGCCGCCATTAGTATAGCAAATAAGCTTATGTGATCTCCATAAACTGGGATACTGAATCCAAAGTCTAAAACAGAATCGTAAGAACTTAAATCTTCTGCCCATAAAAACCCTTTGTGTCTTAAATCTAAACTTGCAGGAAAATATTTAAAAACAGCAAATAATATAGGCGCCTGAATAATCATTGGAATACAACCGGCCATTGGATTTACTCCAGTTTGCTTGTATAAAGCCATTGTTTCTTGCTGTTTTTTCATAGCAGCATTTCTATCTGTTTTCCCCTCGTATTTAGAGTTGATTTTAGTAATTTCAGGCTTGATAACTTTTGTCTTCGCGGTAGACATATAGTTTTTATAAGTAAGAGGCATGATTATCAGCTTCACTATAATGGTTAAAATTATAATGATGAGTCCAATACTCAGGCCTGAAGTCATTAAAAATGTAAAAATTGGATTAATTAAAAATCTACTTATCCATGTAAGAATATCCCAACCAAGGTTAATGATGTCTTCTAATTCTCTATCGTAACTCAATAATAAATCAAAGTCATTGGGTACAAATAAAAAATTAAAAGATACTTTACCCATTGAAGGTATTGAAGATTTTAGAAAATAGGAGTCTGTATATTTATCGTTTTCTAAGCTCTTATGTCCTATTTTTCCTTTTCCTAAAGCATCGTCACTGATTAAAATAGAAGAGAAAAATTTATGTTTGAAAGCAATCCAATTAATATTACCCTCTAATTGTTCTTCATCATCTGATGTTTCAGTAATGTAATCTCTTGTACTTCCAAAATATTTATACATTACGGTACAAATATTTCTTTCATCTGAAGCTAATTTCTCTGTTGACAAGCCAAACATAGACCATTTTAAATCAACGTCTGTTTTTATATCGTTTTCAATATTGTGATAATCTATATCAAATGCTACAGCATAACTACTTTTAGATAATTTATAAGAAAATTCTAGATATTTGTCCTGTGATCCTCCATAGGCTCTAAACACCAAAAGACTGTCATTTTGCTTGACCAAATTGAAAAATAAATCTTTAGTCTCAATTGGAACTACTTTTTCATTGTCGACTATGGTAAGACTCATATAAGAAGTTTCCTTTTCAAAAAGAGATAGCGGTTTATTGATTTCATTTATAAAATCATTATAGGTCTTATATTTAAATAAATTATTTTCATCCTTTTCAATCATTTGAGTAGATGTAATCCTAGCACCTTGTGAAGAAAATGAAACTTTAATTTTATCATTTTCTAATTCAAATATATTTTCTTCACCGGTAGCATTTGCGTAAAACAAACCGTATCTCTCAATTAAATCTTCTTTTTGTTGTTGCTCTTTCAGTTTTTGATAAATTATCATATCACTAGAGTCTAAATCAGATATCTCAGATATATCAGAAGTGCTATCAACAGTTGCATTTTCAACAGTTTTTTCAGAATCAACTACAGAGCTATTCGTAACTGTTTTGGGATTTTCAGGTGATGGTTCTTGCGGTTTATTTAAAAACATAAAAGCCATAACAACAGCACCAATCAAAATTAAACCCGTAGTTGTATTTTTATCCATTATAAAAAATTAGAGAACAAATATATTTTTTCTAATTCAAAAATAGTATCAGATTAACAAATATTAAGTAGAAGTTTATTTATTCTTGATTTTAGTAGTTGATAACTTTGTGGAAAAAGGTAGATTCAATAATATCGTGAACATAAGATCTTAAAATATTTTTGTATCAATCAAAGATAAAGATGTTTGCATCACTATTTGTAAAAAAAAGAATAACTCAAAAACAACTCGCCGTTAAATTTGTTCACAGCACGCTTAATGCCATAGACAGTACTTACGTGGATTTTTTAAATTCTATTTACAACGACCCGGAATTGATTGCTTCACCAAAACTAAACTACGAAGATCCATCAGTATTTATGAAAATAATAATTGCTGGAAATGTGAAATTCTTCGAAAGAATATTGTCCAATCACGAAGAAAATGCAATCAGTAATGCAATCATTGAAGAAATGAGTGAAGTTTTTGAAATGAAGTTCAACGATATGAAGGACGAATTAGATAAATACAGTTCTTTTATCTCAAGAGTGAATCACCCATCTAAAAATATTTTATACGGTATTTCTAAAGCAGTATTTTTCAAATTTAGGCTTGGAAAATATCAAGACGAATATTTTGCTCAGCTGAATACACCTAATCCAGTGTTTTTAAAGAAAATTGACAATTTAGTTGAAAACTATATCTGGGATTGGGAATCTGTTTTTGAAAAAAATAAAATAGTATATTAATTTCCTAGGTCAAATTTTTTAATCGCCATTTCTCTTATATCATTCCCAATTGCAAGACATGCTGTCGCAGCAGGGGAAGGTGCGTTTAGTACATGTATACTATTCTGACTGTATTCTATTCTAAAGTCATCTTTTGTTTCTCCATTTTGACCTAAAAGTAGTGCTCTAACACCAGCTCTTCCGGGTTTAATATCAGACATTTTAAGAGACGGTATCAACTTCTGGAGTGTTTTAAGGAAAAGTTTTTTTGAAAAAGCTCTCCTATATTCGTTAATTCCATATGATGCATTTTTAAAAAAAAGTTGCCATGTTCCACTGTAAGTTAAAGCATCTAATGTATCGTTCCAGCTGAAATCTGTTTTGTTATAGCCTTCTCTTTTAAAACTAAAAACAGCGTTAGGACCACACTCAACATCTCCGTTAACCATTCTTGTGAAATGAACTCCTAAAAATGGGAAAGCTGGATCTGGCACTGGATAAATTAAATTTTTAACCATCTGCTTAGCGTGATCTTCTAACTCGTAATAATCTCCTCTAAAACCAACAACTTTCTCTTTTAACGGAATGCCATCAGACTTAGCCAACCTATCAGCTTGAAGACCTCCGCAAACAATTAAATACTTAGATCTCACTGTTACATCTTTTGTTTTTATTAGCTTCAAACCATCAGAGTTTTCAATTTTCACAACTTCATGTGATAAAAGAATTTTACTATTTTTATTAACAGCACATGCAACTTCAATCATTTTTTGAGCTGCTTCAACGTAATCGATGATTCCTGTACAAGGCACCCAAATTCCAGAAACGCCCTTCACATATGGCTCTATTTCCTTTATTTGGCTTGGGGAAATTCTTTCAATTCCCTCAGTATTATTTGCTATGCCATTTTGATAAATCTTATCTAAAAATTTAATCTCCTTTACGTCAGTTGCTACAACAACTTTACCACAAACATCATGATTGACCTTATATTTTTTCGAAAAATCTACTAATTCATGCCTCCCTCTTACACAATTCCTAGCTTTATTAGATCCCGGTGTGTAATACAACCCAGAATGAATTACACCAGAATTATTACCAGTTTGGTGTTTTGCTAATAGGTCTTCTTTTTCTATTAAAACTAATTTTCTGTTGGAAAACTTTTTCTGTAATTGGTAGAATGTTGCTGCACCAACTATACCACCACCAACAATGGCAATGTCATAGGTATCATCCATAATAATCAATTGTATTTTCCTCTTTTGGAACTTGAAATAATAATATTAAACCAGCAATGAAAAAAACAACAAGCGCAACAATTGAATTTCTCATACTACCTGTAATTTGATGAATAAATCCATAAGAAAACATGCCAATTACAATTCCTAATTTTTCTGAAATATCATAAAATGAGAAAAAGGAAGATGTATCTTTTGTGTCCTTAGGAAGAAATTTTGAAAAAGTACTTCTAGACAATGATTGAATACCTCCCATTACTAAGCCGACAAAACCAGCAATACAATAAAAGTGAATGGGTTTGTGAACTAAAAATGCACTAAAACATAACAAAATCCAAATAAAGACAGAGAGTTTTAAAGCAAATAGATTCCCTTTTTTTGAAGATATTTTTGACAAAAAAATAGCTCCTGGAATAGCAATTAATTGAATTAATAAAATACTTACAATCAATCCAAATTTGGCATCAGCTCCGCTTCCCCAATTAATTTCTTCAGTGCCAAAATAAACAGCAACTAGCATAATCGTTTGAACCGCCATACTGTAAACAAAAAAGGAATAAATAAATTTTTTCAATCTATTAGTCTTCTTAATGTAACTCCAGACTTTTCTTAACTCTACAATCCCTTTCTGATAAGTAGTTTTATCTTTAATATTCACTTTATTACCGCTGGGTAACCTTCTAAATGTAATGTGTGAAAAACCAAACCACCAAAAACCTGACAATGCAAAACAAAGTCTTGTGTAAAAAGAACGTTGATCTTCGGGAGAAGAAAAAATTAATATTAAGCATATAATTAATAATGTAACACTTCCTATATAGCCCATAGAAAATCCTCTTGCTGACAAACTATCATGATGTTTTTTTTCAGCAATTTCAGGTAAAAAAGCATTGTAAAAAACTAAACTTCCCCAAAAACCGATTCCAGTCATTACGAAGAAAAGCATACTAATTTCTAAATGTTCCTTATCAAAAAAGGAAAGTAATACACAAGAGAAAGATCCCAAATAACAAAAAAACCTCATAAAAGCTTTTTTATTATTGAAAGCATCTGCAACACCAGATAAAAATGGAAGTATAAATACCAACAGAAGAAAATATCCAGAACTTAAAATAGTTATTAAGGCAGTATTAATGAATTCAAATCCAAAAAAAACAACTTGATGATCTACATATCCTTCATAAAAAATTGGAAATATTGCACTGGAAATAACTAAAGGATAAACCGAGTTTGCCCAATCATAAAAAGTCCAAGCTCTTTGAATCTTTAAATTTTTATTATCCATATTACTATTTCAAAATAACAAACTCAACTCTTCTATTTTTTGCATAACTAAAGGAAGATGTTCCTCTTGAAACTGGCTGATTTGCTTTTAAATCTTCAGTACTTAATCTACTAGCGGAAATGCCGTTTTTTATTAAGAAATCTTTTACAGATTTAGAACGATAGCTCCCTAAATAAATTAGCTTTTTATTTTCTGGGTCATCTTTAATTGCTTCTTTTTCTAAATTATCTGTGTGTCCATTCATCTGTAATTTCAAAGTAGAATCAGCAACTAAAATTTGAACTACTTTTGATAGGTTATCATCGAAAACTGGATCTAAGTTGAAAGATTCAACATCAAAATAAATAGTGTTATTTTTTAGTTTTGTTTCTGTGGAAGCGTTTTCGTCTGTCAAAACATCTAAATTGTAAACCAGAGATTCTCTTTTCTTCTTTTGATTCTCATCACAACTACAAGATTCAGGATTTTCAGACAATGTAACTTCAATTTCATCAATATAGTAATAAGCCTCCGGTAACTGAGTACCTGGAAATGTATCAATCTTGGTTAGTTTCTCATACTTGGTATCTTTATTATTGTAGAAATTACCAATTGTAATGTACTTTTCCTTACCATCTGCCTGATAAGTGCCACAAATAGTCTCCCATTTATATCTCGATTTGTAAATTTTACTTTTTTCATTATTCACAATTGAAGAAAAATCTGCTTTATTATTAAAAATAATATCACCTTTTTTATCTAAACTAAGTTGTTCGTCGCTAAAGTGTATACCAATTTTATCAATCGCATACTTACTAAGATCTGCTAAACTTACATGTATTTTAATACAATAATCTAGCCCACTAGCTAAAGGTTTTACCAACTGAGACTGAATGTAAGTTCTAGGTTTTTTATTGTTATAACTGTAAACTAAAATCCCGGCATAATTTTCACCATCTTTTGGGAATTCCTTTCCGTATATATTTATAGGGACCGAAATGTCTCCAGAAATGCTGGTGGAAAATAGATCAGCTTTTAATGCTGTGGGCGAATCCCAATCGTTAGCAACATTAATTTGTGTTAATTTTTTAAGTTTTCCATCAACACTTTCAAAACTTGGATTTAGTACCAAGTTATTATCTTCTTGGCTTTGAATATTAAGGGTAGATGCTAAAATAATAATGAAGGTAACTATATGATTTTTCATTTTCTTGTCAATAAGATTTTACAGTTTCTATAAAACATTTTACTTTTTCTGGGTCTGTATCTGGATAAACTCCATGACCCAAGTTAGCAATATGTCTAGAGTTAACAAACTTATCAAGCATTTCTTTAGTTTTCGTTTCAACTAATTTAAAGTCACCATACAAAACACAAGGGTCTAAATTCCCTTGCAAGGTTTTAGAATTTTTAAAAATATTTACAGCGTTTCCAGCATCCATAGTCCAGTCCAAACCAATGGTATTACAATTTAAATTTTTCATTTGATCCAGAGCAAAGAAGGCTCCTTTACTGAAAATTGTTGTTGGCACATCACAAACAGCTTTACAAATTTCATCAATGTATTTCATACCAAACTCCTTGTAGTATTCCGGACTCAATATGCCAGCCCAAGAATCAAATACTTGAATTAAGTCAGCCCCTGCTTCAATCTGTAATTTTAGATATTTAATTGTTGTTTGTGTTATTTTATCTAAAAGTAAATGAGCAAGTTTAGGTTCCCTGTAAAGAAAACTTTTTGCTCTGCTAAATGTTTTAGAACCTTGTCCTTCAATCATGTAAGCTAAAATAGTCCAAGGAGCACCAGCAAAACCAATTAAAGGAACTCTACCTGAAAGTTGTTCCTTGGTAATCTTAATTGCTTCAAAAACATACGACAAACGATCTTCTATATTAGAAGTATTAAGATTATTAATATCAGTTAAATTAGAAACAGTCTTTGGGAAATAAGGTCCTTTTTTTTCAACCATTTCATATTGAAGACCCATAGCTTCTGGAATCACTAAAATATCAGAAAAAATAATGGCCGCGTCAACATTCAATATATCTACTGGTTGAATAGTAACTTCTGCAGCTAAATATGGAGTTTCAACTAACTCTTTAAAACCACTCAATGAATTTCTTATTTTCCTGTATTCTGGAAGTATTCTTCCTGCTTGTCTCATTAACCAAACAGGAGTCCTGTCAATATTTTCACCTTTAGCGGCTTTTAGTATAAGATCATTCTTTAACTTCATGGTATAAATGTATAAAAGGCTCTTATTAAATTATAAAATCTCTGCGACCTTTAAACTAAAGGCTGTTACTTTTTGTTTTTTCGCACTAAGTTTTCAATTTTTTTGGTCGCAAACTAATGTAGTAAATAATCCATCTAACGACACTATTGTTGTGTTAATTACTGCTAAAAATAAAGAATTAAGAGGTTTATTTATTAATGAAAATTACAATTCAATATCTGTAGAAATTGCTAATGAAGTTAAAGTTTTTCAAAAAGATGATCTTAGGTCTTTTAGATACATTACAAGGAGTCAAATTAAATCTATAAAAGAATTCAAAAATCCAAATCCAATAGCAACTAAATACTGTTATTTACCATCAGCCTACATCACTGATAAAGGTAGAATTAATACCAATTCACATTATCTCATCACCAGTAATTCTAAAATAGGAATTCATAACAAAATTGAAATTTCTGTTGGTAATATTACCTGGACTAATATTTTTTCTTCTTTAACCTATTCTCAAAAACTTAAAAATTCATTCACTTACGGTGTTTCAATAGTTGGTAATTTTAATTTAATAAACTCTGCTAATGGCGTAAGAGAATTCAACGGGCTGGGATTCATTCCAAGAGTTACTTACGGTGATGAATTCACCAATACAACAATTGGGTTAATTGGATATAGGCTCCCTATTTTGGAAGGCTTTATTTATGGAGGCTATTTTGCTAGTCAAAAAAAAATTGCTGAAAAGTTTACAATTGCTGGTGAAATTTTAGGATTAACCTTTGATGGTTTTGACATCGGAATAGTTAATAATATTATTTTAAATTTTATGAGAAATAACAGAGAAAATTGGAGTATTGGTGTGACAGTTGTTAATATTAAAGCTGTTAATTTAGCATTGGACAATGAGTTTATTGTACTACCTTATCTAGGTATCCAAAGAAAATTTTAGATGATAGACTTAATTAGCGAGAAACTAGTACATAACCTTTAAAGTTCTTTGTTTCTCCTGAACTAGCATCTACCAAATCTATTTTCCATATATAGGCATCCGACGCCACCTGACTCCCTTTGTACTCTCCGTCCCAAGATGCACCAAAATCTGTGGTATTAAACACCATCTCTCCCCACCTATTAAATATCTTAAAACTATAATTCTCCACCGATATCTTATCTCCAACCGGATA
>JAQXDK010000047.1 GCA_029251405.1 Flavobacteriales bacterium
ATTTAAACTTTAAATATTAAATATTCTTATATTTAAGACAGTTATTCTATAATCTAAATAAAATGTATTTTAATAAACTGTTGGATAGTAAAGATTATGAAATCTCTTCTTACGTTAAAAAATACTTTTTAGATAATACTAATTACTCCATCAAACTTCATGTTGGTTGTGATAGTCAAAATATTTCTAATTATACCAATTATGCAACTACTGTGCTTTTTCATATTGGCAATACTGGCTGCCATTTTTTGTACCACAAAGAAAGATTACCAAAAATTCAAGACATGTGGACTAAATTATGGGGAGAGACCACTAGGTCTGTTGAAGTAGCTATTTATTTAAAAGAACAGGGTATAACTGTTGACTCTATAGATTTAGATTTTAACAGTGATCAAAGTCACCAATCTCATAAGTTGGTCTCAGCTTCTGTAGGATTTGTAGAATCGATGGGGTTTGTTGCTAATGTGAAGCCGACCATACTTCCTGCTATATCTGCAGCAGACATGATGTGTTGATGTTAGTCTTTTTAAAAAATTAATAAAGTGTTTTTAACTATAAAAGCTTCTGGTAATGCTATTTACAAAGAAAAAGGATCTAAGTTTATAGGTAAAGCTGTTAGTTGTTCTACAGGAAAACAAGCTGTAGAGATAATAGCTAAAACTAGAAAAGAAAATCCTGGGTGTGTTCACATTTGTTATGCCTACAGGGTTGGAGCTGAAAAAATACAATTCAGATTTAGTGACGACGGTGAACCCTCTAATAGTGCTGGTGCACCGATATTTGGACAAATTAAATCTTCTGAACTAACTAATGTTTTAGTTATGGTAGTTCGTTACTATGGAGGGACTAAATTAGGGGTTGGAGGATTAATTCAGGCCTACAAGACGGCTGCCAAAGCCGCTATTTTAAATAGTCAAATTATAGAAGACGAAGAAAAACTAAATCTAAGAATAAAATTTACGCATCAAACGCTTCATATTATAATGAACAAAATTAAAAGTTCTAGATGTGATATTCTTGAAAAAAAAATGGATGAACACCCTGAGATATTGCTGAGTGTTCCTAAAAGTAATCAAGAACTTATGGATAACTTAAAAAAAATAACTGGGCTTAAGATTATATAAAATAATTAGAGATTTATTTCTTTATAAACTTTTTCTGAAAGGTATCACCTTCAGCCTCAATATTTAATATATATATACCATTTGGAAGTGATGAAACATTGAGGGTGTTTGACTTAGAATTGAATACAACTCTTCCGAACAAATCAAGAATCTCTAAATTTCCGATAACTCTTTCATCTGGTAAGATAATATTTATAAAATCTGAAGCAGGATTTGGCACCACTGAAATATCATTTTCAATAAGTATCTTTTCATTAGAAGCAACAACGTCAAATTGAAACCAATTCAAATTATATTCTTGTAATGTAATTAAAACACGTATGTGATGGATGCCTTTATTCAACCAAAAAACTTCAGAAGTATTGGTTGTCTGCCAGTTTTGCCAACCTCCTGTTGAAGTGAAATTGGCTGTGTTTAGTGTGATAGCGTTCCCTAAAGAATCTATTAGCTGCATTTCTAAACTACCGTTGTGTCCATCAGCTGCATTTCTATAACTAACTTGGAAACTACCTGAATATTTAGCATTTATGTAGTAATCTACATAATCTCCAGTATTTAAATATCCGATATTATAACCTCCATCAACATCAGAGCAGCCTTCTACAGAAATACCAGATTCAAAAAAGTAATTTTCTGCTTCAATTTTACCAGGAATGCAATTATAGGTACAAGAAAGTATATTAGAAACAGGTTTATAGGAGAACATTGCCAAAGAAGTGCCGTCTAAAGCATCAATTTGATTACCAGAATAAGAAACATCTATTTTAGTAGCTGAACCTGTAGTAGTGGACCATCCCTGAATAGCACTATTTAATTGTAATTGAATAACTCTTGGGAAATTAGGGTCATATTGGATTCCATTTATTAATATATTATTTGTGTTATCAATATGAACCTCAAACGCTTGATTAGGATTATTTAATAATCCGACGTTAAAAGTGTTAAAATCTAGCGGTTTACTTAAAAGAAGTTCAATTGTATAATCATCTAAAGTTTTAGCACTTATAAAATCAGCATCAATCGACGATACCTCTCCGACTTTTACAAATTCAAACGAATTTAAATTTATTTCTCCTCCGTCGCTGTAGAGTCTAATTTTTTTAATTCCAGCATCTAAAATAACATTAGAAATTGTAGCAGTATTCCAAAAACTCCAATTATTAGTATTGGAAAGTGGTGTAGATTCCGTAAAGGCTGTGTCGTTTACTGTAAAATAGATTTTTGAGACGTCGTTAAAGGCTGAATATCTGAAATTAATATCATATACTGCCGTTGAATCTACGTCAACTTCATATTGCATAAATTCTCCTTCTTCAAACCATCCAACCTGGTAACCATTATGGAAAAAATAAACGTCATTGCATGCGCTTATATCCGCACCATCGTTTCTGTAAGACCAACCTTCGTTCCAAGCGGTATAAGAGCCTGTTGTAACGTGATAATCAGAATACACATTGTCGTGATATGCTGCCCCTAATACTCCCATGTCGAAGTCAGTAGCAAAAATTCTTCCAGGAATAGACTGAGTACT
>JAQXDK010000049.1 GCA_029251405.1 Flavobacteriales bacterium
TTTTAAACTAAAAGTAAGAAAAAGTTGAGAATACATAAAAGTATATTTTGAATAGATCTTCGAGCTAATGTCTAGTAATATGTTAGATATGTGTTACCATTTAGAATTTGTATTCAATAAATAATCCAATATCTTTAAAAAAAAATATATAATGAAAGCGCCTTTTTTCAACATATTCGTCTTATTCTTTTTATTATCCTGCAGTAGCAATCAAAAAAAAGTAAAAAAAGAAATGAACTACCCAATAACAGCAAAGAAAGAAGTTACAGATACTTATTTTGGTATTGATGTTAATGATTCATATCGATGGTTAGAAGACGACAAGTCAAAAGAAACAGAATCTTGGGTAAAAAACGAAAACGAAACAACTTTTGCTTATTTAGATGAAATTTCATTTAGAACAGACTTAAAAAAACGACTGGAATATTTATGGAATTATGAAAAAATAAGCGCTCCTTTTAAGGAGGGTAATTTTACTTACTTTTATAAAAATAACGGACTACAAAACCAGTATGTCATTTACAGACAAAAAGAAAATGAAATTACTGAAGTTTTTTTAGACCCTAATCAATTTTCTGAAGATGGCACAACTTCATTAGGAACACTAAGTTTTTCAGAATCCGGTAATATTGTAGCTTATTCAATTTCTGAAGGTGGTAGCGATTGGCGAAAAATAATTGTTATGGATGTTTCTTCTAAGGAAATTATGGAAGACACCATCAAAGACGTGAAGTTTTCTGGATTATCATGGAAAAAAAATGAAGGGTTCTTTTATTCTAGTTATGATAAACCTGAAGGAAGTGAATTATCTGCAAAAACAGATCAACATAAACTCTATTATCATAAACTAGGTACTTCACAATCAGAAGATCAACTTGTATTTGGTGGAACGTCAGAAGAAAAACATAGATATGTTGGTGGAAATGTCACTGAAGACGGGAAATATTTATTTGTTTCCGCAAGTATTTCTACATCAGGAAATAAATTATTCATGAAAGACTTATCGCAGCCCAATAGTGGTTTTGTAACTATTTTAGAGCACACAGATAGTGATACTTATGTTATGGAGAATGAAGGTAGCAAACTGTATTTGGCAACCAATTTAAATGCTCCCAATAAAAAAATTGTAACTGTTGACGCCTCCAATCCAACTCCCAAAAATTGGGTTGATTTTATTCCAGAAACAGAACATGTATTAAGCCCTTCAAATGGTGGCGGATATTTCTTTGCGGAATATATGGTAGATGCTGTTTCCAAAGTAAAACAATATAATTACGATGGAGAAATTATTTTCGATGTCGAACTGCCTGGAATTGGTAGTGTAGGTGGATTTGGAGGAAAAAAAGAAGACAGTATACTTTACTATTCTTTTTCTAATTACAAAACACCGTCTACAATTTACTCATACAATCCTAAATATGGAAAATCTAAAATTTATAAAAAGCCAGACGTGGATTTCAACCCAGATAATTACGTGAGTAATCAAGTTTTTTTCGCATCTAAAGACAGCACTAAAATCCCTATGATTATTACTCACAAAAAGGGCTTGAAATTAAATGGTGAAAATCCAACTATTCTTTACGGTTACGGAGGATTTAACATCAGCCTCACCCCTTCTTTTAGTATAGCTAATGCTGTTTGGATGGAGCAAGGAGGAGTTTACGCTGTTCCAAACCTAAGAGGTGGTGGAGAATATGGTAAAAAATGGCATAAAGCTGGAACAAAAATGCAAAAACAAAATGTTTTTGATGATTTTATTGCAGCTGCTGAGTACTTAATCGAAAATAAATATACTTCTAGTGATTATTTAGCAGTCAGAGGAGGCTCTAACGGCGGACTTTTAGTTGGAGCCACAATGACTCAAAGACCAGATTTAATGAAGGTTGCTTTACCAGCTGTTGGAGTTTTAGACATGCTTCGTTATCATACTTTTACTGCTGGAGCAGGCTGGGCTTACGATTACGGAACTGCTGAAGATAATAAAGAAATGTTTGAATACTTAATAGGTTACTCTCCTGTACATAATGTGAAAAAAGGTGTTGAATATCCAGCTACTTTAATTACTACTGGTGACCATGACGATAGAGTTGTTCCTGCACATAGTTTTAAATTTGCAGCTGAACTTCAAGCAAAACAATCTGGAGCTAACCCAACTCTGATTAGAATTGAAACTGATGCTGGGCATGGAGCTGGAACACCTGTTAGTAAAACCATTGAACAATATTCAGATATATTTGGATTTACATTATTCAATATGGGATTCGAGGAGTTGCCAAATAAAACTGTATTAGATAATTTTTAATAAATGACTTATTTAAATTTGAATGTTAAATACTTATTTACAAACTATTAATTTACATTCATAAGATAAGTTACTTTACAGCTATGTATAAAGCGCTTGTTATTTTACCTTTCCTAATCTTTTTACAGAGCTTTAGCCAAAAGGAAATTACAGCAAATAAAAGAATTACATCGATTACACTTGATGGTAAACTTGATGAAATAGAATGGGAAAACGCAAAGTGGAGTACTGGGTTTTCACAAATGAGACCTTTCCCTGGAAGAGCTCCTTCCAAAAAAACTCAAGTATCCATGCTTTACGACCAAGAAGCTATTTACTTTGGAATAAAATGTTTTGATCATCCAGACTCATTGTCTAAAGTATTATCTATAAGAGACGACTTCAATCCCAACTTAGATGTATTTGCCATATTTATAGACACTTATAAAGACCATCAAAATGGATTCATGTTTGCTTTAACGAGTAGAGGTGTTCAACTTGATGCTAAAATTTTCAATTCAGAGTTTAATGATTTATTTAATTTGGTTTGGAGAAGTAAAACTAGAATAAATGAAAAAGGTTGGTTTGCTGAAGTTAAAATACCCTATTCAGCACTTAGATTTCCAAAATCTGAAGTTCAAAATTGGAATATAAATTTCGGAAGGCAAATTAGTAGATTTAGAGAAGAAGTTACATGGACGCCTGTAAATCCAGATTTAGAAAATTACCTGCTTGAAAGTGGTAATATTAAAGGCATTAAAGACATATCTCCACCACTAAGATTGGCCTTAATACCTTTTGTTTCCTCTTATTCAAGTTTTTCAAGAGATTCAGAAATTTTCTCTACTTATAACGGAGGAATGGATGTGAAATACGGAGTAAACGAAGCCTTTACACTTGATGTAACACTACTACCAGACTTTGGCCAAGTAATTTTTGATCAACAAGTACTGAACATTAGTCCATTTGAGATCAGGTTTAATGAAAATAGACAGTTTTTTACAGAAGGAACTGAACTTTTTAATAAATCTGGACTATTTTACAGTAGAAGAATTGGAGTGCAGACCCCTTCAAAAGTTTATCAAAGTCAACTTAATGATAACGAAGAATTAACGGAAATTCCTACTTCAGTTCCTCTGATAAACGCTAGTAAAATATCAGGAAGATTAAATAATGGTTTGGGAATAGGTGTATTTAATGGTGTTACTGCTGAACAAAAAGCGATTGCTTTCAACTTATACGATAGTTCCAATAGAGAAATTATAGTAAGCCCACTAAGTAATTATAATGTAATTGTTTTAGACCAAAATCTTAAGAATAATGGTTTTTTAACTTTTACCAATACCAATGTGTCAAGAGCTGGAGAATTTTATGACGCGAATGTTAGTGGAATAAGCACAAATCTTAATACTAAAAACAATAATTATTTTATTGAAACACAAGCAGTAGTTTCTAACATCATTAATTCAAACAATAATTCCTTGGGACATACCTGGGGAATTGAAGGTGGTAAACAAAGAGGAAACTTAACTTATGGAGCTGAATATTACGAAGAATCTGACACCTATAATCCTAATGACTTGGGTTTTTTAAGAGCCAATAACAGTCGTGTTGGGGAAGTATATATTGGTTACAGGAATTTTAATCCAAAGAATAAAAAATTAAATAAATACTTTACAAGTGCATCATTAACTAGCGAGTGGTTATATGCACCCAACTTATTTGGTGGTAATTTTTGGAATGCAAGAGCAACAATGGTTTCTAATTCATTTAATGCTGCTGGGATAAGGATAAGTGGAACTTTAAATGAATCAAACGATTATTTTGAACCCAGGGGAAATGTTATTGGAGACGAAAAATTTATCCGTCCTGTCTGGACCAGTACTAGGGCCTGGTTTTCATCAAATTATCAGAAAAGATTTGCAGCTGATATTGGCTTGGGTTATGTTTTTGTAGAACGTAATGATTGGTGGGAATGGAATTATGATTTTGAAACTAGATTTAGAATAACTAATCAGTTGTTTTTAATACACTATTGGGAACAAAGATTTCAAAATAATAGCGAAGGATATGCAGTTGATTTCGGAGAACCAGAAATTACCTATGACGGAATAATTTTTGGAAATAGAAATAGAATAAATACTACCCAAACTATTGGAATAGATTATACTTTAACTAATAGAATTGGTCTAACTTTTAGATTAAGAAATTACAATGCAATTATTAAGTACAATAGCTTTTCAGAACTGTTAAATTCTGGAAGATTAGGTTATTTAGAAAACTACACTGGAAACGATGAAAATGGACAGTCGGTTTACGATATAAATTACAATGCATTTACAATTGACATGCTTTTTAGATGGGTGTTTTTTCCTGGAAGTGAAATTAATATTGTTTGGAAAAATTCTATTTTTTCAAATAATGAAAAGGTAAATCAAACTTACTGGAACACCTTATTTTCATCTTTAGAAGATGGACCTATGAATACTTTCTCAGTAAAACTTATTTATTGGCTGGATGCTCAATATTTAAAAAAGAAGAAATAATTTTCTAAAAATTAGACAATTTATTTTTTAATAAAAAAATTAATTAGTTTTATTATAAAACCTATTTATATGAGAAAATTAACTCCTGTTTTCAGTTTTATTTTTTTGGCACTCAATATATTCGGTCAACAACAAATAAATAAGACTCTATTTTTTGATGGACAAAGTAGAAGTTATATAGTCTATATCCCAGCATCATATAATGGTAGTACTGAATACCCTTTATTATTTAGTTTTCATGGTGGTGGTGGAACAGCATCGGGTTTTATTTACACCAACGACATGAGGCCTTTGGCTGATACAGCTGCATTTATTGCTGTTTACCCTCAAGCTGCAGTAGACCCTTTAGATGGTAGTAATTCGTGGTTACATAAAGCTCCAACAGCTCATAACGATGTTAATTTTATCGAAGCAATTATTGATACTCTTAGTAATAATTATAATATTGATAATGATCGAGTTTATGCTTGTGGTTATTCTGAAGGAGGTATTTTCTCCTATGAATTGGGATGCAGATTAAATAATAGAATTGCAGCTTTTTCTGCTGTCTCTGGAAGTATGCTTGTAGATGCGTTTAGAGTTAGTTATTATAATTTGGGGAACTGCTCTCCTATTCATCCTACTGCGGTATTATTAATTCCTGGTACTGCAGACTCCAATCCACATTCGACTTATTCCGGATTTCAGCCTTACTACATGTCTGTAAATGAAATAACAACTTACTGGGCAAACCATAACAATACAGATGCAAATCCAATTATAACTCCAATTTCTAATATTAATAATTCTGATGGCAGTACGGTTGAAATGAGGATCTGGAAAAATGGTGATAATTGTGTGGCTGTAGAAGAACTAAAAGTGATTAATGGCGATCACGATTGGCCAGGAAGCTTTGGAAATATGGATATAAATGCTACACAAGAAATTTGGAAATTTCTCTCTAAATATGATATTAACGGACTTATAAATTGTGGACTTACCTTTAATTTTGAAATCAATGAATCAGAAATACAGATATTTCCAAATCCTACTTCTCAATATTTATCAATTAATGGTACAAATGAAAATAATTTAAATTACACTATTTATAATTCTAAAGGAGAACTAGTCGTCAATGGAGTCATGAATTCAAACAAATTTAGCATAGACATATCAGAATTGAAATCTCACATTTATATCCTCAGAATCGGGAATTTTTCTTATAAAATTATCAAAGAATAAAAAAAGCAGACCCATCGGTCTGCTTTTTGATTAGAAAAGAGTGATTAGCTTGCGTGCATAAAAGGCACCAACAGTCTAACCAACTCTTTAGAATTTTTTATAATAGACATTTGACACCTCCTTTCTAAATTAAATAAAACATAGCTGTTGTCACAGCTCTTACAATTCATTATGAATATAAAAAAGAATTTTATTTTGATCAAGTCTTGTTTAATAAATATTTAAAAGAAATTAAAAAATGTACTTTTGCAAGGTTTTAATCGTTAAAATATGGGGATAATAATTCCAATACTTCTTATTATTATTACAAGTATTTTCATTTGGAAAGCTTCAGATGGATTCGATAAAGCATCCTCATATTTAGGTAGAAATCTTTCAGATGGGGTAAAAGGAGCTACAATAAATGCTATTTCTAGTTCTATGCCAGAATTATTAACAACGATATTTTTTTTAATCTTTTTAAAAGACGCTGAAGGATTTTCTGGTGGAATTGGAACTGTTGCTGGAAGTGCAGTTTTCAATGCCATGATTATTCCTGCATTTTCAATAATGGTTGTCTACTTTTATAAAATTTCTAAAACAATTTCAATTTCAAAAAAAGTAATTTACAGAGATAGTATAACGCTATTAATTGCTCAAATAACCATTATTTTAATTATCTATTTTGAAATACTAAATTGGTTAGGTGGAACCATTTTAGTCTCTCTTTATATCTTATATGTTTTTTACATGTTTGTTAATATGAATAAAAAAGAACCTGCTTTTTATGAATTTGAAAAAAATCCTAATTTTAAAAATAGATTTTACTCACTATTAAAATTAGATTTTTATGGAGCAGTAATTGGAGATAAAAAATTAATAAAATCCAACTCAATTATTTTACTATTAGTTTCCTTATTTTTTATTGGTATGTCTTGTTTATTACTTGTAAAAGCATGTGAACTAATCGGTGAAGAAAAATATTCATTTCTTGGAATTCATAATTTGAATGGCCTCAACCTTCCCATATCAATAATTTCAGTCATCATTGCTGCTGCTGCTACGAGTGTTCCAGACACAATTATATCGATAAAAGATGCAAAAAAAGGAAATTATAATGATGCTATTTCTAATGCAATAGGTAGCAATATTTTTGACATCTGTATTGCTTTAGGGTTACCAATTCTACTTTACAGCTTAATTTATGGGCCTATAGTTATGAGTCCAGAAGTATTCACTTTCAGTATTAGTATATTAATTGTTCTATTTATTCTAACCATAATCACTTTTATGGTGTTTGTTATTGGGGAAAGTATGGGTGTTTTAAAAGCCTCTATTTTATGTTCAATGTATCTTTTTTTCATAATATATGTCGTAATTAATTTTGTTACTTAATTACTTATTCTAATCATTTAGTATAAAATGGTTAGCGTCAAAGACCATCTTTTGTACAATTTCTTTTTAAATCTTAGCTAAATAAGATGCTGTAAAAATCGATTATTGTTTTTATGGAGATATTTAACTATTTTTAACAGTTAATGTAGGTTCAACTTTCAACTTTTTTTAATGAAAAAAATATTCCTTCTATTCTTTGTTAATGTGATAGTTTGTTCATTTGATGCACAAATTAAAATTCCAACAAATTCAACTGAAAACACAAGAGTTAGTAACTGGATAGTTGCCAAAGTCTCAGATTTTAATGAAGAAGGAATTAAAAATATTTTAAATAACACAAAAGAGTTTTATGAAGAAGTTCCATCAGATAATATTAAAGAACTTAATCTTTCGAATTATAATGATGTAACTATAGCTCTATACCAACTATTTAACGATATTGATTACAAAACAACATTTATTGCTTCTTGTGAGATAGAGTCAAATAATGACCAGTTATGTGGATTTGATTTTTTAGATATTTCAATGAATAGTAAGTTGTACATAAATAGTGAAAAAGTATTAAATTCAAAGGGAAGTAGAGAAAGCAGTTTTGATTTTAAACTAAAAAAAGGAGGTAATAAAATCACACTCGTGGGAAATCCAACAGGAAAATTTCTTTCTTCTTTTCTTATAAATATCTACAACCAATCATATGGAAAAGTTATCCTAAAATTAAAAGATAAAAGTTCTAATGCTAATATTCTTTATCCAAGAATAAACATTAGTCAAAGAAATATTACTGAATCATTTAGAGTTTGGAAAAATGACCAAATCTCATTTTGGTTAAAGCCAGGTAAATATATATTTAAGGGAGGTTCTGCAAGTATTGCTTACACTAATTACGCACATAAAAAAGTGGATTTAAAAGAAAATCAAAACCTTAATCTAAACATGATTTTGAATCAGAATAACTCAATTTATGGCACCGTCTACACTTTAGATGGAAAAACTCCCCACCCTGGAGTTATGGTAGAACTAGTAAATGCTGAAAATAGTTCTGATGTTGGTGACAAGCTAATAACCTATACAAATAGTGACGGGAAATACAATTTTCAACCTCTTTTTGGAAAGTGGAATGTTAAGATTTATTCAAATAATAAGTATAAATTTCATTTATCAGATGGAGAGAAAACTCAAATAAATATTGAGAAAAATCAACAGAACAAAAATTTAGAGCTTGATTTTTTCATTGGAAATCAAATTAAAGGTTCCTTTGGATTAATCTCTATGTTTGACGGAATGTTGAGTAATAGTGCAGATGTTTCGTTGGTTTCAAGTAATGATCTTCTGTACTTAGGAACTTACAATGGATTGTCAGTTTATGATGGATTGTCTGTGAAGAGCTATAATTACGATCATGGATTACCTAATGCATTCATTGGTGAATTATTTGAAGACAGTAAAAAAAATATTTGGATTGGTTATGGTGGTAAGGGATTGGTTAAATGGAAAAACGGTAAAGTAATTAAATATTTCACCACCAAAGAGGGTTTAATTTCAAATCACATAAATGCATTGGCTGAAGACAGAGATGGAAATATTTTAATTGGCACTAGCCATGGTTTGTCAGTTTATAATGGAAAAAAATTTACTAATTATAATTTTACTAATGGACTTGGAAATGGGAATATAACAGAAATTAAGGTGTTCGGCAATAAAACCTGGATAGGCTGCGGAGTAAGATCTAAAACAACTGGATATAATTATGCTATAGGTGGTGGACTATCCATTTTTGACGGTGGAAATTTTAAATCTATAGATATTTCAAAGTTTCAAAATATTAATAGATATGCAGCATCTTGTTTTGTGATTGAAAAAGATTTTCTTGGAAATATTTGGATCGGAACATCAGGAGGAGGTCTTTTAAAATATGATGGAACTTCTTTTGAGCAATTCACTACTAATGATGGACTACCTTCAAATTCTATAAGAGATATTTTAGTGGATGAACACGGGTTATGGATATGTACTTCAAATGGTCTCGCAAATATGAAAGGTGGTAAATTTAAAATTATAACATCCTTAAACCAGGAAATAAATTTCGAAGACCTTCACTGTATTAGTAAATCTAAAGATGGCGTTTATTTTATTGGTGCTGAGGAGGGTGTAGTAGTTTATGACCCCTTTTCTTTTCAAACAATTTCTTCCAATGAAGGTATTAAAATACCCATTAATTGGACAAGAGGAATTAAAGCTATAAAGTATGATAAAGATGGTATACTTTGGGCAGGAGGAATTCATGGACTATACAAAATACAAGACGGAATTGTATCCAAAATTTTTAACTCTCAAAATAGCGGTCTTTTTTATAATAGCATATCAAATATTGAAATTTCCAAAGATGGTTCTTTGTGGATGACTAATAATGGACAAATTGCTAGGTATTTCAACGGAGAAATCCAAAATATAAACAAAAAATTCAAAATCCCAAAGGGAGTTTATATAGCCGACTTAGTTTTTGATAATGAAGGAACCATGTGGTTTTCAACCAATAGTGGATTAGGAAGATATAAAAATGATTCATTTAAAATTTATGATGAATCTGATGGACTTATTAAATCAATTACTGGAGATATTAATGTAGGTAAAAACAATGAAATTATTTACAGTACACATGGATATGGATTTTCAATATTTTCTGGTGAAAAATTTATTAATTATGACGAAACTAATGGCTTACCTGATAATAGAATTTGGGATTTAGCAGTAGATTCAAAAAATAATTATTGGTTAGCTTTAGATGGTGGGGGTGTGGCAAAGTTTGACGGTAAAAAATTTCACCAACACAAAATAAGTGATGGAGTAACTGCTGGTGAAACTTTTAGCGCTTATGTAGATGATTTTGATAATGTTTGGATTGGAACATTTGGGGGTGGAGTCTGTTATTATGATGGTAAAATTTGGAATAGTATCGACTCTAGAGATGGTCTTTTAAATAATTTAGTTGGTGCTATATGTAGTGTGGATGGAAATAAATATTGGTTTGGAAGTATGGATGGAGTAACATCATATGTTCCAAAACATCAAACTCCAAAAGTCTATATCGAAAATATCAAAACTGCTAGTGGCTTCTATAATTCTTTAGAAGAATTACGAGAAAATAAAGGTAAAATTCTAGAAAAAACAAGAATAACTTTTTCTCTTAAATCAAATAGTTTCAACACCAAAAAAGAAAAACAAAAATATATTGTAAATGTTATTAAAAATGGAAATAAAAAAACTCATTTAATTAGAACTAATGAGTTTGAATTCATACCGGAAAGAATAGGGAAATATACTATAGAATTTCAATCCATTGATAGAGATATGAATTATTCTAATTTAGAGCAAATAGAAATCAAAGTAGTTGGGCCTTGGTATAAAAACTTAGCAACAGCCATCCCCTTTTGGGGATTTCTAATATTGTTAATTTCTTTATCAGGATATTCGTCAAATAAATATTTGAGTCAGAGAAGATATACTGCTCAACTTAAAGAAGAATCTAGAATAAGACTAGAGGAAAAAAATAAAGAAATAGTTGATTCTATAAATTATGCCAAGAGAATCCAAGACGCTGTGATGACTTCTGATGGGTATAGAAAGTCAGTTATTCCTAAAAGTTTCACCTTCTTTAAACCTAAAGATGTTGTTTCTGGTGACTTTTATTGGGTTTACAAAGACCAAGAAGAAAATATTTTTTTCACTGTAGCTGATTGTACTGGACATGGTGTTCCTGGTGCTTTTATGAGTATGATTGGCACTTCCCTACTCAACGAAATTATTGTAGAAAAAGGAATTAAGAACACCAATAAAATACTTGATGAAATGAGAAAACAAATCATTAAATCTTTGAATCAAGATGATAATGATGATCAAAAAGATGGTATGGATATTTCCATTTGTAAATTAAATCTTAAGAAAAATTCCTTAGAGTTTTCTGGAGCTCATAACCCTTTACTAGTAGTAAGTGAAGGTGAAATAAAAACATTCAAGGGAGATTCTCAGGCTGTAGGTTTAGAGACACAAAATATAAAGCCATTCTCAAAACATACCGTAAAACTAAAAAAAGATGATATGATTTATATTTATTCTGATGGTTATCAGGATCAGTTTGGTGGAGAAAATGGGAAAAAATATATGGCTGCTAACTTTAAAAAATTACTTCTGAAAATAAGTAAAGAAGATGAAAAAAAGCAGAATAAATTATTGGAAATTGAATTAGCTAATTGGATGAAGAATGAAGAACAAATTGATGATGTTTGTATTATGGGGGTAAGAGTATAATATTTAAATCAAGATGACATGATAAAAAAAATACTAATTATAACTTATTTATTTATTTCAAATATTTTAATTTATTCTCAAATTGAGATACCTATTAATTCGGATAATAAAGCACAATTATCTAACTGGCTAGTTGCCAAAGTATCCAATATAGATGACGAACAAATTAATAAAGTATTAGAAAACACAAAAGAATTTTTACGAACAATACCCTATAACGACCTTAAAGAATTAAATCTTTCAAATTTTAATGATGTCGCCATTCCTTTTTATCAAGTTTTTGATTCAATCAATTTTAAAAACTCTTTAATTGCCATTACTATGATTGAATCTGAAAAAGATCAATACTGTCAGTTACAATATGCTGGTTATGACATAATATCAAAAACTTATTTAAATGGATCACTTATTGCTTCTTCATCATATACAGATAATGAAATTCATGAAGTAAAATTAAAAAAAGGTAAAAATAAATTAATAGTGATTGGCAAACCCAATGGAGCATATAATGCTACTATTTCAATGAGAATTTATAATGAAAAGAGAGGTCAACTAATAGTAAACATAAAAGACAAAAATGGAAAAAAAGTAGATTTTGCTAATTCAATGTTGTACAATAAAAATTCTAAGAGATATAAAAACATTAGTTCAGGGACAAAATTTAAATTACCAGCAGATAATTATAAAATAATAGTTGGTGATGGAAGATATTCTTCATGGTCAAATGATATTGAAGTCAATGAGTACGACACAAAAGTCATCAATCTAACATTAAATAAGGAATATAAAATTAGTGGAACTATTTATACCATTGATGAAAAAACTCCAAACCCTGGAATTTCAATTGAATTAATTGATTTAAGCAACAATAGGATACAAGAAATCACTCATTCTAATGAGAACGGTATGTTTGATTTTTTTCCACCTAAAGGTAAATGGAATATAAGAGTATTTACTGAAAAGGGTTATTTATATCATCAAACAAATGGTATCAATACCATAATAGAAGTAAATGATAAACAGCAAAAATTTAATGCTAATTTATCAATACCTGTTCAAGTCAAAGGAACTTGGAATCAGATTTCTATGTTTGACGGAATGCTAAGCAATGGAGCACACGTTTCTATTGTATCTAGAGAAGATTTATTGTATCTAGGAACTTATAATGGACTATCTATCTATGATGGACTCAAAGTTATAAGCTATAATTATGATCAAGGATTACCTAATGGACCAATTGTAGAATTATTCGAGGATAGTAAGGGGTTTATATGGATAGGATATATAGAAAAGGGTTTAGTAAAGTGGAAAGATGGAAAAGTAATTAGCCATTACACAAAAAAAGAGGGACTGCCCTCAAACTTTGTAAATGCTTTAGATGAAGATGAAAAAGGAAATATAATAATAGGTACGAACTCTGGGTTATCAATTTTTAATGGTGAAGAATTTAAAAACTATGATTTTTCGTCGGGAATTGGGAATGGATTCATTACGGATGTAAAAGCCGTAGGAAAAAGTATATGGATAGGCTGCGGTACATCTAGTGGTGTTGGTAATTGGATGACTATTGGTGGAGGACTCTCTATTTTCAATGGTAATAAATTTAAATCCTTTGACCTTTCTAAATTCACTGATTTTGACCATCGAGCTTCCTGGGTTAATTCCATAGAAAAAGATAAAAATGGAAATGTATGGATTGGTACTTTAGGGGGTCTTTTAAAATATGATGGATCACAATTTACTTTAATTAGCGAAAGAGATGGACTTCAAGACAACTCCATCACAGAACTTTATTGTGATGATGAAGGTCTTTGGGCAGGAACTGACAATGGTTTAGTTAATATTAAAAATGGTATTATAAAAACTATTGTGCCCATTGAAAAAAATGGATTAAGTTTTGAAAATATTCAATCTATTAGTAAATCTTCAGATGGTGTTTATTTTGTAGGAACTGCCAATGGTGTTAGTCTTTACGATCCAAATTCTTTTAGAAAAATGACTTCTCTAGAAGGTATGCCCATTCCTCCAAATTGGACAAGTGGAATTTTAGATCTAAAATTTGATAAAGATGGATTTCTTTGGGCTGCAAGTGGTGTAAATGGCTTATTAAAAATCAAAAACGAAAGGATTGAAAGAGTTTTTAATACCAAGAACAGTGATTTAGAATCCAACTATGTTAACCAACTTGAATTTTCAGATGATGGAGCTATGTGGCTTTCTAGTGGTGGAAGTGTCTACCGGTATAATAATGGAGAAATTAAAATTATGGATAGTGAATTGGAAATTCCAGCATATACCAGCGTGCAAGATATAGCTTTTGATAATGAGGGGACTATATGGTTAGCAACTAACAGAGGACTTGGACGTTTTAAAAATGGAGATTTTAAACTTTTTAACGAAGCAGATGGACTGGTCAGAGCAGATGGAAATTGCGATGTAAATATTGGGAAAAATGAAGAAATAATTTACAGCACCTATGGATATGGTTTTTCAATATTTAATGGAAATGAGTTCATAAATTTTGATGAGAGTAATGGATTGGGTGATAACAGAATATGGGATTTAGCTGTGGATTCAAAAAACAATTATTGGCTAGCTTTAGATGGTAAGGGAGTTGAGATGTTTGACGGAAAAGAATTTCATAGTTATCAAATTAAAGACGGGATTACTGCTGGAGAAACATTTACAGCTCACGTAGATGATTTTGACAATGTATGGATTGGTACTTTTGGTGGTGGGGTTTGTTACTTTGATGGTGACATTTGGAACAGTGTGGATACTAGAGACGGTCTTTTAGATGATTTAGTAGGTTCCATTTGTAGTATAGATGGAAATAAGTATTGGTTTGGTAGTGAAAATGGAATAACTGCTTATATCCCCAAACAACAGACACCGTCAGTGTTTTTAGAAAAAATTGAAACAGCAAGTGAATCATTCAATTCTATAGATGAACTTTTGGATAAAAAAGGGAAAATTCTACAAGAAACAAGAGTTACTTTCACATTAAAATCCAACAGCTTTAACACCAAAAAAGAAAAGCAAAAATATATAGTCAATATAATAAGAAAAGGTAAAAAAGAATCTCAACTAATAAAAAGTAACAAATTTGAGTTTTTTCCAGAAAAAATAGGAAAATATATTATTGAATTTCAATCAATTGATAGAGATATGAACTACTCAAAATTAAAACAAATCGAAATAAATGTAGTTGGGCCTTGGTATAAAAATTTAGCAACTGCCATACCATTTTGGGGTTTTCTGTTACTATTAATTTCTCTTTCTGGATACTCCTCCAACAAATATTTAAGTCAAAGGAAATATACTGCAAAGTTAAAGGAAGAAGCTCAAATTAAAGACAGAGAAGCAAGGGAAAGATTAGAAGAGAAAAATAAAGAAATTGTAGATTCTATTAATTATGCAAAGCGAATACAAGATGCTATGATGACTTCTGAAGGATATAGAAAGTCCGTTATTCCTAAAAGTTTCACTTTCTTCAAACCTAAAGACGTGGTATCAGGTGACTTTTATTGGGTTTTCAAAGATAAAGAAGAAAACATCTTCTTTACGGTTGCTGATTGTACTGGTCATGGTGTTCCTGGTGCTTTTATGAGCATGATAGGCACTTCCCTACTTAATGAGATCATTGTAGAAAAAGGTATTAAGGACACCAATAAAATCTTAGATGAAATGAGATCATTGATTATTAAATCTTTAAATCAAGATGAAGATGATGACCAGAAAGATGGCATGGATATTTCCATTTGCAAATTAAATCTTAAGAAAAATTCCTTAGAATTTTCTGGAGCTCACAACCCTTTATTAGTAGTTAGTGAAGGTGAAATAAAAACATACAAAGGAGATTCACAAGCAGTAGGTTTAGAAACAGTTAACATAAAGCCATTTACTAAACATATCGTGAAACTTCAAAAAAATGATATGATATATATTTATTCTGATGGTTATCAAGACCAATTTGGTGGTGAAAATGGTAAAAAATATATGGCTGCTAACTTTAAAAAATTACTTCTTAAATTGAGTAAAGAAGATGAGAAAAAACAAAATAAATTATTGGAAATAGAATTAGCCAATTGGATGAAGAATCAAGAGCAGATAGACGACATTTGTATAATGGGAGTTAGAGTTTAAAATTAAATTAAAAAAATGATTAGAAAAATTGGATTTATATATTGTTTATTACTATTAAGTATTTCTATAATTTCTCAAGTTAATTTACCTAGTAACTCAATTGATAAAGCAAGAGTTAACAATTGGATTATTGCTAATGATTTAGACTATAAATCTGAAGATCTTAATTTAATCACAAAAAATATAAATAAATATTTTGAATCTTTAGATACAAGTGATTTTAAGATTTTAAATCTTTCAAAACATAAGAATATTACCTTTTCTTTAAAACAATTATTTGGTGAAATTAATTTTAGAACTACGTTCGTTACTGCCTGCAATATCGAATCTTCTTCTGATCATTTAAGAGGTTTAAGCCTTTCGAATTATGAATTTAATGCTACTATTTATATTAATGGTGAAAAAGTGATTTCTAACGAAGAAAGTGATTACATGTATTTTGATTATAATTTTAAAAAAGGAAAAAATACGGTAGTAATAATTGCTAATTCTTTCGGGGCATATAACCCATTTTTCAACCTAAATATTATTGATAAAAAATATGCTCAACTAAAAATTAATGTTAAAAAAGAGAATGGAAAACCTTACTCAAATGGTTATTTTGGATTAAAAAGCAACAAAAAAGTTGAAACTTTTCAGTTAGATAAAGATGGATTCGTAAAGATGTGGATCAAACCTGGAACTTATCAAATTGGTAGCAGTTTTGAAGATGCTTATGTATGGACAAAAAAAATTACATTATCAGAAAATCAAATTAAGAATATCGATTTAATTCTTAATCAAAAATCAAAAATATCTGGGAAAGTAGTTACTATGGACGGAAGTTCTCCTCAGCCTGGTGTTCAAGTTAATCTTGTTAATAGTGATAATAATAAAACTTTTTGGTCTACCTCAACTAATATGTTAGGTGAATATAATTTTAAACCACCTATTGGAAACTGGCAAATTAATATTGCAACAAGAAATGAGATTAAATACCATTACACTGAAAAATTAAAAACTAATATTAAAGTATTTGAAAAAAGTGGAGATATAAAAAATTTAGATTTTAAAATTGCTAAACAAACTAAAGGTTCTTGGGATCATATATCCATTTTTGATGGGATGCTTAGTAATACTATTCGTCAGTCCATAATTTCACAAAATGACAATATCTATTTCGGAACATTTAATGGGCTTTCAGTTTATGACGGTTTAAATATTAAAAACTACAACTATTTCAACGGTCTTCCTAACGATATTATAAGAGGAATTTTTGAAGACAGTAAAGGTAATTTATGGATAGCTTATGCTAAAACAGGACTTATAAAGTGGAAAGATGGCGTTGTAATTAATCATTTTACTAAAAAAGAAGGATTGGCAAGTAATACAATATTTTGTGTTTCAGAAGACTTAAAGGGGAATATTTTGGTGGGTACTATGGAGGGGCTTTCTATACACAACGGTAATGAGTTTAAAAATTATAACTTTTCTAACGGAATGGGTAACGGAGGGGTACTTTCATTAAAAGTAATTGGTAATAATATTTGGATTGGAACAGGTGGTGGGATCTGTATTTTTAATGGGGAAAACTTTAAAACATTAGATCAAAGGAATTTTACTGGACTTACATCTAACGATTCTTACATCAATATTATTGAAGCTGATCCGTTAGGAAACATATGGTTAGGTACTAATGGGGGGTTGTTGAAATTTGATGGAATTAAATTTAAAGAGTATTCAACCATGAATGGTTTACCTAGTAATATAATTAACGATATATTATTTGACAATAATGGTTTGTGGCTTGCTACTGATAAAGGGTTTGTTAATATGAAAAATGAAACTTTCAAAACAATAATTAGTAATGATGATAATGGCTTAAAAAATATTAAATCTACATCCATTAGTAAATCTAAAGATGGTGTTTACTTTATTACATCTGAAGTAGACGGTGTTTATGTATACGACCCTAATTCGTTTATTTCAATTTCCGAATCTGAAGGGTTAAAATCAAACGAAAATATAAATGATATAAAAATGGATAGTGAGGGTTATTTATGGGCTGGAGGAATCAATGGTTTATATAAAATTGAAAATGGTATTATTATAGAGCATTTTGATGTGAAAAATAGTGGTTTAAAGTCAAATGGTATAGCCAAAATAAATTTTGCAACTGATGGAAGTTTATGGATGATTGGCTACAAGAATATATCTAAATATTCAAACGGAATTATTAAAGACGTTACTAAAGAAATAAACCTACCTTCAAATGCTTATATATTTGATATTGAGTTTGATGATGAAGGTACAATTTGGCTAGCTTCCAACAAAGGCTTAGGAATGTATAAAAATGATTCCCTAATAATTTATAAAGAATCTGATGGTTTGGTCAGGCCCTCCACTAATTCAAGTGTAGCTGTTGGAAAAAATAGTGAAATAATTTATGGAACCTATGCAAATGGTTTTTCAGTATTTAATGGAGAAAGTTTTACCAATTTTGATATTTCGAATGGCCTTGCAAATAATTTAATTTGGGATATATCCGTTGATTCAAAAAATAATTATTGGATAGCTCTTGATGGAACAGGAATTCAAATGTACGATGGTAAAGAATTTAAACATTACACCATGCGTGATGGGCTTCCTTCAGATGAAACATTTTCTACTTTTGTTGACGACTTTGATAATGTCTGGGTTGGAACTTGGGGAGGTGGGGTATGTTACTTTAATGGAGAAATGTGGAATAGTCTAGATAAAAGAGATGGTCTTTTACAAAACACTATTAAATCAATTTATGGGATAAATGGAGATAAATTATGGTTTGGTGGAAAAAATGGAATAACAGCTTATGTCCCTACTCATCAGACGCCAAATGTATTTATTAATGAGATTGAAACACCATCAAGCACTTACAGTTCAATCGAAAAATTGATAGCCAATAAAGAAAAAATTCTTAAAGGAACTAAAACAAAAATTTTACTAAACTCTAATAGTTTTAACACCAAATCTGAAAAGCTAAAATTTCTTGTTAAAATCACCAGAAAAGATTCTGTGAAATCAATAACCATTAGTTCTAATGAATTTGTTTTCCAACCCACTAAATCTGGGAAATATGAAATAGAGTTTCAATCAATTGATAGAGATATGAATTACTCTAAACCTATAATAATTAAACTTTCGGTTGTAGGACCTTGGTTCTCTAATCCTGCTACAGCAATACCATTCTGGGGTGGATTACTTTTAATATTGTCTTTTTCTTTTTACACTTTTAGAAAATATATTAGTCAAAGGCGCTACACATCAAAACTTAAAGAAGAAGCTCAAATTAAGGATAGAGAAGCTAGAGAAAGATTAGAAGAAAAAAATAAAGAAATATTAGATTCTATAAATTATGCCAAAAGAATACAATCAGCTATTCTTCCCTCTAACAGAGCAGTCAAAGCCTATTTAAAAGAAAGTTTTGTTCTTTACAAACCAAAAGATGTCATTGCAGGAGACTTTTATTGGTTAGAATATCATGATAATAAAACCTATTTTGCCGCGGCTGACTGTACTGGACACGGTGTTCCGGGCGCAATGATAAGCTTGGTATGTAATAATGCTTTAAATCGTTCGGTAAGAGAATATAATTTATCTGACCCTGGTAAAATTCTAGATAACACAAAAGAATTAGTAGTTGAAGAATTTGGGAAAAGTGATGAGAATGTAAAAGATGGAATGGATATTGCGCTTTGTTGCATTGAAGGTGATAAACTAAAATATGCTGGTGCTTATAATCCACTATGGTTAGTAAGAGATAAAAAGCTTCAAAAAATTGGTGCCGATAGACAACCTATTGGGAGCTTTGAATATAGTAAACCTTTCAAGTCACATGAAATAAAACTTAAAAAAGGAGATAGTATTTATGTATTTTCAGATGGATTTATGGATCAATTTGGAGGAGAAAGAGGAAAAAAGTATAAATCTTTAAAATTTCAAGATTTCTTACTTTCAATTCAAGAAGAAAATATGAGAAAACAGAGGGAATTACTCAATAATGAAATTGAGGAATGGAGAGGTGAACTAGAGCAAATTGATGACATCTGTATTATGGGAGTTAGAATTTAATTTATTTTAAATGACTAAAAGATTCATATTAAATTGCTTCATTGTTCTATTAAACACGAGCTTATTTTCACAAATAAATCTTCCAAATAATTCTTCTGAAGAATCACAAATTAACAATTGGTTAATTGCTAATGTTTCAAATTTTAATGATAGTATTACAGAATCAGTTATTAGTAACCCTGTAAAATACTTCGAAACTTTAGATTCCAACGACTTTAAGGATTTAAGACTTTCTAATCATAAAAATATTACAATTTCATTACATCAAATTTTTGAAGAAGTTGATTATAATAATACATTTATTCTTGCTTGCAATATAAAGTCTTCTTCTTATCTTTTAAGGGGGCTTCATTTATATTATTTTGACTTTAATGCCACAATCTACATTAACGGAGAGAAAATAACTTCAAGGGATGAGAATAGTTTTATGTACTTTGATTATCATTTAAAAAAAGGAAACAATAATGTTGTAATTATCGCAAATTCATATGGTAATTACGAACCAGCCTTCAAATTATCATTAATTGATAAAAATTTTGCTCAATTAAAAATTAATATCAAAAAGAGTACTGGTACACCCTATTCTAATGGTTATTTTTCTATTAGTGACGGAGATAGAATGTATGGATATAAATTAAATGAAAATGGTGCAAGAAAGTTTTGGTTAAAGCCAGGTAAGTATCAAATATCATCTAATTTTAATGATATGCATGGTTGGTCAGAAAAAATTAAACTTTCTGAAAATCAAATAAAAAACACATCTATTGTTATGAATATGAAATCCAAAATTTCTGGTAAGGTATTCTCCATGGATGGTAATAGCCCTCAAGAAGACATTCAAGTTAATCTTATAAATAGTGAAACAAAAGAGACTATTCTAACTAAATTTACAAACGATAAAGGGGAATATTATTTTAATCCACCCTTAGGAAATTGGATAGTGAATGTAGAAACGAAAAATAAAATCCACAATAAGGAAATTATAATTAATAATATAAATAGAGAAATTAAAAATTTAAATTTTAAAATTTACAATCAAATAACTGGTTCTTGGAATAATATTTCAACTTATGATGGTTTAATTACAAATACAATAGGTCAAACAATAATTTCAAAAAATGGAAATCTTGTCATGGGAACATTTAGTGGACTATCAATTATTGATGCTTTTACTGTAAATAACTATAATTATTTCAATGATTTACCTGTAGGTCCTATAAAAGGAGTTTTTCAAGATAGTAAAGGTGTTATATGGATAGGATATACAGGAAAAGGATTAATAAAATGGAAGAATGGAAAAATCATCAAACATTTTAAAAAGGAAGATGGGTTACCTAGTAATATAATTTATTGTATTTCAGAAGATTTAAATGGTAACTTATTATTAGGAACAGCATCTGGATTATCAGTTTTTGATGGTAAAAAATTTAAAACTTATAATTTCGCTGATGGTATAGGAGATGGTAATATTTTTTCTATTAAAGTTGATGGAAAGAATATTTGGTTAGGAACAACATCTGGACTATCAGTTTTTGATGGTAAAAAGTTTAAAACTTTTGATCATAGTAATTATGTTGGTACAGAATTAGGGGATAAATCCATACTTTGTATTGAGTCTGATGATGTTGGTAATATGTGGTTAGGAACACAGGATGGTTTATTAAAATTTGATGGAGTAAGATTCCATTTATTTTCAACACATAATGCATTAACTAATAGAGTTGTTCAAGATCTTTTGTACGATAACAATTGTTTATGGATAGCAACAAATGGAGGGTTAGTTAAAATGCAAAACGAAAAGTTTCAAAATATTAAAAATACAAATTTTAAAAAAAATGCAATTACATCAATTAATAAATCAAAAGATGGAGTTCTTATAATATCTACATCTGGTAAAGGAGTATTTTTTTATGACCCTAATTCTTTCATAACCACTTCAAGTTCAGAAGGATTAATAACAAATGAATCTATAAACGATATAAAAGCAGATAATAATGGAATCTTATGGGCAAGTGGAAATGGTGGGCTTTATAAATTTGAGAATGGTATAGTTTCAAAACATTATAACACCAAAAATAGCAATCTAAAATCAAATAATATTCTAAAATTATCCACTATAAATAATACCAGTCTCTGGATGATTGGGTATAGAAATATATACAGATATATAAATGAAAATATAGTTGATGAAACTAAACAATTTAACATCCCATCGAATACTTACTTATATGACATAGACTTTGATAATAATGGGACAATGTGGTTAGCAACCAACAAAGGTTTAGGGATGTTTAAAAATGATTCCTTAATTATTTTTAGTGAATCTGATGGATTAGTAAAACCTACATCAACCTCAAAAGTTACAATAGGTAAAAACGGAGAAGTTTTGTATTCTACCTATGGTAGTGGATTCTCAGTTTATAAGAACGGAAGTTTCACAAACTTTGATGAAACAAATGGTCTTACTCTTAATTTAATTAGTGATATAGCAGTTGATTCTGAAAATAATTATTGGATAGCTACAGACGGAACTGGACTACAAAAGTATGACGGTAATAAATTTATTAATTATACCATCAAAGATGGTCTATCTTCAGATGAAACATACTCTTTATTCATTGACGACTTTGAAAATATTTGGGTAGGCACATTTGGAGGTGGAGTATGTTATTTTAATGGAGAAATCTGGAATAACTTTGATGCAAGAGATGGTCTTTTACAAAACACGATTAAAGCTGTTTATGGTATTAATGGAAATAAATTTTGGTTTGGTGGTAAAAATGGTTTAACAACCTACACTCCAAGTAAACAAGTACCAGAATTATCAATAAAGAAAATTGAAACAACTTTCAATAATTACAACTCATTTGAAGAATTAGTTAAAAAGAAAGAAAAAATTCTTGTAGGAACAAAAACTAATTTTTTTTTAAAATCAACAAGCTTCAATACGAAATCTGAAAAGTTAAAATTTTTAGTTAAAATTTTTAATAACGATTCATTAAAAACCATTACAATAAACTCTAATAAATTTGAATTTCACCCTAAAAATCCTGGAAATTATGAATTTGAATTTCAAACAATCGACAGAGATAATAATTATTCAAAACCGTTAAAAATTAAACTTTCTATATATAATCCATGGTACATAAATCCAACTACTGCTGTACCGTTTTGGGGATTTCTAATACTTTTAATTTCTTTATCTATATATTCTTCAAATAAATATTTAAATCAGAGGCGTTATACAGCAAAAATAAAAGAGGAATCAAGAATAAGGTTAGAA
>JAQXDK010000006.1 GCA_029251405.1 Flavobacteriales bacterium
CAAAGGTACAGGATGTGCAGTGTAATGGAGCTGCGGATGGTAGCATATCAGTATCAGCATCAGGAGGCACACCAAATTACACGTATTTATGGGATGATGGTGCTGGGCAGACAACGGCAACAGCTACGAATTTAGCACCTGGGAATTATACGGTAACAGTAACAGATGATAATGGATGTTCATTTACGACAGCACCAGCAGTGTCAATTACGGAGCCAAATGCGTTAGTTGCAAATCTTATAGATATAGATAGTGTTATTTGTAATGGAGGATCGAATGGCGCTGCAACAATAGATGCTAGCGGAGGATCTGCCGGTTATAATGTAAGTTGGACAGGTGTAACTGTTAGTGGTACAACTATTTTTGAAGATCCTCTCGGAACAGAAATTATAAACGATGGAGATACATATACCATAAATTCTTTCTCATCCGGGACTTATGATATTACCGTAATAGATCAGAACGGTTGTAATACATCAATAAATACTGTTGTTATTGAGGAGCCACCAGTAATGACTGTCTCAACTATTGCACATCCTGTTATTGCTGACTTTCAATATATGGGAGTAAATGAAGACAAACAAACTTTTTGCTATTTCCACGACGGTACTTTGAGTTGGGATGCTGGAAGAGCAAAATGTCAGATCAATGGTGGTGACTACATTATGGTTAAAACACTTGCAGAGCAAACCGCTTATAATGCATTATTTGGTGGTTTAACCGATTCAAGAGGTTGGATTGGTCTTAGCCAAAATGAAAGCTCACCTTTATACACCCCAATTGTTTCTGGTGGAACAAGTGGTAATCCAGATGAAGCTAAAACTGGATGGGAATGGATCGATGGAACACAGTTAACATATGACGATGCTTCTGACACTTGGAGTGGTTTTCAATCTTGGGGTAGTGGAGAACCTAATGATTGGAAGTTTGGTGTGGCTACAGCAGTCGGACAAGAACAATGGGCTCAGTTTTGGAGTCAGCCAAATCCAGGTGAGTTCTCTTGGAATGATCACAGAGATCCTCAAAAATTTTATATGGAAATCCCCATTGGAAATACAATCAATGGTAACCATGTTTCTTGCTTTGGTGGTAATGACGGTAAAGTTGTTGTTACTGCTGTTGGTGGAGAAACTCCATATTCTTATTCTTGGAATACAACACCGGTCCAAACAACCGATACAGCTTTTAACTTAACTGCAGGTGAGTACATTGTTGTAGTAACAGATAATCTTGGATGTGAAGCAAAAGATACTGTAGATATTACTCAGCCATTACCCTATGATATAAGTTCTTCGCAAGATAGTGTAAACTGTTTCAATGGAAATGATGGTTCTGCAACAGTTGTGGTTTCAGGTGGCACACCTAATTACACATATTTATGGGACGACGCATCGGCCCAAACTACTGCAGCTGCAACAAACCTAGTTGCTGGCACCTATACTGTTTTAATTTCAGATGATAAAAGTTGCGACTCAATTGTGACAATTGATGTTTTAGAACCTGCAATATTTGATATTTCTACAGATCAAGATAGTGTAACTTGTTTTGGAAGCATAGATGGTTCAGCTATTGTTATCGTTAATAGTGGAGGAACAGGTTCTTATTCATATTTATGGGACGCAGCAGCTGGAAATCAAACTTCCTCTACAGCTACCAATTTATCTGCTGGAACCTATTCCATAACTATTTCAGATTCCTATTCTTGTGATACTGTGATTTCTGTTCAAGTTCTTCAACCAAATACTCTAACTGTCCTTAATACAAGAAATGATATTACTTGTTTTGGAGGTAGTGATGGGGAGTTTATTTTAACGGTTACTGGAAGTACAGCGCCTTACAACATTTCTTGGTCTGGTACAGAATCAGGCGATCCTTTAGGCTCTGAAATTTTGAATGATGGAGGTAATTATACCATATCTTCTTTAAGTGCAGGCCCTTATGCAATTAATATATCAGATCAGTATGGTTGTGACACAACAATTTTTAAGACTATTCTATCACCAGAACAATTAATTGTTTATACCTCTCAAGACAGTGTAAGTTGTAATGGTTTTGTTGATGGTTCAGCTTTTATTGATTCGACAACTGGTGGGATCATTAATTATTCATATTTATGGAGTAACGGATCAACTAATGATACGGCAACAAATCTATTAGCTGGGACATACACAGTAACAGTTACAGATGCATTTCTTTGCGATACTACGGTGACTGTAACAGTATTGGAGCCGGATGCGTTATTGATAGCGTCTATGAGTATGGACAGTGCTAGTTGTAATGGGGTTGCAGATGGGACAGCTACGGCAAATGGGATAACTGGAGGAAATGGAGTGAATACGTTCAGTTGGAATACGACACCGGTACAGACTACGAATCCTGCTACAGGATTAGCAGCAGGGAATTACGAGATTACGGTTACGGATCAGAAAGGCTGTTTTGCTAAGAGAGATACTACGGTATTGGAGCCATTAATATTAACAGCAGATACGACAGCACAAGACAGTGTAAGTTGCAACGGGTTAGCAGATGGGTCTGCTAGTGTATTAGGTTTAGGAGGAAATGGAGTTTACACTTACCAATGGGATTTAGCAGCAGGCGGACAGATTGGAGATACGGCAACGAATTTATTAGCTGGGACTTATACGGTAACGATTACAGATCAGAAGGGATGTTTCAAGGATACAACGGTAACAGTTTTAGAGCCAGCAGCATTAACAGCAGATACGACAGCACAGGACAGTGTAAGTTGTAACGGTTTAGCAGATGGGTCTGCTAGTGTATTAGGTTTAGGAGGAAATGGAATTTATACTTACCAATGGGGTGTTGCAGCAGGCGGACAGATTGGAGATACGGCAACGAATTTATTAGCTGGGACTTATACGGTAACGATTACAGATCAGAAGGGATGTTTCAAGGATACAACGGTAACAGTTTTAGAGCCAAATACTCTTACTATTGATACTACTTATCAAGACACAGTAACGTGTAACGGTCTTAATGATGGATCAGCTACCGTTACAGTCATTGGCGGTAATGGATCTTACACTTATCAATGGGATTTAGCAGCAGGTGGCCAAACAACAAGCACAGCAACCAATTTATCAGCCGGAATATTTTCAGTTACTGTTACGGACCAATATGGATGTAACATTGATACAACGGTAAGTGTCTTTCAAAAAGATTCGTTAATAATTGGTTTGGTGAATCAAGACAGTGTAAGTTGTAATGGATTGGCAAATGGATCTGCAAGTGTCGGAAATATTAGTGGAGCAGGTGGTATTTATACATATTTGTGGGACCTGTCTACAGGTAGCCAAACTGGTGATACAGCAACAAATTTATTAGCGGGAACATACACGGTAACAGTTTCAGACCAGAATGGATGTAATTTAGATACTTCTATTGTTGTTCTGGAGCCTTTAACATTAACAGCTGACACTACTGCACAAGATAGTACAAGCTGTAATGGATTAGCAGATGGATCTGCAAGTGTTTTGGGTATAGGCGGTAACGGTATTTATACTTACCAGTGGGATTTAGCAGCAGGTGGTCAAGTTGGAGATACAGCTACAAATTTATTAGGAGGAATTTATACTGTTACTATAACAGATCAGAAAGGATGTAATAAAGACACTACTATTGAGGTATTACAACCAAATCAAATTTCTTTAACGATAAGAGTTGATAGTTCAACTTGTGGTAACAGCGATGGAGGTGCTTATGTTGATGCATCTGGAGGTTCAGTAATAACAGACTATTTTTATCAATGGAAGGACAATACTGGTTTAGATTTAAACAATAATGATGACAGTCTTAATAACGTAGCTTCTAGTGCTTACTTTGTTTTTGTTACTGACGACAATTTATGTACAGATTCTATCCAAATTATAGTACCGGAAATTGGTGGCCCTCAAGTTAGCGATAGTGTAGTAAATATTCTTTGCTATGGGGACTCTACAGGTGAAATACATATTACAGCAACCGGAATCAGTCCTTTTAGTTATTCGTGGATTGGACCAGCAGGTTTTAATGCCCCTGGAGACACTTCAATTGTTTATAATTTAGATACTGGTTTATACACTGTAACAGTAACGGACGACATTAATTGTAATACAACTCTTGATAGTATTAGAATTTCTGAACCAAACTTTCCATTATCTATAGATACAACTATTAAAACATTAACTTGTAATAGCGATTTATCTGGTGCAATTAACATTAATGTTAATAACGGTACTTCTCCATTCGATTATTCATGGACAGGAGACAATGGATTTACTTCAACCACTCAAAACATCTCTGGGTTAGCGGCTGGTGTTTACGTTCTTAATGTTATAGATGATAATTCTTGTAAAATAATTAACGATTCTATTACAATTACTGAGCCTGACACAATTATCATTAACGAAACTTTAATTGCACCAACATGTAATAATACTGATGGTAGCATAGTTGTCAATGTTACAGGAGGTTCAACAGCAATAGATTATACTTATAATTGGGAAGAGTCACCTTCGGGTAATCCATTAGTAGGAAATGCAACTCTGACGAATATAGGTCCTGGAGCATATCAAGTAACTGTTCAAGATGATAGTTCATGTAGTGAGACAAAAGTGATCACTATAAGTACCGTTGATGGACCAATATTAGCAGACTCAATAATTAATATCACATGTAATGGCAATGCAGACGGAGAAATTTATTTAGCAGTTAGTAATTTAAGTGGTGTTGCATATGGTGTAGATTGGGATTTAGATAATTTAATTGGAAGCGGTGATGCAAATGGTCCAGATTCAGATACTTTATTAAACTTACCAGCTGGAACATATACAGTTTATGTTACTGATTCAACAAATGGTTGTGTGACAATTTCTCCTTATATTGTTGTAGATCCAGGAGTAATTCTTCTTACTACTTCTGTTGATAGTGTTTCATGTACTGGTGGAACAGATGGTTCACTGTCAGTAGCTGCAACAGGAGGAAATTTAGGATATAATTACCAATGGGATTTAGCAGCAGGTGGTCAAGTTACAGATACTGCAACTAACTTGACAGCGGGTACTTACACCGTTACAGTTACTGACATAAAAGGTTGCGATAGCGATACCTCGATTCTTTTGGAAGAACCTAATGAATTGTTGATAACTTCTATATGGTCTGACAGTATTAGTTGTAACGGATTAGCAAATGGTTCAGCTAGTGCTATACCTTCTGGCGGAAACGCTGGATATACTTATCAGTGGGATTTATTTGCAGGTGGTCAAACATCAGATACTGCTACAAATTTAAGTCCTGGAACTTATATAGTTACTATTACGGACTCTAAAGGCTGTTTTAAGGACACCACAATTACAATTTCTGAACCTGATATTTTAGCTGTAGACTCAGCTTATCAGGATAGTGTAAGCTGTAATGGATTAGCTAATGGTAGAGCGGTAATAGATAGCGTAAGTGGTGGAAATGGAATTTATTCTTATGCATGGGATATTGCAGCAGGTGGTCAAACGACAGACACTGCAAGTAATTTAACAGCTGGAATTTACACTGTGAGAGTTTCTGACCAAAAGGGGTGTTTTGAAGATACTTCTATAACAGTTTTTGAGCCTAGTGCAATTTCAGCTGATACTACAGTACAAGACAGTGTAAGTTGTAATGGATTAGCAAATGGTTCTGCAAGTGTACTAGGTCAAGGTGGAAATGGAATTTATTCTTATGCTTGGGATATTGCAGCGGGTAGTCAATTAAACGATACAGCTATAAATTTAGCAGCAGGTAATTATATTGTAACAATCACAGATCAAAAGGGTTGTTTCAAAGATACTTCTGTAACTGTATTGGAGCCTATAATTTTAACGTTTGACACCGCATACCAGGACAGTGTTAGCTGTAATGGATTAGCAGATGGATTAGCTACAGTGTCTGTTTCTGGAGCAAATGGAGGATTTACTTATTTATGGGATGCTACTGCAGCTAGTCAGACAACAGCAATTGCAAGTAATTTGACTGCTGGGACTTTTAGAGTGGTAGTTTCAGATCAAAATAACTGTTTAGATAGCGTAGATATTACGGTTTTTGAACCTAATAGTATTAGTATTTACACTTCTAACGATTCAGTAAGTTGTTATGGATTAGCAGATGGATCTTCATGGGTAGATAGTATTACTGGTGGAAACGGATCTTTTACTTATCAGTGGGATGCCAATGCCAATAATCAACAAACCGATACCGCAAGTAATTTGACCGCTGGTACATTCAATGTTACGGTAACAGATCAAAACAATTGCTCTTTAGATAGTAATGTGGTTATTTTACAACCAGATTCTTTAACTGTAGATACGGTTAGTACCACAGACCCATATTGCCCTTCTGCTAATGATGGAAGTATTAACCTAGCCATCAACGGTGGATCTCTTCCAATAACTACTAGTTGGACAAATGTTGCAAACACTTTTACTTCAACTGACCAAGACATTAGTAATTTATTTATAGGAACTTATATTGTTACTGTAACTGATAATAATGGATGTAATTCTAAAGACACTACAACCTTGTCTCCAATTGTTGAGATAGTGGTTAATGCAGGTAGCGATACTCTTGTTTGCTTTAGCGATAGTCTAGTTCTAACGGGATCCAGCACTGGAACAATAACCCCTACTTTGGATTGGTCATTCTACAATCCAACTGCAGGTACAGATTCTTCTATTGCTACAGCATCAAGTCAAGTAGATATTTCTTCCTTCACTCAGGATTCTGCACAAGTTTATAGCTTTATCTATACTGTGACTGAGCAGTCTTGTACAGTAAATGACACAATTCAAGTAAATGTTGCTGCTTTACCGATTGCAAGTGCAGGAAATGATACAACTCTTGGTTATAACGACCCTTACATACTAGGAGGCAATCCAACAGGGCCTGTCGGATCTAGCTACATATGGAATAATACAGTTAATTTTGTTTTTGAGTCAGATTCTATAGAACCGAATCCATCTATTGATGTTTTAACTAGTCAAATTTATGTTGTAATTGTTACAGATAGCAATGGATGTATTAATTCAGATGACGTTGATATTAAATTAATACCTGATATCATTGTTCCGTCTGGATTTTCACCGAACGGAGATGGAATTAATGATACTTGGATAATCCAAAACCTTGACCAATTCGACGAGCCAAAAGTGAGTGTATATAACAGATGGGGATCTAGATTATTCTTCACTGATAATTCAAATGAAAACTGGGATGGTGGAGGAAACGATAAAATGACTCCAGTAGGAACTTATTACTATATCATTGAATTCGTTGGATATGATGGAAAGCAAAATAATTTAACAGGACCAATAACAATAATTAGATAATGAAAGTAGCATCTAAACATATCATTATTTTAATTGGAATTATAGCATGTATCACTGCTTACAATGCACAACAAATTCCAGTTTACAGTCAATTCTTTATGAATAAATACACCCAAAACCCAGCTTTTGCAGGAATGGATCATGTATACGATGTTACCTCTAATCATAGGTATCAGTGGGTTGGAATTCGAGATTATCCAAGAACATATACTCTTAGCATTAACGGACCCACAAAAGATTTGAAAAATGGTTTAGGAGCATTTATATACACAGATAATGTGGGGCCTACCCGAAGAACAGGTGCCCAAGCGTCTTATGCATATCACATGAATGTTACTGAAGATATCGAAGTTTCTTTATCTCTAAGTGCAGGACTAATAGAATGGAAAGTAGATGGTAATCAATTAACTTTCACTGAACCAAATGATCCTGCTTCTTCAGGTAATGTTATGAGATCTGTAATGCCAGACGCTAAGTTTGGGTTTTTATTTTATAATGATAAATGGCATTTTGGTGGAGCGGCGCCTAATTTACTTCAAAATAGAATCAACTTTTTTGAAGATAAAAATCCAATATCAAAAGGCAATAAGTTAGAGGACCATTATTTTATTCATGGTGGATATGACTTCATATTACCTTATGATTTGGTTGCAGACCCTTACCTCTTAATGAGATATGTTGCTAACGTACCACTTCAACTAGAATTTGGGTCTACAGTTACATGGAAAAGCACTGCTTGGGCAGGGTTTTCTTATAGAACAGGAGATGCACTTTCGATGCTCTTAGGGTATACCTATCAAGATTATATATCCTTTGGTTATTCTTATGATTTTACCACTTCCAATTTGAGTAACTATTCTGGAGGATCTCATGAGCTACTTTTTAGAATTCTTTTTAAAAGGTCCAAAAATAAAAATGAGAAAAATAAACCAGAAAAAGTACTCTAATTAAATCAATTTTTGCTCTCAATTTTATCACCAATTCTTCTTATTTTATCAACAAGTACTTAAGGATAATAAAAAAGCCTATTTATTCAATATTTTAGTTAATATTGCATTTTTATGAAATAAATGAACATAGTTTTTCTTTTTTGGTTTTTTTTGACACTCAGCATTTTTGGTTATTTCTTTAACCCAAAGAAATCCAACAGCTTAAAAAAAGCAAATAAGCAAACTAATTAAGCAGAATTAGTCTTCGACCTTTAACAACATTTTATAATCGCCACGAAGATATTTTTTTGAGTCAAGTGGAACTTCCTTGAAATTAAAAATATCGTACAAACTTCTGGCAGCTTTCAATTTACTATTGGAGATTAAAAAAATTTCTTTCATTTTTTCATTTTTTGCATAAGAAATACATTGAGACAAGAGGATTTTAGATAACCCTAACCCTCTATAATTAACGTGAATTGTCATTTTTGCAAGTTCCATAATTCTATTGTCTAAAGGAATCATAGCAGCTGTTCCGATTATTACTTCTTTGTGAAGGATAAAAAAAATTTCACCACCTTTTTCTATTACTGATGTTATAGGGTTTAGTAAGTCATTTAAATCAGATTGCTCTAATTCCCAATATTCTTCTATCCAGTTCTTATTTAGCTCATAAAATGCTTTAGCGTATTGAGGTTGGAAAGTTTTTAGCTGAAATTTTTCCATTATTTCTTTTTCTTGAAAGGATACCTTTGAATCCATTTTTTTGGAGATATTTTTTTAATAAAGGGATAAGTTAAAAATCTTAAAAATGCATTGTTTGAGTAAATACTACTCTTAGATTTAACAGGTATTGCGCCAATTGTACTTTTAAATTCTGAAGCAGTTCGTCCATAAACAATCTTGCTTACTTTTTTTTCTATTCCATGAATAATGGAATCGTATAATATTCTATTGTAAATGCTATATTCCTTATTGTAAGAATAATCTATACCTATGAAGTAAGAGTATAATGTATTATTACAATGAAACTCAGAAGAAAACCCAATAATTTCTTCATTTAAAGAGTATGTATATAAAGAAAATTCTATTTTCGAATAGGTAGTAAAATCTATAAGTGTATGTAAATCTAAAGGTGGACCTGAAAACAAAGACTTTCTATAAACATTTAGATATAATTCTTGTAATTCTGGAATTAGTGATTCTATTTTATTGGAAGAGATTTTTTTTATTTGTAAAGAATTACTTTGTTTAAATACTTTTCGAATTCTTTTTTTGTACTTAGAAATAACGGCATCGGTATAATCACCAAAGGATTTCCATTTAGAATCTAAATACAAGACCATATCAGGATCAATATTAAATTCAGAAGATAGTAGTAAGTTTTGTTGTTTAGTAATTGAATTTAAAAAATCACTTGGAAGCAAAAAGAAATTGATTTTATAATTAGTACTAATAAAATCGATTAAATTTTTTAAATCTTCTTCTTTAAGTTTAGAATTTGGAAATGAATTGGAAGAGATATTTGATAAGTGAGTATTCCCAAAACAAAAAAATTTCAAGTTTAATTTTCTTATAAATAGTTTTGTTAAACTGTACTTTTTGTTATTGATATAGTTAGCTACTTTTTCTCCTTCAATGGTAATTAAATGTCCATAAACAACACCGTTTTCAAAATTTATGTAAAAAGGTTGAATCTCTTTTTCATTTAAATTTTTCTCAAAATTTTTTAAAAATTCTGATTCAAGGAAAATATGGTTCAAGTCTAAATTAGAATTCCATAATTTTTGATCTAATTCGTTTACTGAATGGAATATTTCAAAAGATGTATTCAATTAAAGAATGCATTACTGAAATTAATAAGATATAATTTTTTTGATGCTCTTGTAATGGCTGTATATAACCACCTTAAATAACTTAAATCTAACATGTCGTTTTTAAAATAACCTAAATCTACAAGTACATTTTCCCATTGACCTCCTTGAGATTTATGACATGTAATAGAATAAGAAAATTTGACCTGCAAGGCATTTAAAAATTTATTTTCTTTAATTTTCTTTTTTGCGTTCTCCCCTTTATACTCTAAGCTGATTTTTTGATATAGCTTTTGATATTCTTCATAAGGTAATGAGGGGGTTTCTAATTTAATGGTATCGAGCATTACAATGACATCTAATTCCTTTTCTTCCAAAAAGTCAATCATTTTTATGGTGACATTGGCAAATTTTAAATCATACTTACTTATGATTTCATTAACGCTTAATACTTCAATAATATCTCCATTAGCTATTAGTTCTGATTTGGTATTATCTCCTAGCCAGAAGTAATTATTCTTAACAACCATTAGCAAATCTCCAGTAGAAATCTCTTCTTCAAAATACCTGATTCTAGAACGTATTTGTTGGTTGTAAATATTTGCTCTTTTGTTAGAACGACAAAGTACAATGGTATTGGTAATGCCAGTTTTATTGTAATTATCTTCTAAACATTCTTGCAGTTCATCACCAGACTGTATTCTTGTAACATCCTCACTTTCTAGAAATTTAGGTAGATTGAAATCATGGTTAGAAATTTGCATCCTTAGGTTGGTAGCATTATGGAGAATAGTTGAAGACTTAGCTTGCCTAACTACTTCTTTGAGGCTATGTGAAATGATATCTTTTGAATAATTTTGTCTTAAAGAATCTTCACTTAAAGCAGGACTAATTTCTAAATGCACCGGTGGCAATTGAGCAGTATCTCCAATTAAAATTAATTTGCAGCCGATACCATCATAGACATACTGAATTAAGTCATCTAATAGCGACCTGTTGCCAAAACCTTTATCAGAGGCTTCTGGAATCATGGAAGCCTCATCTACAATGAAAATTGTATTTGAATGTGTATTCTCTTTTAGCTTTATGTAGGTATTACCATGTTTATTTGAATTTATCCAATATATTTTTCTGTGGATGGTAGAGGCACTTTTTTTAGAATACTTGGACAATACTTTAGCTGCTCTACCAGTTGGGGCGAGTAGTGATGATTTTTTATTTACAGATGATAGACTGTTAACCAAAGCAGAAATTAAGCTGGTTTTACCAGTTCCTGCATAACCTTTTAGTAGGAAAATACTTCCCGTACTAATTGAAAGAATGTAATCGGATAATTCCAAAGTAATCTCCTGCTGTTCTTTGGTAAAAGAAAAAGGAAAATTGGAAGTTATTTTATCTTTTAAAATTTTAGTGTTCAAATTGCATCTAAATTAAAGTTCAATAACTATATGTTTTTAATATAGTTTCCGTAAGGATCTTGAATTTGGATTCCATTACTGTACGCTACTTTAGTCAATTTTTTAAACTGAACCAACCCCCAGAGAGTAAATTCTTTTAAGAACGGGAGATCTTTTTTCAAGGTATTAGGTTGATATTTTTTAACTAGATTATTTAGAGGCAAAATAGACATCAATTTTTCTTGATATTCTTCATCAGTTATATCATTTAAGATTTCGAAACCTGTTTCGTTAAAAAACCAAGAAATAAGTTCGTCATAAGGGCTCTCACCGTTCTCTTTTTCTAATTTTTCTATTTTAGGAAATAATTTTACAAACAATGTTTTTACGGCATTTTCAATTAGTTGATTTGCTACAAATTCTGCACCTTCTTGTTCTCCTTCATAAACTAATTCAACTTTACCAGTTATTGCAGGTATAATACTGGTGAAATCTGCTAATCTTAAACAGGTTTTTTCCTCGTTATTTTTAAGCAATCTTAATTCAGCTTTACTTAATAGATTTTCTAAAGCGGATATACTAAGTCTTGCACTAACTCCACTTTTTTCATCAACATATTCACTTACTCTAGCTTCAAAACTAATTTGTTCTAATAAATCTCTTGCAAGTTCTGGGATATGAATATTTGTTTTTTGAGATTCAGTAGATTTAATTTCTTGTGAGGTTATTTTTTTTGCTATTTCTATATCTTTTGGATAATGCGTTAGGATTTGAGAACCAATTCGATCTTTAAGTGGTGTTACAATACTTCCTCTATTGGTATAATCTTCGGGGTTGGCAGTAAAAATAAACTGGATATCTAAAGCTAGTCTTAACTTGAAACCACGGATTTGAATGTCCCCTTCCTGTAGAATATTAAACAACGAAACTTGGATCCTTGCTTGTAAATCAGGAAGTTCATTAATCACAAAAATACAACGATTTGCTCTTGGAATCATTCCGTAATGTATAACTCTATCATCCGCATAACTTAGTTTTAAATTGGCCGCTTTAATAGGATCTATGTCTCCGATTAAATCTGCAACTGTTACATCAGGTGTCGCTAATTTTTCTGCAAATCTATCAGATCGATGAAGCCAACTTATAGAAGTTTTGTCTCCTAGTTCTTTTATTTTCTCTTTTGCAAACTCTGAAATGGGAGCTAAAGGGTCGTCATAAATCTCAGATCCTTCTACATATGGAATATATTCATCTAACAGTTTTATGAGTAACCTAGCAATTTTTGTTTTTGCTTGACCTCTCAATCCTAGTAAATTAATATTATGTCTTGATAGAATGGCTTGTTCCAGTTCTGGAATTACAGATTCTTCATAACCGTGAATGTTGTCAAAAACATTTATTTTATTTTTGATATTATGAATTAAGTTGTCTCTAAGTTCATCTTTAATACTTTTTTGTACGTATGAAGTTTTTCTAAGTTCTCCAAGTGTTTTAGTTTTAAGATAATTCATTTTATTCTTTTTTTTCTATTGGTTTCGTAATCTTCAAAAATCATTTCTCCTAGATTTTGAAGCCCGGTGTAAAAAGCTTTTCCCTTATTAGCATCTGTAAATTGTTTTACAAATTGCATTAAATATGGATCTTGAGCTATCATGAATGTTGTAATAGGGATATGCAACCTTCTTGCTTGTTGAGCCATCGCATAACATTGATTGGTTATGTAAGGGTCTAAACCATTACTGTTTTTATAATATCTTCCATCTTTTTCTATTACACAACTTGGTTTGCCGTCAGTAATCATAAAGATTTGTTTATTGGTATTTCTTTTTCTTCGAAGCATATCCATCGCAAGACTAAGACCTGCAACAGTATTGGTGTGGTAGGGACCAACTTTAAGATAGGGAAGATCTTTAACTCCTATGGGCCAAGCATCATTTCCAAATACTAATATTTCGACACTGTCCTTAGGATATCTGGTTTTTATAAACTCTGAAAGAGCCATAGCTACTTTTTTTGCAGGTGTTATCCTATCTTCTCCATAAAGTATCATGCTATGGCTAATATCAATCATAAGCACTGTACTCATTTGACTTTTATGATAAGACTCTTCAACAACTAAATCGTTTTCGCTTAAAGTGAAGTCACCAATACCGTGATTCACATGAGCATTTTTTAGAGATTCAGTAATGGATATTTTTTCAATGGGATCTCCAAACTGAAAAGCCTTAAAATCACCTGTTTGCTCGTCACCAATTCCTTGTTTATTGCTTTTATGATTTCCTAAACCATTTCTTTTTATTTTACCAAATATTTGGGTTAAGGCTTGTTTTCTTATCGCTTGCTCAGTTTTAGCTGTCAAGGAAATACCACCATTCCCTTCTGCATCTATTTCTTCCCGGATATATCCTTTTTCTTTAAGTTCTTCAACAAAGTCATCAATTGTATAATCTTCATTTGTTAACTTATATTCTCTATCCAGTTGTTTCAGCCAATCTATAGCTTCGTCAAAATCTCCAGATGTGTGAGTGATAAGTTCTTTGAAGATATCTAATAGCTTATCAAATGGACTTTGGATTTTCGATTCATAATTTTTAAATATGAACCCTGATTTGTTTTTAGATTTTGACATTTTTTATAAATCTAAAACATATTAAATCTATAACCTCAATTTTATGATTTTTTAAGGAAAATGTTTAAATAATTTTAATTTTCAAAAAATATATAAAATTCAATAAAATCGATATTTATTTAAAAAAGATCAAAAAACTTGAAATATTGTTAAAAAAAAGCTGATTTAATAAAAAAAGTTAGATAATTATTTTTGTAAAACTTCAACTATATTACTTAGATATATAGGGTTAGATAATTATTCTTTATATTCATAAATATGAAAAAGCTGATTCTATTGTTTTCACTTTTGGTTGGATTTTCAACTGTTAAGTTAAATGCACAGGAGATTCAAAAAAAAATGGATTCTTTAATTGATTTTTGGCACAATAAATCTAACCCAGATACTGCAAGGTTTACAGCGATTAACGATTTCATTTGGAGTTATAGAAATATTAATGCAGATTCTTGTTTTTATTTTATTGATCTTATGTTTAATGAGGCCAGTCTTAAAAATAATCAAAAATATACAGCCCGTTCGTGGAGTTTAAGAGGGACTTTATCAAGAGTAATAGGGAACGAGAAAAAAGCATTAATCTATTATAAAAAAGCCTCAGAAATTTACAATAGTTATAACGATATTGATGGTGAGGCAACGTCAAATAATAATATTGCCCTCTTATATCGAACTAATGGAATGGGTAATGAGGCCTTAAAAATGTTTTTGGAGAATAAAAAAACAGCTATAAAAATTGGAGATAGAGGCCTATTAGAGGTATCACTTCTGAATATAGGGCAAACATTTTTTGAAAATAATAATTATGATTCTGCACTAACTTATTTTAAAAAAAGTATTGATTTATGTAATGAATTAAAAAAAGAAAAATATGTAAAACACAAGTTTTGGGCCTTTCTTTTTCAAGGTCATATTTACAGAAATCAAAGTAAAATGGAATTAGCAATTGATAAGTATAATAATTGCATAAAACTTGCGATGTCTTTAAACGATTTAGACGGACTTAGTTCTGCTTATTCATCTGTTGGCTACCTCTTTTTTTTAAAAGATAATTATCAAAAAGCATTACTAAATTATTTAAACGCAGAAAAATATCAAAAAGCACTTTCAGGTCATACTAAACAGGGTACTTTATATATGATATATAAAAATTACATTGCTCTTAAGAAAGATAAATTAGCACTACTCACAATTGATAAATATTTGAAAGTTAGAGATTCTACAGAATCTCTAAAGTCAAATAATGAACTCATAAAGCTTAAGCTGGATAAAGAGTTTAATTTATTAAAAGAAATAGACAGTATTAAATATCTAAATGAAATTAATCTTAATCAAGCTGAAGTTGCATCTGAAAAGCAAAGAAGAAATGGTCTTATAATAATAATTTTACTGGTGCTTATATCACTAGTTTTTTTGTATAGACAGTTTACCCAAACCAGAAAACAAAAAGTACTAATTGAAAGTAAACAGAAAGAAATAAAAGATAGTATTTCATATGCCAAGAAAATTCAAGATGCTATTATGACTTCAACCGTTTACATTGAAGATGTATTACCAAAAAGTTTTATTTTTTTTCAACCTAAGGATGTGGTCTCAGGTGACTTTTATTGGGTATATAAGTCTTCTAAAAGTGATATTTATATTGCAGTCGCGGATTGTACTGGCCATGGTGTCCCTGGAGCATTTATGAGTATGATTGGGAATTCTCTTTTAAATGAAATTATTGTTGAAAAGAAAATAGAGAACACAGCTGAGATTCTAGATCTCTTAAGAGAGCAGATTATAAAATCCTTACATCAGGGAGAAGAAAACGTCGAATCTAAAGACGGAATGGATATGTCGTTATGTAAAATTAATATGGTTGACAAGAAAATTGAATTTTCTGGGGCCTATAACTCTTTAATTCATGTCTCTAATGGAGAATTAACAACAATAAAAGGGGACAATCAGCCTGTTTCATTGCATTACGCAGAAAGTAAACCCTTCACAAAAAAAATTATTAAAGTGGAGAAAGGAGATATGATTTATTTGTATTCAGATGGTTACCAAGACCAGTTTGGCGGATTTAAAGATAAAAAGTTCATGTCTCTTAAATTTAAAAATTTGTTAAAAAAAATCAGTAACAATACCTCACATGAACAATATTCAATACTTCAAAAAGAATTTTATCTATGGAAAGGTTCAAGAGAGCAAATCGATGATGTCTGCGTAATGGGGATTAGAATAGTTTGATGATTTTAAATTACAGATACAACCAAATATGTACATTTGAAATAACAGGATTGTTATTTTTGGAAGTCAATTCATGATCATTAGGAGCTTCTTTCTTTTCACATATATGTGGAAAAAAATCATTCTTTTTGTTTGCAACTAATTTCATTGAGCGCAACGTATTGATAATAACTAGCCCTTGTTGGTTTTGTCTATCTAAGTTGCTGTATTTTAGTAATTTGCATGAACTAATGAGTAGCCTTTGTTAGCAAGGATGAAACAAAACTCAAAAAAAAGACTTCTTAAATTTTTATTGTTCTATTGAATTTGCCTCAAAAAATGCAATTTCGTTCTCTGTAGTGGTATAATTGATTTGAATAGGATTACAGCAAGTTTCACAATCCTCTATATAGTTTTGTCCTGTAACTGAAGTGTCTATAAGCATAGAAATTTGCTCCCAACAGTAGGGGCAGGTAAAAAAGTTCTCAATCATGAATAATTTTGTTTATTCTTAGAAGTTGTTTAGTAAGTCGCTTTTTATATCTGCGTTGCCTTTGACTTGCTTTTGCTGCATTAGCTCTCCAGTTTTCACGCTTGTCAATCACAATTTCGTCAAGATCATTTGCTACTTCAATTTTAGTAGCATTTTTTTCATAGGTTCTAAGTGCCAAATTCTTAATTTGAAATAAACATATTGAATTGTTTATTTTTCAACTAAAATGTTTAAGATTTTATATAATTTAAATGGAGATACTGAGAACAATATATCTTGAAAATAGAGAAACTATTTTTTAAATATTTTAAATTCTTTTGTGCTATTTCCACAAGTTACTTTAAGTAAATATACTCCTGTTTTATAATTTTCAAGGTTTATTGTTTTAGACTGCGTAGTTTGTAATAAATCTCCAGAAATATTAAAAAGTCTGAGTTCATATACATCAGCAATACTATTCGACTCTATTTGTAATCTATGGGACGTTGGGTTAGGAAAAACTTTAAATTTTAATGAAGACTCTTTCATAATATTTGTTGAATTATCATAGTTAAGGACTAGTCCGTCTAACTTCAGACTATTTCCAGCTACAGGAAAATCGCTGTTTCCAGCAGTAATATAAATTTCTAAATAGTCTCCACCAACGGAATCAAAATATAAAATAGGGATGTTAAACAAAGTGTAATTAGGAATATTATTATCAAACTCAATGGCCCCTAATCCAGTCATGTCTCCAGATTCAGAATAAACTAAAACAGAGATTGATGTAGAATTTGTAGAAGAATTAACAATATCTTGCTTAACGTACCCAGATAAAGAAAGTAAATTACTATCAATATTCATATTTGCAGAGTCTAAATTTTCATTTTTTAAATTGAGCATTGCTACAGGAATTATAGTATCAGATATTAATGTAGAAGCAGGTATTTTTGATCTTAGTTCCATCGCATATGCTCCAGAGTAAGCATCAGATGACTTAACAATGGTACTATCTAAAATTCCTAAAAAGAGCGAATTGTAGAGTTGTAAACTTAATTCACCCCAATTAGCAGGTTCTTCTCCGTAAGTTTCTTGAATCCAGTTCTCAAAATTCCCATTTGGAATTTGTTGTCCTTTTACTGAAATGCTTAGCAAGATAATTAGTGATAGTATTATTTTTTTCATGTTCTTAAGTATTTTAAAATTTTCTTTTGAAACAACCTTGTAAGGGTTTTATCTTATTGTATTTCCAGGATTAATTTCTTTAGTTGGTGCAACAAATGATAACTCCCCATCTTCGGTTTCTGCCATTAATATCATTCCTTGAGATTCAACACCTCTAATTTTTCTAGGTGCTAAATTTAATAGAACACTTACTTTTTTTCCTACAACATCATCAGCCGAAAAGTGTTCTGCTATGCCAGAAACAACTGTTCTTACATCAATTCCTGTATCAACAGTTAATTTAAGTAATTTATCTGCTTTTTCAACTTTTTCTGCGGCTTTAATAATACCGACTCTAATATCCATTTTAGAGAACTCATCAAAGGTTATTTCGTCTTTCATAGGTGAAAATTTGGTTTGGTTTTTATTAGAGGATTTTAGTTTATTGATTTGGTATTCAATTATTTCATCTTCAATTTTCTCAAATAATATATTGGGTTTATTAATTTGATGTCCCTCTAAAATAAGGTTTTGATTACCACAATAAGACCATTTAGGGATCTCAATATTTAATAAATTAGCTAATTCAAGAGATTTTTTTGGCATAAAAGGTTCAAAAACAATTACAAGGTTTGCAGAAATCTGCAACGATATATTCATAATAGTCTTAACTCTCTCTGGATTGGTTTTTACTAATTTCCAAGGTTCAGTTTCAGCTAAATATTTATTTCCAACTCTTGCTAATTTCATAGCGTTTGACAAACCGTCTCTAAATTTAAATGCTCTTATGTCCTTTTCTATTTGTAAATGGATTTCTTCAAGATTTAATAATACTTCTTGATCTATTTCTATCAGCTCTCCAAGAGTTGGTACTACTCCAGCATAATATTTTTGAGTAAGTACTAAAGCGCGATTGATAAAATTTCCAAATATTGAACAAAGTTCGTTGTTGTTTCTCGCTTGAAAATCTTTCCATGAAAAATCACTGTCTTTGTTTTCTGGTGCTATCGAACAAAGAACATATCTCAAAACATCTTCCTGATTTGGGAAATCATTTAGAAAATCCTCTGCCCATACCGCCCAATTTTTTGAGGTACTTAATTTTTGTCCCTCTAAATTTAAAAATTCATTAGCAGGAACATTTTTCGGTAGTATGTACCCGTCTAATTCTGAAAGAATAGCCGGAAAAATTATAGTATGAAAAACAATATTATCTTTTGCTAAAAAATGGACAAGGTTAGTATCTTCACTTTTCCAATAATCCTCCCAATTTTTATTTTTTTCTTCAGCCCATTTTTTTGTTGCAGATATATATCCAATTGGAGCATCAAACCATACGTACAATACTTTTCCCTCACCATCTTTTAGAGGAACTTTTACTCCCCAATCTAAATCTCTTGTAATTGCTCTGGGTTGTAATCCAGCATTAATCCAGCTCAAACACTGCCCCACTACTTGATTTTTCCATTTTGAAACATCATGTAATTGTTTTCCTCTAAACACCCCTGTGTTAATCCAGTTTTTTAACCATCCTTCATGCTTATTTAGTGGTAAATACCAATGAGTAGTTTTTCTAAGTTCTGGAATTTTACCACTTAATGTAGATTTTGGATTAATAAGCTCTGTTGGACTAAGAGCACTTCCACACTTTTCGCATTGATCTCCGTAAGCATTTGCTGCATTGCATTTTGGACATTCTCCAGTTATATATCTATCGGCTAAAAACTGATTAAAATCTTTATCAAAATATTGCTCAGATTCTTTTTTTACAAAAGCATTTTTTTTCTCTAATTCTAGAAATAATTCCTGAGCTGTTTTATGGTGGTACTTTGAAGAAGTTCTGTCATATATATCAAAACTAATTCCTAGTTTTTTAAATACTTCTTTATTATTGGTGTGATAAAGGTCTACTATTTCTTTGGGAGATTTACCTTCCTTTTTAGCCCTTAAAGTAATTGCTGCACCGTGTTCATCAGACCCACAAATAAAGGCTACGTCTTCTTGGTTAGATCTTAAAAATCTTGCATAAATATCGGCGGCTATATAAACACCTGCCAAATGACCTAAATGAAGTGGACCATTGGCGTAGGGAAGTGCCGCAGTAATAGTATGTCTTTTAGGTTCCTTCAAAGGATTGAATTTTTAGTGGCCAAATATAAGTTAATATGCTATTTTTAGCATTAAGAAACTAAATGAAATGCAAATCCCTCCAAAATTAAAAATAAAAGATGAGGTAATTATATTAGCTCCAGCTAGAAAAGTAGATCAAATAGCTTTAAATACAGCTGAAGAATTACTAAAAAGCTGGGGATTAAGAACATTACTATCAAAAAACATCAAGAAAGAAAATGGTATTTTTGCAGGAACTAAAGACTTAAGAAAACAAGATTTTCAATGGGCTTTAGACCACCCTACAGCCAAAGTAATTTGGTGTTTTAGAGGAGGTTATGGCTCTACTCAAATCTTAGAAGGGTTAAACCCTTCAGTTTTTTTGAAAGATCCAAAATGGATAATTGGTTATTCAGATATTACCAACCTGCACTGTTTTGCTAATATTATATTAAATGCCGCTTCCATACATGCAACTATGCCTATTAATATTTCTAACAATACTAAGGCAACCTTATTATCCCTAAAAGATTTTCTTTTTAAAAATCAATCTAAGTATCAAATTAAGTCTAATAAGTTTAATGTTTTGGGGAATATTAACGGTAGACTAACTGGAGGAAATCTTTCTGTATTATGTGCTTGTCTTGGAACTAACTATCAACCCGATTTTGAAAATAAAATTTTATTTATTGAAGATATTGATGAATATTACTACAAGATTGATAGAATGTTATGGCAACTAAAATATGCTGGAGTTTTTCATCAAATTAGAGGATTAATTGTTGGGAAATTTACAAATATTAAAGACAACACAACCACCTTTGGGATGTCATTGGAAGCTATTGTTTTAGAGAAGGTAAAGGAATATAAATTCCCAGTAGTATTTGATTTCCCCTCGGGTCATGTGAACGAAAACCTCACATTGCCTTTTGGTATAGAAATGAAACTTCAAGTTAATGAAGAATATGTTAAATTAATTTTATGAAGTTTTACATTATTTTTTTTGGAACACTATGTTTGTATAGTGGTTCTCTTACCAGTCAGTTAGAAAAAGCGTATTTTGAAGTAGAAAAAACTACTTTTAAGTACAGTTTAAACACAGGAGTTTATAAATCCAGGCTTTCAGGTGCTAATGAAAGAGAAAATAGTTTTAAAAACTTTTCAATTTTTGCTCAAGTATATTTTCCTTTTAAAAGAGCATTAGATACCCCTAATAATTTTCAAAAGTCTGAAGGGGATTCTACTTATTTTGAACGCTTATTTTCTGTTTGTCCTGTAGCTGTTCTTCATGTTACCGAAAAAGGGGGTAATGCTGTAGGAATGGGACAAGAATTATCATTTAAAATAACAAATAAATTTTTTATAAGATCTCAGATCGCAGTAGTTTGGGTTGAATCAAACTCTCAAAAAAACGACGGTTTGCAAAGCGGTTTAAATTTCCATCATTTTTGGCAATTGTCTCACTATTTAAGCGCTAAAACTTATTTATCTGTTGGGTATAATCATATTTCAAATGGAAAAATATTTTCAAAAGAAGTAGGGGCTTTATTTGATATGGTGGTAATAGGATTCAGCCACAGACTAGTTAAAAAATAAAATTATCGTAAGTGTCTAAAAGTTAAATGTCTTTCTTACTTTATAAATTGCATTCTGTTATTATGGACTCCTTTAAAATCAACTAAATAGACTCCTCTTGGTAATTTAGAAACATCAACATTTACTTGTTCACTGTTCACTAAAACATTCTTTACAATTTGTCCTACGGAGTTGTATATGGTAATGGTTTCAACAAATTTAATATTTGAAATCGTCAATTCATTACGAACTGGATTAGGGAAAATTTTTATTTTATTTTTATTTTCTATTTTTTTAATATTGGTATTAACCCCTCCATTAATATATAGTCTAGATATAGGTAAGTTAGAGGAATTACCAGCAATTAAAACATCTATATCCGCATCTCCATCAACATCTGCAAATGCAATTGAGGAATTGGAAACATTTTCAAAAGGTGCCGTTGTATCTTCTGTGAAAACACCTGTTCCATCATTAGTGTATAACCTAGAAAGTGATAGATTAAAAGTATCTCCAATTATTAAGACATCCATGTCGGCATCATTATCTATATCAGCGAATGCAACAGAAGGAGATGAGGCCCCTCGAAAGGGGGAACTAGTTTGTTCTGTGAATAATCCATTTCCGTCATTGTTATATAACTTAGATATGGGTCTGTAAGACGAATCACTTCCTGCAATTAACAGATCCATATCAGCATCCCCATCCACATCTGCAAATGCAACTGAAGGTCCACGGACACCTTGAAAAGGCGTAGTAGTTAATTCTGTAAATAAACCATTTCCATCATTGGAATATAGTCTTGGAACGTATGCAGGACTTGCGGGAGAAATGGATAATGTATTACCTGAAATTAATAGATCCATGTCTGAGTCCCCGTCTATATCTGCAAAGGCAATTGAAGAAAAAGAAACTCCCTGAAAAGGCGTACTTGTTACTTCTGAATAGTTACCGTTACCATCATTAGTATACAATTTCGTTATATTTTGGCTGGGCCAAGAAGAAGAAGAATTTCCTGAAATTAACACATCCAGATCAGTATCACCGTCGATATCAGCAAATTTAATTGAAGAAAAAGAAACACCTTGAAATGGTGTTCCCGTTAATTCTGTAAAAATACCTGTTCCATCATTAGTGTATAATTTAGATATAGGAGGACTTTGACTGGAGGGTGCTCCTGTTATCAAGACATCCATATCTCCGTCTCCATCAACATCAGCAAAAGCTACAGAAGACCAAGAAACCCCCTCGAAAGGTGTTCCAAATACTTCTGTAAATACACCACTTCCATTATTGGTATATAACTTCGAAATAGTTTGACTTTGATTGGTTGTATCTCCAGTTATTAAGACATCTAAATCCGTATCTCCATCTATATCAGCAAAAGCAATTGAGGAATTAGCAACTCCATCGAAAGGCGTACCAATTTGCTCAGTGAATATTTGACCTTCATAATAAGAATAGAGTAAAAAACTCAAGCCGAATAAAATAGTTTTTTTCATTTTATGGGGTGTTTTGATTATTTGATGTTGAAGCATGAGTTGATATGTCATCAAAAACCTTTATCTCACCATCAAAGTCAGTCATATTGAAAATATTAATTTAAAGATACTAAAAGACTTTAATGCTGGGTAATTAGTTACATTATAACCAATTGTATGGGCCTAGGCTTATCTCCCAAAACTACTAAATGATAAATTCCTTTAGGTAAAATTGAAACATCAAGATTGGGTAATGATTTACCGTGCATTACTAAAGAACCGTTTGAATCAAAGATTTGAAATTGAAATCCTAAGTAATTTGATTTAAAATTGATAGCTCCTTTTGTAGGATTTGGGTAAACAAATGGATTTAAATCCGAAACTATTTTACTAATTGAACTTGGATTTCCCACTACATTAAAACTGCCCACCATATTCATTGGAATATGAGGTGTACAAACGTACTCATACAATCCTACATGAGTAGGAATGTATTGAAAAAAAGTATCTGCAGGAGCCTGCCATATTTGATCAAAAGGTGCAGCACCTAATGGTATGTTTGACGAAGTGATAGTATGCACCATTGAGGGGAAATCTAAAGGAAGCCATTGAACGGTATCACCAACATTGACAGAATCTAAATTACCCTGAGGTAAAAACTGCATATAACCGTCCCAAACTAAAATTTCATGAATCGTAGCTTTGAATGGATTAATTAAAGAAGAAAACAAACAGATTACAAGCAACTTTTTCATCATTTTTTTAGTTATTAATTCTAAATAGAATATCAATTAATTCGATTCTATGTTATATTAAACGAAAAAATTTAGATAAGTGGGGGAGGGTTAAGAATGTAAAATTATCTATTTATAAATTCCTCTCTGTAGAACCATCAGAATATTTATAGATAACTATTTCTTTGATTTGATACTTGTTATTAAATCTTTACTTTTTCTAATATAACCATAGTCTTCTTTTTTTCCAGAAGCTACATCAATGACTGAGTTAGCAGTATTAATTGCTTCTTTTTTCTTGCCCATTATCTTCAAAATTCTAGCTTTATGGTAAAGCATCCAAAACGCTTCAGGTTTTTTTTCAATGGCAATATTGATCCAATCCAGTGCTAATTCTGGTTCGTTAGAATTATCAGCGTAAAACTTGGCCCCATTATAAAAATCATTTGCAGATGGACCCTTGGTTAAAAGTTCTAAATATTGATTCGCAATTTTTTTAGAGGACATTGTTTTTATTTTTATTTCAACTAAAGTGTTTGCCCATTTTAGAGACATAACAGCACTGAAATCTTTAAATGTCCCAAAATCAATTGTAAATGATTCTACAAAACCTGAAGATTCTCTTAATTCAATAGTTTGATTATAAACTTCTTTGGCTTCATCGTAATCACCAGTGCCCCAAAGTTCTGTTTCAGAATTTAATAAAACCTTCCAAGCCTTACCATTTGGAACAGTAAACAAAGAATAACTTCCTTTTTTAACTCTTTGGCCGCCAAAAATTACATCTTCCTCAAAGGTAATTTTAGTTGCTTTGTTAGCTCCTGTTCTCCAAATTTTATCATAAGGCACTAATCCTCCAAAAATCTCTCTTTCTTTTACTCCTGGTCTAGAGTATTCAACAGAAATGTTAGAAATCCCTACCTTTTGGGTAATAGTTGCTGTAGGACTAGCTTGAGGTATTTTAATTTGAGCGGTTAAAAAACTGTTGCAAAATATTGCTGTTAGAAGTGTTAATTTTCTCATTATTTTTTATTTAGTTCTCAAATTTAAAATAAAAAAATTACCAAGAATATATATTATATTTATATAATTGAAGATTAAGAATTTGGAACTGGGGGTTGTAGGCGAATTATTGGCGTCAGAATTTTTAATTAAAAAAAAGTATAAAATTCTAGAGAAGAATTGGCGTTATAAAAAGTACGAAATTGATCTTATTGCCACCAAAAAAAACTTTCTTATATTTTTTGAAGTTAAAACGAGAACGAACCCTTACAATTCTATTGAAAATACCATAAGTAGTTGTCAGGAAAAAAGAATTATTTCAGCAGCGGACAGCTACATAAAAATAAATAAAATTGATTTAGAGATAAGATTTGATATGATATTTATTGAAAGAATTGTAAAATCATATAAATTCACACATTACAAAGAAATATTTTATCCAACTTTTGATTAGACTTAACAAATATATTTCAAATTCAGGTGTTTGCTCAAGAAGAGAAGCAGATTTACTCATCTCGGATGGTAAAATAAAAGTTAATAATAAAGTGGAGACAGCATTAGGAATAAAAGTGGATGTTAACGATGTAGTTACTTACAATGGTAAAATACTAAAAGCTGAAAAGCACCAATATATACTGATTAACAAACCAAAGAATTGCATAACTACAGTTAAAGATACTCACGACAGAAAAACAGTAATGGATATTATTGAGGGGGCATGTAGTGAAAGACTTTACCCTGTAGGAAGATTAGATAGAGACACCACCGGATTATTATTAATGACTAACGATGGCGAATTAACTAAAAGGTTAACACATCCAAGCTTTGGAATAAAAAAGAAATATGTCATTCAGCTAGCGAGTAGTATTCATCCAGATTGCCTAAAAGAGATGATGAATGGAGTTGTTTTAGAGGATGGTAAAGTAGTATACGATGATGTGAAATACGGCCGTCAACAAACAGACAGAACACAACTAATTGTAACGTTACACTCAGGTAAAAATAGAGTTATTAGAAGAACCATTGAATACTTCAATAAAGAGCTATTACATTTGGATAGAATTGAATTTGCTGGTATTCAAAAAGATGATTTAGTTAGAAATAAATGGCGATTTCTTTCCTTAAAAGAGGTAGGATATTTAAAAATGATTAAATCTCGGAAATCTTAAGAGCATCTTTACTTGCATTTTGTTCCGCTATTTTTTTGGAACTTCCTTTACCTTTACCGATGATTTTATTTTCATTTAAAACGTTAGAAACAAATTGAATTTCTTTAGATGTTTCGATGTCTTTTACCGTTTTAAATTTTATTTCAGAATCATTTTTTTGGTGAAGGATTAATAATTCACTTTTATAATCTCTGTTTTCAACTATGAGTTGGTCGATATTTAAATAAGGTTTTAGAATGTATTCTTCTATACTTTTTTGTGCAGTTACATATCCTAAGTCAAAAAAGATAGCACCATAAATCGCTTCAAAGGCATTTCCAATTAAAGATTTAAAATTATTGGATCCTTTTTGATAAAATATAAATTCTTCCAATCCAATTTTAGACCCCATTTTGTTTAAATTTTCTCTGCTAACAATTTTAGATCTCAACTGTGTGAGGTATCCTTCTTGCTTTTCAGGATACAGTTTATATAAATAATTGGCAACACTTAGTGAAATAAATGCATCACCTAAAAACTCCAGTCTTTCATTATCTAAGTTTTTGTTTTGGATGTTTTTATACGAGCTGTGAGTTAGGGCTTCTAAGTAAATTTTTTGGTCTACAGGGCAAACCCCAAGTTTATTTTTTAGAAAAAGAATAAATGAATCTGATAATAAGGGTGTTTTCTTTTTTTTAAAAAGAAAATTAAGCATCGAATTTTTTTACGATTACTGTTGTATTGTGTCCACCAAAACCGAAAGTATTACTTAAAGCTGCATTTACAGTTCTTTTTTCAGCTTTGTTGAGAGTTAGGTTAAGTTTATAATCTATATTCTCGTCTTCAGTTTCAAAGTTTATGGTAGGTGGAACTACATTATTTTCTATAGCTTTTACACAGGCAATAGCCTCGATTGCTCCCGCGGCACCTAGTAAGTGACCAGTCATAGATTTTGTACTACTTATATTTAAATCATATGCAGATTTACCAAAAACCTCTTTAATAGCTTTTGTTTCTGCAATGTCTCCAAGCGGAGTAGAAGTTCCATGTACGTTTACATAATCAATATCCTCTGGTGACATATTCGCATCTTCTAGAGCTAACTTCATGGCATTTATAGCGCCTAATCCTTCAGGATGAGGAGCTGTAATATGATGAGCATCTGCGGTTAGACCTCCACCAACAACTTCTGCATATATTTTAGCATTTCTAGATTTAGCATGTTCCAATTCTTCGAGTATTAAACATCCAGAACCTTCTCCAAGGACAAATCCGTCTCTATTAGCATCAAATGGTCTAGAAGCTACAGCTGGATTATCGTTTCTTGTAGAAAGAGCTTTTAGGGCATTAAAACCACCAATTCCGGTAATATTGACTCCTGCTTCAGAACCACCAGTAACAATAATATCAGATTTTCCTAATTGGATTAACATAAGCGCATCTATAATGGCATTATTTGAAGATGCACAAGCTGAAACAGTAGCGTAATTAGGGCCACGTAAGCCATATTTCATGGAAATATGACCTGGGGCAATATCAATTATCATTTTAGGAACGAAAAAAGGGTTGAATCTCGGTGAACCGTCTCCATCCTTGAAATTAAAACTTTCATCTTGAAAGGTTTTCATTCCGCCAATCCCTGAACCCCAAACAACACCAGCTCTGTTTAGATTTATTTTTTCTAGATTAATACCAGAATCTAATATAGCTTCGTGAGTTGTTGCCAAAGCATAGGTTGAAAAAAGATCTAATTTTCTAGCTTCTTTACGATCCATGATTTCTAATGGATCAAAATTTTTGACTTCGCACGCAAATTTAGTTTTGAATAAATTGGCGTCAAACTTTGTTATAGGCGCAGCCCCACTTTTACCAGCTATCAAATTTTCCCAGTAATCGTCTACGGTGTTACCAATAGGAGTCAAGGCTCCCATTCCAGTTATGACAACTCTTTTTTTACTCATAAATACAATTTGAGACGTGTATTAAAAAGAATTATTTATTCTCTTCAATATATTTTATTGCTTCACCAACAGTTTGAATATTTTCAGCTTGTTCGTCTGGTATAGCAATGTTGAATTCTTTTTCAAATTCCATAATTAGTTCTACTGTATCTAGGGAATCTGCTCCTAAATCATTAGTGAAGCTAGATTCTGAGGCAACTTCCCCTTCATCAACTCCTAACTTATCAACTATGATAGATATAACTTTAGATTTTACGTCTGACATATCGTGTTTTTTAATTGTTTGCAGTGCAAATAAATAACTTTTCCTTTACCCGACAAAATACTTTACTTTAAACTTATTCAACAATTATAGTTGAATAACAATTAATCTATCTTTATATTTCCAAAAAATAAGGGATGAACATAGCTTTATTTGCTTCAGGAAAGGGTACTAATGTTGAAAATATTTTAAAGTATTTTGCAGTTAATAAAAAAGTAAATATTGTACTAATTGGAACAAATAATATTAAATCAGGAGCTATTCAGCACGCTAAAACCTTTAAAACACCGTATTTAATTTTTCAAAAACAAGATCTTTCCCACCCTCAAAATTTAATTGATCGTTTAAATGGCGATAATATCGAATTACTAATTTTAGCTGGATTTTTATTAAAAATACCTGGATTATTAATCAATAAATTTAATGGTAAAATAATAAATATTCATCCTTCACTATTGCCTAAGTATGGTGGAAAAGGCATGTATGGGGATCACATTCATAAACAAATTTTAAAAAATAAAGAAAAAGAGACAGGAATTACGTTTCATTATGTAAATGAAAACTACGATGAAGGAAAAATAATTTCTCAACATAAAATATTAATTGAAAAATCTGAAACTTTATTTACGCTGAAACAAAAAATAAGTCGACTAGAATTGTTAAATTATCCACTAATTATAAGCTCTTTTATAAATGAATAGATTCAGATTTAAAGTTCACGAAATCATATTTGAAGCTGATACTCCATTGGGTAAGATATTCGACATATTACTTTTGGTAATGATACTCTTAAGTGTAGGTGTAGTAATGTTGGAGAGTGTTGAGGGGTATCGTTTAGAATGGTTTTGGCTATTTGATATTTTTGAGTGGGTATTTACTATTTTATTTTCTATTGAGTATTTGCTTAGAATTTATTCAGTTAAGAATCCATTAAAATACATATTCAGTTTTTATGGGTTAATCGATTTAATTTCATTAATACCCTCTTTTTTGGGTATAGGCTTAGGGACAAATAATATTGCCTCTATTAAAACAATTAGATCCATCCGTCTTATAAGAATATTTAGAATTTTAAAATTAATTAGATATGTAAAAGAAGCAGCAGCACTAAAAAAAGCTTTTTTAGCAAGTAGACAAAGAATAATTGTCTTTCTATTTGTTGTTTTTTCAATAGCTGTTCTAATGGGTTCTATAATATATATGCTAGAAGATCCTAAAGATGGATTCACCTCAATTCCTAGAAGCATTTACTGGGCAATTGTCACTTTAACCACGGTTGGCTATGGGGATATTGCCCCTCAAACACCTCTAGGGCAGTTTTTTGCCTCGATTATAATGATTCTAGGGTACTCCATAATTGCTGTCCCTACTGGTTTAATTTCGGTAGAACTTTCAAGGACTTCTTTAAACACTCAATCCTGCCGCTCTTGTTCATTAGATGAGCATGAAGATGATGCTAAATATTGTAAAATTTGTGGAGACGAGCTTAATCCAATTAGTTAATGAAAATAAATCTATACACTGACGGTTCAGCAAAAGGAAATCCCGGAAAAGGTGGATTTGGAATTGTATTAATAGCGGGTAAACACTATAAGGAAATCTCCCAAGGGTTTAGACACACCACTAATAATAGAATGGAATTGCTTGCAGTAATAGTGGGTTTAGAAAAATTAAGTAAAGAAAATAGTATTGTTCAAGTTTATTCAGATTCTAAATACGTAGTAGATGCAGTAGAAAAAAAGTGGGTTTTCAATTGGGAAAAAAAGAATTATAAGGGTAAGAAAAATTCAGACCTTTGGAAAAGATTTTTAATCATATTTCGAAAACACAAAGTTTCTTTTACTTGGATAAAGGGCCATGCCGGTCATATAGAAAATGAAAAATGTGATTTATTAGCAGTTGAAGCATCAGAAAATAAAAATTTATTGGTTGATCAAGGCTATGAAAATACTATTAATCCTAATTCTTTATTTTAATAATGAGGGCCATTCAATTAGTTAAGTACGGAAGTGCTGAAACAGCTTTTCAAACCAATATTGTTGCTGATCCTCAACTTCAAAATACGGAAGATATATTGATCAAAGTTCATTCTTTTGGCATTAATTTTGCCGACGTCATGGCTAGAAATGGGCTTTACAGAGCAGCTCCTGCTTTGCCTGCTACATTAGGATACGAAGTTGTTGGAATTGTTGAAAAAGTAAACAATCCTCTAAATAATAATTTATTAGGCAAAAGAGTTTTGGGATTAACTCGATTTGGAGGGTATGCAGAATATGCAATTTCATCCAGTAATGGGGTAATTGAAATCCAAGATAATTTATCAAACGGCCAAGCATTAGCGTTAGCTACTCAATATTGTACAGCTTTCTTAGCCTTAGAAAAAACATCAGTTTCAAAAAATGATTTTGTTCTAATACATTCTGCTTCAGGAGGAGTAGGAATAGCATTAACACAACTTTCTAAACTCAAAAAATGCAAAACTATTGGACTAACGAGAACTGCAAGTAAATTATCTTTTTTAAAGCAGAATGGTGTTGATTACCCAATAGAAACAAAAGCTGGTAATTATCATGAAAAGATTTTAAATGTTTTGGAAAATAAAAGAATTTCAGCAATTTTTAATTCTGTTGGAGGAACAACTTTCAAAAAAGATTTGAAAATATTAGAAGCTACAGGACATTTAGTTTTTTTCGGAATTTCAGATAGAATTAATAATAAGAAAGGGATTCTTAACACCATTTATCAAATGTTGAAAATTGGTAAAATTCACCCAGCTAAACTTATTTTAAATTCTCAATCGATTAACGGATTAAACCTTTTAGAAATAGCAGATAAAAAGCCTGAACAAATCCAAAATGCTTTGAAAGAGTTAATTTATTTGTTTGATAATAAAAAAATTAATCCACAAGCATCAAATGAATTTAGTTGGGAGCAACTCTCAATTGCACACGAGGGTTTGGAAAATGCAAAGTTCATTGGGAAAGTTTTTGTTAATGTCAACAAGTAATGAAAAGAGTTTTTGTAGTATTTATTGTTTTTCTCATTGGAGCGGGATCTATTATTTATTTAAATTTAGATTGGCAAAAAAAAAGAAAGTTACCTGTCTTTCAACCAAGAGATATTAATCCTGAATTAGTAGATTCTTCTTTGCATGGAAGAGGTAGAGGAATTAACGGTGGGGATCATGAAATTTCAGAATTCAAACTTACAGACCAACTGAATCAAGCGGTCACTAAAAAACTATTAAAGAATAAAATTGTAGTTGCTAATTTTTTCTTTGTCTCTTGCCCTTCAATATGCCCAAAAATGACTTCAAATTTAAATACTATTCACCGACAATATAGTGGAGATAGTTCATTTTTGATTTTATCTCATACGGTTTGGCCAGAAGTTGATAATGCAACTTTATTATTTAGTTATGCAGAAAAGTACAAGGTGAACCATAATAGTTGGCGGTTTTTAACAGGAAATAAAGAAGAATTGTATCGGCTCGCTCGCCAAGATTATTTAGTAGTTCCGGATGTTAACGATTCAAATTTTCAGCACGGTAGTGATGCAGATTTTATTCATACAGAGAATGTCGTTTTGCTAGATCCAAAACAAAGAATAAGAGGATTCTATGATGGAACCAATCCAAATGAAATGTCTAGATTAAAAGAGGATATTGAAATTCTAAAACAAATTTTTTGGAATCACTAAAAATGGTCAAGACCTATTTTAAAAGTATTTTTTTAGTTTTCTGGTTAGATAATAAAAGGGCAGCGTATCTAAAAGAGCGATAATTAATTTAAAAAAATAACCGGAAATTATAAAGTAGAATAATGAATGAGTCAATTCACCATCTACGCTTTTTGGTAGACCATCTACCAAATAATGGGTGATAAGAATAACAGCAATACTGTCTATCAATTGACTTACGATAGTAGAAACATTATTTCGAAGCCATAGTTTTTTATCTCCATTTTTTTTCTTTAAGTAATGAAAAATTTGAACATCGATGAATTGAGCACTTAAGTAAGCAACCATAGAAGCTAATGTAGCACCCATAGTAAGATTTCTTATGTGGTAAAATGCGTACTGAGGATGTATGTAAACACTTCCATTTTTAATTTCATGTAGAGGTAATCCTTTGGCAATCTCTTCGGGTTGGTCAAGCGTACCTGATAGCCATATAAAAAAAAGAACCCATAGGTTAATCCCAAACCCCATCCAGACCACCCAGTTGGCCTTTTTTTTCCCAAAAAGTTCACTTATTAAATCGGTACATAAAAAGGTAATGGGGTAAGGAAGAACACCTATTGCTATTACGAACGGAATTTTAAAATTAAATATTTCGAAAGAATAATCGATAAACTTTGATGTTCCAAGAACATTGAGTAGAGTTATAGAACCTAAAAAAAATCCTGACAAGATTAAAAATATCAAGGATTTAATACTTTCATTTTTTACTGAAATTGGATTCATATTTAGTTTAATGAAAATAAAGTTTTAATAAATATAAAACTAATATGTATTTTTAAAATACGTATTTAATAATTTTATAATGAAAATAGCTTCTATTCAAACGGATATTATATGGGAAAACTCAGTAGCTAATAAAGTTTATTATGATCATTTATTAAAAAATATTCAACAAATAGATCTTATTGTTTTTCCTGAAATGTTTACTACAGGGTTCTCTACAAACAATCATGAAATTGCAGAACTGGCTCAGGGAGACACATTAAAATGGATGCAAGAGCACGCAAGAAATTTAAAAACTTGTATTATTGGAAGTGTAGCAGTCAAGCAAGGGAATAACTTATATAATAGACTCTATGTGGTAAAAGCTAATGAAGTAAAGTTTTATGATAAAAGATATCTTTTTTCAATGGCTGGAGAAGATAAAACATTTACAAAAGGGAAAAAAGAGCTAATTTTTGATATTAACAGTTGGAAAATTAAGCCATTAATATGCTACGATTTACGTTTTCCAGTTTGGAGTAAAAATAAGGTTGTAGAAAAAAATCACCAATATGATATTTTAATTTATATCGCTAATTGGCCTCAAAAACGGTCTGCAGCTTGGACTTCGTTATTAAGGGCTAGAGCTATTGAAAACTCGTCATATGTTGTGGGGGTTAATCGACTTGGAATAGATGGTAATAATATTAAATACGACGGATCTTCAAGGGTATTTGATTTTAAGGGTAAAAGATTGGATAGTTTTAAAAAAAACAAATCCAAAATAGCAATCAGTTCTTTTTCCAAAACTGCATTAAATGACTATCGAAAAAAATTTCCTGTATTAAGCGATGCAGATAATTTCACTTTTCATTTTGGAAGTCCCAAATAATATTGGTAATCCAATTCTTTTTTAACTCAACTTCTCCCTTATAGTCAAAAATTGGTTCAGGGTTTTTTCTAATTTTTATGTCTCCCTTTGTCCAATAATTGTTTCCATCTAGATCCGCAATAAGTTTTAATTTATATTTCCCAACAAAACACTTTGGAATAATTGTATCTAATTGGCTACCTGAAAAGGAAATTTGTTTTAAAATTTGATCGTTTTTTAAAACTTGAAGAATAGATTTTTTAAAAGGTAAATTTTTAATATTCAATCCGAAACTAGAAAGTTTCCGTTCTTGAAGAAAAGTAAAATTAATACTACTGGTATCTTTTTTAATGTTTTTGATTCCTTCTATACTTTCAGGAAATAATATCATTTTAAAAGGGCCATCGCTATTTTCTGGTATTATAGTAAGTAAGTTGTTTTGGTGCTGAAAATCGGCTTTAATTATTGTAGTATCTAAAAGCAATTTAATTTTTGAGGTATCTATTTTTTTTATGTATTGATTAAAATCCAAAATAAATTTATTATTTGATTCAAGCTGATTGCTTACAAGCTGCTTGTAAATAAGTTTATTTTTTATTCTTTTATTTTCAGAGGCTATTCTTATGGTGTCATTTAAAAAATATTTTGATTGAACCACAATAACATGTTTTTTTATAGTGTCAGCAAAATAAAATTTGTGGTTTTCACTAAGGATATTCGAAAAGTATGTTGTTCCCGTAGTTAAGTCTGAAACAATACAGGAATCGATACTAACATTAAAGGAAAGCGATAAATTTCCTTGGAGATTATATTTTACTTTTTCAATCGAAATTTTTTTATCAGCTTCATACACGATAATACTCAAGATACTATCATTTAACTCTATAGTATCTTTTATAAATCCATGAATTTCAGTGTTAGTATCTAACTTAAAGTTATTGTTTTCATCCTCAAAAGTGTGCAATAAATATTCATCTTTTTTTAAATTGTTAAAAGTGAATTTCCCTTTTGAATCGGAATAGGATTTATAATAATTGGTAGATTTCCCTAGAGCTTTAGCAATAATAAGAGCTTCTTTTAGTGGTGTTTTTTCAGGATATTTATATACAAATCCAGAAATTCTACCACTGTCTATTTTGTCCCCTGTAGCTATAACATAATTTAATTCCTTTATTTTATTATTTTCTGTTATATCTGCAATAGAATTCCTAAAAACAAATGAATAGGTTGTTTCATTCTTTAAGGTGTCTTCCCATTTTATTTCAAGAGAATTTTTATCATCCGTGTATTCTATATTATTTATTTCAGGATTAATAATTACTCCTCTTTTACCTTTTAAGAATTGAATATTCTCATCAAATTCTAATAGGAAACTTTGTTCTCTAAAATTGGTATTTTTCAGGTTGCTATCAATTAATAATACTGGAGAAGCAACATCTTTATCCCCACCTGTTAATACAGTTTGTTGCGCGCAGCTAGCGAATAGAATTATGGTACTTAAATAAAGATACTTCAAAGTATTGGTACTATTAATTTATTAATCGTCTTTAAATTCATCTCGTCTATTTTATTAAACGCATTTTTTTGATCGTGGTCAATGTCTAATACATAAACAATTTCATCATTACTATTTTTAAAAGGTATAACTATTTCTGATCGCGATGCGGGATTACAAGATATATGACCTTCAAATAGATCAACATCTTCCACAATTATCGATTTATTTTCTGACCATGCTTTACCACAAACTCCATTTCCCTTTGGTATTCTAACGCAGGCAGCAGGTCCTTGGAATGCATTCAATATTAATTCTGATTTTTCTACTTTGTAAAACCCTACCCAAAACCAATTAAAACGACTTTTAATTAAAGCAGATACATTACCTAAATTGGTATGTGTCGGAATTGAAGGGTCTATAATATTACCGATATCTTGTATTAATTTTTTGTATGTTAAAGAGTCAGAATCCATTGTCTAAAAAACAAAAATAGTCTCATATAGTAGAAATACAATTTTTATTTAATTTTATAAATTAATTTTACAAAATGGCAGGACATAGTAAGTGGGCTAATATCAAACACCGAAAAGCAGCTCAAGATAAAAAGAGAGCAAAGGTTTTTACAAGGGCAATTAAAGAAATTACCATCGCAGCACGAGATGCTGGTGGAGATGTAGAAACGAATCCTTCTCTAAGATTGGCTGTTCAAAATGCCAAAGGTGCTAATATGCCTAAAGACACTATTGAAAGAGCAATTAAAAAAGGATTAGGTGGTGAAGGAGCTAGTTTAGCAGAAATTACTTTTGAAGGGTATGCTTCTAAAGGAATTGCTGTTTTTGTCGAAGCTACAACAGATAATAATAATAGAACGGTTGCTTCCGTTAGATCAATATTTAATAAATATGCTGGAAATTTAGGAACCAACGGATCTTTAGGTTTTTTATTTGAAAGAAAAGGAGTTTTCACTATCAAAAGAGAAAGCATAAATATTGAAGATTTAGAAGAAGTAGAGATGGAGCTAATTGACTTTGGACTTGAGGAGTTGTCTGCTATTGAAGATGAAGTTATCATTCAAACAAGTTTCGATGAATATGGGAAAATGCAAGCTGCCTTAGAGGAAAAAAAATGGCTTGTTAGCAATACAGAACTTCAGAGAATCCCCATGGAAACCACCTCTTTATCTATAGAAGATGCACAAACTGTAATGAAGCTAATTGATAAGATGGAAGAAGACGACGATGTTAATGCAGTTTATCATAATTTAGAAATTACAGAAGAGTTAATAAAATCTCTATAGTTTATCACCACTCTTTTTTCTTAGCTTCCATCCATAATTCAAACCCTTTTCTTGCAGAAACAGACTTTTTAGTTTTTTCTAGTGTTTTTATATCAAACTTACTTGAAAATAATTCATAGTAATCTTTATGAGACCCTCCAAAGGGAGGCCCCTCAGTATTAAAGATTTTTTCAAACAATAAGCCAAATATTTTACCATTACTATTGAGAATTTGATAGGCTTTATCCACATACTTTTTTCTTAATTTTGGATTTATTGCACAAAAAAAAGTTTGTTCTATAATAACATCAAAAAAGCCTATTTGACTCACGTCAAAAAAATCAATCATTAAGATTTGTTCATTAGGAAAATACGGACAATTTTTTTTAAAACCTTTTACTGCATTTTCAGAAAGATCTAAATAGAAAATATTTTTAAATCCATTTTCAAATCCATATTTTGCTTCGTAACCATTACCTGCTCCAGGAATTAGAATATTTAAACTTTTATTTTTTTCATTATCGAACCAGAATTTGATAGCAGGCGAAACAACCCCTAGATCCCATCCAATTTGATTTTGAAAGTATCTATTTTCCCAGTAAGACTTATTTAGATTATTCTTTTTCACTAATATCACCTTTTTCTGAAAGTAATATTGCTAAAGGTCTAGTACCTTCAATTTCTGATAGAATTATGATTATTACAACAGTAAATGGTACACTCACAATCATTCCAGTAGTTCCCCATATAAGACCCCAAAACATAAGCGATAAAATACTTATAAGTGGGCTTATATTCATTGAATTCCCCATCCATCTAGGTTCTATTAAGTTTCCAATTATTATTTGAATAGCACCAACTACTACTAAGATAATAGACGCTGTTGTAAATTCTCCAAATTGGAGCATTGAAAAAGCTACGGGAAAGAGAGTTGCTAATAGTGACCCAATGGTAGGTATATAATTAAGAAGGAAAATTAAAAATGCCCAAAAAACTGCAAAATTTAGATCACATATATAGAATACTATTAAACTCAAGAACCCAGTTAGTAGACTTGATAAGGTTTTTATACCTAGATACTTAGCTACAGACCACTCTATCTTTTCTAATGTATTGGAAAGACTTTTATATTCCGCTTTGGATTCAGATAAAAATTGGTTTAGTTTTTTACTGAAATGTTTTTCTTCAATAAATATGAAAATGGTGAAAATTATAATTAGAAGTGTGCTGCTGACAATATTTGAAATTGCATCAAAAAGTATCTCAGCAAATCCAGCAATGCTTATTTCCGCACTTTGATTTTTAATATATGACTTTAAATCTATTTGAAATTCATTATTTATTAATGAAATTAAATTACTTAGATTTTCGTTGTAATCGTGGTGAGACTGAATTATTGAATTAAAACTTGAAAAAATTATTTGCGTAAAAAAATAAAGTATGTAAAATACAAATACCGCAGAAAGAACTTTTTTCACTTTATTAGGAACAAGTTTACCATAACCTGGAATTTTTTCAGAAATAGAGCTGAATACACGTATTGTAAACCACAGTAATAGTGCAAAAATAAGTGGGATCAATATGGACTGTCCATATATTAATACAACAATTACTCCTGTAAAACCAATAACATATTTAGAGAAAGTATTCACTTAGTTTGAATTTCAGTTTTAAAAATATAAAATTTCCTAGTCTCTTTTCCAAAAAAAAGGCCTGATACATATATCAGGCCTTTTGTATAAATTAGAATCTAAATTTCTTATTTAAGAATTTGTAGCTTTTTAGTATTAGTAGATTCACCTACTTTAAACATTAAGTTGTAAATGCCGTTATTAACATTACTTACATCTAAGTTGTAAAAGTCTGAACTAGATTTTGAAGTATAACTTTCAGAGATAATTAATTCTCCTAATAGATTATACAACTCAATAGTAACATTCTCTCCCTCAATTCCACTGAATGCAACTGTTGCAGTATTTTCAGTAGGGTTAGGAAATACCATAAGTTCAGTTACTTGATTTTCGTTAATACCTGTAGAACTTTCAACAGACACAGTAGACTGAAGAATTTCTTTACTGTTATCATCTTGAATCCAAGTTACAACACCTAAATTACTAAAGTCTTCAACAGAGTGCTCGCTATTATGGTCTATTGGACTGTTTGCATCAGAAGGTAATCTGTAAGAGCCTGCAAATGTATGAGAGAAATTCTCTACTACAGTTTGTCCGTCTGTTAAACTTCCTAATGAAAATCCAGTTGAACTAGGAACCATTTTCTTCATTACTTTAGAAAATTGTGTTTCTCCATTACTACCAACATTGTTGTAGGTCATATATTCAAATACTGCAGAATATAAAGTAAGAGGTCCAGTAAAGTCTCCTAACGGATTAATTGTCACTGTAAAATCTACAGTTTGACCACTAGCCACATGGTAAGAAGATAAACTAACAAAAGCAGGATCTGCCATAACAGCATCTATTTGACTAGCAGTTACACTACTAGAGTTCCCTTGCCAAACATTTCCATCTAGAATAAAATCTGGAACAGCGTTTACATTGTAATAAGCTCTTCTATCACCACCTTCAGCTGTGTAATAAGGATCACCAGATCCTGGCCAAGACATTTGATACTTTACCATTGAATACTGGTCGTCTCCATAACCAGCAAGTACAGCTGATGTATTTTGATTACCAGCTACACAAGGGCCACAAGTAGAACTTGTAAACGACTCCAACATAGGTCTCTTAATATCTCCGTTAGCGAAAACAGTAACAGAACCAGAAGCCATATCGTTGCTAGTATCCATGTCAGTAGCACCGTTGATGTTAGTCGCCCATACATCAATATTATAAGTTCCTGCAGCTGGAGACCATGGAGTCCCATGAATAAAGCTGTAGTAATCGCCAGTAGCTAATGTTAGACCAGAAACGCTTTCAGTTACCATAGCTCCACCGTCAATAGAATAATTAATATCCATTGAGGTTACAGTACTACTTCCCATATTTTGGAGATCACCAGAAATAAGAAAAGGTCCATTCGCTAAAATTAGAGACGGAGCTGTAGTCATTGCTCTACCTGCTATATCGAGTGCAGAAGGAGTTGAACAACTAATTGTTAATTCTAATGGCACATAAGGGCCACCTACTCCATCAACACAATTCCAAATAGCATCACCATTTATAAACATGGTAATAGTTCCTGAAGTTGATAGTACAGAAACACCTGTATGATCACCGTCTGCACTATATAGTAAGTTACCTGAGTTACCAACACCATCATAAAATTCAAGATTATCGTAACCAACTTCTGTTTCACCAGCTATAACATTAACAGTAATAAAATCTCCAGGTGTTGCAGTTGCTGTAAATACAGTGTAAGCGTTAGCATCGTAACAATATGGGCCGAAAGAATCTCCACAACCTGGTTGTATAAAGGTTGTTGATATAGATAACGGTCCTATCCAGTAACTGACGTCAGTAGCACTACAAACAGCTTGTACATATACATCATAATCTGTAGAAGGTGTTAACCCAGTCATAGCGTAAGTAGTAGCTGTAACGTTGTTATTAGTCCCTGTTCCTAGTGTGAAACCTGGAGCACCATATTCAATATTCCATGAAGTTTCAGTACCACCAGCTGTCCAAGAAATGTCAGCTGTTGAAGAACCCACAGTTGAAGCAGTTAATGCACTGGGCTGAGGACAAGTAGAAGCTTGTCTAATTTGAAAATGATCGATAGCTACATCACTCCAGTACGAAATGGTACCACCAGCATCAACACCAACAGTTGCGGTGAATTTAACTGTTGCATTAGATCCTGTAAGAGGAATAATTTCTTCAACCCATTGATCGCCTTGATCACCAGATTTAGTCCAAACCGTGTTAAAAGTAGTTCCACCATCAGACGAAACAGCAACACTAAGACTTCCCATAGATGCACCATACATGTGTGATCTGAAAGAAATTTCAGCTGCAGTTAAAGTACTTAAGTCAAAGTCAGGAGAAATTAATACAGCACTGTCACCAACAGTTCTAGGAACTGATGTTTCAATATACATATAATTACCACCACCAGTTATGTCATCAGAAGGACCAGTTGTCGCAGAAACTGTGGTACCTGAATTAGCTAGCCAATCAAAAACATCGTTGGTAGACTGCGTCCAGCAAGCTGATGTAGCATTTGTCAAAATTTGAGAAGCAGGTATTGCATCAAAATCTTCTAAGAAAGGCACTCCGTTAGGACATGTACTTAAGGAAACTGGGCCTGCAAATGAACTCATCCCATTTGTTCCACAATCTGCTTGCACATAAAAATCGTATACAGTGTAAGAAGTTAATCCAGTTACAGTAGTAGAATTTGTTGAAGAAGCAACAGTTGTTCCCGTACCTTGTGTAAATCCACTAAGACCGTATTCTACAGTATAAGTAGTTGCGTTGGGTCCACCTGTCCAAGAAACATCTACACTTGAAGATGTGCCATTACCAGCTGTTAATCCGTAAGGATCTAAGCAAGCGGGTGGTGCACACGTAGAATTAGAAACTCCAGTCCAAATACTTTGGTCGTTTCCTGAGTTAGTTGCAAATGGGCCATAATTTCCAACAGAAGATCCGTCAGGAGCAAATATTTGAAATGTAATTTCTGTATCCCAAGAACCAGAAATAAAATAAAATTCAACATTATCTCCAGTGTATGTAGAATAATATGCTGAATCAGCTGTAGCAGCAGCGCCAGAAACAGTGAAACTGGTCATCACCACACCATTTATTGACATGTCTAGTTGAGCGCCATTCCATCCGTCTCCATAAGCATCTTGCATCACCACATAGTAATCACATTGTGCTTTGGTAATAAAAATCGTTAATAAAAACGACATTAGTAAAGTAATTTTTTTCATGTTTTAAGATTATAATTTGTTACAATGTAAATAAAAATTATCCTAATTATCTTTTAGTTATATCTTTTCAAATATATCTTAAACAAAACCTTCATTTGGAAAATAATATTGATTTAACGTTTGCTTGAAAAATTGAGAAAAGATGCTGTTCTGACGCAGCAAGACTTATCAGTTTCTGCAGAAGTGTCGAGAAAAAGCATAAATACTATTGAAAATGATATATATATTCCTTCAACTGTTTTAGCATTAAAAATTTCAAAAACCGTAGGGTGTAAAGTTGAAGACTTATTCGAACAGCCTCAGTTATAAAATAAAAAAACCCCACTTTAAAAAATGAGGTTTTGTGCGGTGACCCCGGAAGGATTCGAACCCTCAACCCTCAGAGCCGAAATCTGATATTCTATCCAGTTGAACTACGGAGCCAATTTTAAAACAAAAGTAGTTTATTTGCAATAATTATTCTGAATTATTAGTTAGTTTGTATAGATATGAAATGGATTACTTTTTTTTTGGTTTTAATATCCAATCAAATTTTTTTGATTAACGCTCAAGATTTTGGTGTTGGCAACTGGAGAGATCATCTCCCTTATTCTTCTGTTAAGCAGATCGCTCAAGTTGGTAATACTTACTACGCAGCAACAGCCCACTCATTAATTGAATTTGATAATTCTACCAATGAAGTTAGAAAGTTAAGTACTGTAAATGGATTAAGCGAGGTGGGCATATCTTGTATTGTAAGTAATTTAAGTCATCAGGCTTTGGTGGTTGCTTATAATTCTAGCAATTTAGATATTATTAAAAATGATAGAATAATTAACCTTTCATCCATTTTAAATAGTACGATTACAGGAGATAAAACCATTAATAATCTATACAGTAATAATAAATATGTTTATGTAGCTACTGGGTTTGGTATCGTTGTTATTGATATAGAAAGAGAAGAGATAAAAGACACATACATAATAGGAAATAGCAACTCTCAAGAAGCAGTTTTAGGAATTCATATTTCTGATGATTTCATATACGCTTTAACTAATAACGGAATCAAATACGCCAATATTAACAGTCCTTTTTTATCTGACGCAAGTATTTGGAACAATCTTGACATGCCTTTAGGCGCTAACATTACCAAAATAAGATCTTACAACAATGATTTTTTTGCCTTTAATTCTACAAATTTCATTCTTAAATATTCTAATAACAATTGGGATACCTTATTCAATTATCCCAATGAAACATTGAGAAATTTCAGAGTACAAGACGATAATTACATCACTTGCACGAATAATCGAATTACTGTTTATAATCAAAATTTAGATACAACTTCATTGTTTTTTGCTTACAGTTCTCTTCCAGGTATTACACCAAATGATGTTCAATTTAGTAACGGATATTATTGGATTGCAGACGAGTCAAGAGGATTTAGGAGAATAAAAAAAAATTATGATAGTCGAAAATCTTTAATAGGTTATGGTGGTCCTTTTACTAATGAATGTTTTCATTTATCTTCTAGTAATAATCAATTACTTGTTGCCGCTGGCACAACGTATGGTACTAACTGGAATAAGACTTTTAACTGGAGAGGCATTTATAAATTCCAAAATTCTTGGTCTTTTTTTAATAGAAAAAATGTGCCTGAAATGCTGGAAGAAATAGATTCAATAACTGACTTAGTTTGGGTTACTCCGAATCCTAAAAATGAGAATGAGTTTGTTGCTTCTTCTTTTAATGGAGGATTATTAGTATTCAATAACGATCAATTAACTGAAAGATATTCTTTTCACAATTCTTCACTTCAAACTAGAATAGGTCAAAATTTAGATTATGTTTTTGTTGCTGGTACATCCTACGACGATTTAGGTAATTTATGGATGGCGAACCCATTTACCACCTCCCCATTATCTGTGAGAACAAGTGACAATCAGTGGCAATCTTTTTATTGTGGTCCTTTAGCGGTTAATCAATTATGTACGGATTTAATTGTAGACAACCAGTATGGATATGTTTGGATGGTAGTCAAAGATGTTGGATTAGTAGTTTACGATTATAACAATACTCCTTTAGACAGCTCTGACGATCAATATAAAATATTGACTACCAGTTCAGGGTCTGGAGCTTTGCCAACAAGTAATGTCAATACTTTAGCTATTGATAACGATGGAGAAATTTGGGTAGGTACAGATCAAGGACCTTGTGTTTTTTACAGCTCCTATTCCATCTTTGATGATGCAAATATAGACGCACAAAATGTCTTAATAGAATTGGACGGTACCTTACAATATTTGTTGCAAAATGAGATAATTACAGATATTGTTATAGATGGAGCTAATCGCAAATGGTTTGCAACTGACGGCGGTGGACTTTTTTTAATGTCTGAAGATGGAACACAAACTATTTACTCTTTTTCTAAAGAAAACAGCCCTTTATTCAGCAATAAAATTAAAGCTTTGGCGCTGAACTCTAATACTGGAGAATTATATATCGGTTCAGAAATAGGTATTATGGGATATAAATCAAATGCTACGTCATCTAATACACAGTTTGTTGACCTAGAAGTTTATCCAAATCCAGTTAGACCGGATTATGATGGTAAAATAGCTATTAAAGGAATGATGAAAAATTCAGAAGTTAAAATAGTTGATGCAAGTGGTTTTCTCATTAAAAATATAATTTCTGAAGGAGGTCAAGCTGTGTGGGACGGAAGAGATCGAAACAATTTCAAAGTTGGGAGTGGGGTATATTACTTTTTTGCTACTTCACAAGACGGTTATTCGAAGGCAAAATCAAAAATATTAATCGTTAGATAGCTATTAATTTAATTACGAAAATATTTATTGTGTTCATAAAAAAAAATAGTATTTATTTTCTCACTAAATTTATTAAATGGTTTGGATTGATATAGTTTTTTTAGTACCAATATTGTGGGGAGTTTACTCTGGTTTTAAAAAAGGTTTAATTGCTCAGGTAATAGGTTTAATAAGCTTAGTTTGTGGTGTTTGGATTGGAACACATTTCCAACATATAGTTCAACCCCTTTTAGTAGATAAAGTACAAGAGAAATACCTTTCTATACTCTGTTTTGTAGTTTTATTTTTTTCTATTCTTATCATAGGTGCAATAATTTCTAAGATCTTGGAGAAGTTTATAAATTTCATACAACTAAAATTATTAAATAAAGTAGGAGGGATTCTTTTAGGAGTTTTTAAAATAATTTCATTTTTAGTAATTATTGTTTTTATTATTGAAAGTTTTGATCGTCAAAGTATGCTTATAGCAAGAGACACCAAAAACAATTCTTATTGCTATCCTGTATTAAAAAACATTGGAGAATTAGTCGTTCCAAACTTGAATCATGAGAAATTATTGGACAATTTACCCAATGAAAATAAAGGCACTATCTAAGTCAAACTTTAATTACATTTGTTAAGTGTATTTCTCAGAATTTAACTGTCAAGATTCCTCAAAAAATCAATTATTAAATTTATTTAGTTCTAGTAGAGTACCTCATGCTTTACTATTAAGTGGTCCAGAAGGTTGTGGCCATTTACAATTAGCACTTTCTTTTTCAACCCTTATCTTATGTCAGTCACCAAAGAATAACGATGCATGTAAAGAATGCTCTTCTTGTAAGATGAATGAAAAATACCAACACCCGGATTTGCATTTTTCTTTCCCCATACATTTACTTAAATCTGAGCATTCAGAGGTTTCTGACGATAGAAGGAAACTTTTTATTTCTACTCTACAAAAAGAAAAATGTTTAGGTAAAAAAAGTTGGTATTCACTAATGGGGAACGAGAATAAGCAGGGAATAATTGGGGTTAAAGAAAGTCAAGCTGTAATTCAAAAAATGATTTTAAAATCATTTATGGGAGGTCCAAAAGTTTTGATACTATGGCTGCCAGAACTTATGAATTTGCAAGCTGCAAACAAGCTTCTTAAATTAATTGAGGAACCACCGGAAAAAACTTATTTCATCTTTGTTACCGATCAGAAAAATAAAATATTGCCTACAATTTATTCTAGATTACAGAACATCTCTATTCCAAAAATGTCTTCATCTGAAATATCCGGTTTCCTTGAAAAGATCTTTCATCTTTCTGCATCCGATGCTACTGATCTAGCCTCTCTTTCTAATGGAAATTTAAATAAAGCAATAACAGAACATTTCAACACCAACTCTTCTGAATTGAATATTTCGCTTTTTGTAAAGTGGATGCGATTGTGTTATTCAAGAAATATTGCTGACACAATTGACTGGGTCAATGAATTATCTAAAATGGGTAGAGAGCAAGTAAAAGATTTACTTATTTATTCATTAGAAATGTCTAGAAAATGTATACTTGGAAACTTCTCAGCATCTACAGAAAAAATCAATGATAAGGAAGAAAAATTCTTATCTAAATTCCAACCTTTTATCAACCATAAAAACATTTCAGAAATTAATGGATTATTAAACGATGCTCATTTCCATTTGGAAAGAAATGCTAATCCAAAAATTTTGATGCTTGATGTGTCTTTACAATTGTATAAATTACTAAGAAAGTAAATAAATGAGTTTCCTAAAAAACATAATTAAGTCTGCTAGTTTTTTATTAGTAATAAACTTTACAAGTTGCACTCATGAAAATGTGGTAATTAGTGAATATGTAGATATTATCGATTCAAATTTCTCTTATTTAGACACTATTTCTTTCGAGGTTGCAATAGATGACACAGTTAGTAATCACAATGTGTTTTTACAACTCAGAACATCGACTAATTACAAGTGGTCCAATATGTTTGTATTTTCTGATATTGATTTTCCAAATGGAAAAACAAGAACAGATACTTTTCAAGTTTTTATAACTGATAACATGGGTCACTGGATGGGTAATAAATCAGGATTGATTGTTAACTTTAATCATTCATTATACAATAATATAAAGTTTCCAGTAGCGGGGGATTATAAGTTTAGTTTTAATCAAGCAATGAGAGACACTGTTCTTAAAAATGTAATGAGCTTAGGATTAAAAATCACCAAAAAAAGTAAGGAGAATTAAAAAATAATTTTGAAGATATTACCCGACTCCAAACTTCCTAATATAGGCACTAATATTTTCACTAAAATGTCTTCTTTAGCTACGTCTTGTAAGGCTATAAATTTATCACAAGGTTATCCAGACTTTGGAGTCGATGAAGAGCTAATAAAGTTGGTAAAAAAATATTTAGATTTAGGATTTGATCAATATGCACCTATGCAAGGTGTTTTAAAATTAAGAGAGGCTGTTTCCGAAAAGTACCATAATTTATATGGTAGATATTATCATGAAAATGATGAAATCACCATAACAGCAGGAGCTACCCAAGCAATATTTACTGCTCTTACAGCTTTTATTAATCAAGGGGATGAAGTTCTTATTTTTTCTCCTACCTATGATTGTTATGAGCCTGCAATTCAACTCAACGGTGGAAAGCCAGTTTTCATTGAACTAGATTCTCCAAATTTTAAAATTGATTGGCAAAAAGTAGAAAATAAGATTTCCAATAAAACGAGAATGATTATTGTAAATAGTCCACAAAATCCGCTGGGTACTATTTTGACCAATCATGACTTTTTAAGATTAGAAGAAATTTCAGAAAAGTATGATTTACTAGTATTAAGTGATGAAGTATACGAGCATTTGGTATACGATGGTAAAAAGCATTTTTCAGTTGGCCAGTATCCCAATTTATTTAAAAGATCCATTGCTACGTTTTCTTTTGGAAAAACATTCCATGTAACTGGATGGAAATTAGGTTATGTTTTAGCGCCTAATAATTTAATGACAGAAATACGAAAAGTACATCAGTTTAATGTTTTTTCATGCAATCATCCTTTTCAATTAGCCATTGCAGACTATTTAGAAAATAACGAAACCTATCTCAAACTCAACGAGTTTTATCAAAGAAAAAGAGATTTATTTTTAGACATAATTTCAGCTTCAAGATTTACTGCAAATCCATGCAATGGTACGTATTTTCAATTACTCAACTATTCTGAAATTTCAAACTTGCCTGATGTGGAAATGGCTGAAAATTTAACTATAAAGAATGGTGTTGCTAGTATCCCTATTTCAGTTTTTTCAGCTAAAAAAAATGACGAAAAAAACTTAAGATTTTGTTTTGCAAAAACTGATGAAACTCTAAAAAAAGCAGGAGATATTCTCATTAAAATTTAATTATTCACAATTACTTCTTAAGATTTGGTTTGTTTTTGTTAAATCTAATTTTTATTTTCTTTTACATTTACTTTCATGAAGAAATACATCAGTTTATTATTTGTTATCATCGCCACTAATTTTTATTCTCAAAATATAATTGATGTTTATTGCTCAGATGATACTTGCAGTCACTCAGTCATAGATACGGAGATGTTGGTGATAGAAAGATGGGATACTTTGCCACAGTCTAAGTTTTGGAAAACAGTAATTAATACTACTAAAGATTCTTGTATTATAAATATTGCTAGCTCAAGAACGATATTAGCAACGATAAATCAAGAATTGTGGTTTAGTCAAACAGAGGATGAAAAAAAACAATTTAAAGATTCTATTAACAAATATTTTTGTTTGGATACTACTACAAAGTTGTACGTCACTACAGGCAAAAAAGAATTTTATCAGATTCAAGAAGTCATTCCTTCTATTGAAAGTGCTATTGAAATTTTTCAAGACAACGATGTAGATCCCTGGTTCGCTCAGTCCATATTACTTATAGAAAGTCCTGCTCAACTAAAATATTCTAGTGTAGGTGCTTATGGTCCTTTTCAAATTATGAAAAGAGTTGCTAGAACAATGGGGTTAACGGTTAACAGATATGTAGATGAAAGAAAAGATTTCAAAAAGTCAGCTTTTGCAGCCAGCCAATTATTAAAAACCGTATGTATCCCACAAGCGAGAAAAATATTATGTGATGTAGACGATATCGATCCAGCAGGAAACGAGCTTTGGTTCAAATTTTTAGTGCTTCATGTATACCATGCTGGTGCTAGAAATGTAGGCTCTTTATTAAGTCAATTAGAGGAGCCCTTAGAAGGAATGGAGCTCATCCAATGGATGTGGAAAAATGAATATGGAAATTTTAAAAATGCTTCCCAAAATTATTCTCAAATTGCTATTGCAGCAATGTTAACATTGAATGAAATAGTTCTTTCAGATTGTGATTACATATTAGAAAATCATAATTTTAATGCTATTGAGAATTAATGAATAGTCTTTTAAATTGGATTAATAATACACTCATATTAATATTTGTCGTGGTTTCTTTCTTTCATCATAATTATGATTATGGATGGGATATCTATTTTTATAAAGAATTCACCTTATTTCTCCCATTATTTATTTCTTTAATTTGGCTTTTTAAAACCTACTCCAGATGGAGAAAACTAAAATTGCTAACAGCAGAAAAAGGATATAAAATATCTAGTGGAGGGTTTAAGAAATCTCTTTTTAAAGAAACCTTACCCTTTTATTGCTATTTATTTTTGATCATTATTTTATTGCTATATATCTCTCAAACAGTTTTATTTTCGATAGTGCTAATCATTATTATTTTAGAAGGACTGTTGTTTTTAAGATGGGGTAGAAAATCTTTCAAAATGATAATAACTCCAAAAACCATTATAATTTTACATCATCTTCAATATTTTATATTTTGGGATAAAGTAAAAAGTATCTCTTTTCAGTATAAAGGAGTTCTAATTTCTTTAAGTAGTAATAAGCAAATTTATATTGCTGAAAATGATTTTCTTGATTTTAAGGAATGGAAAAAAGACATTGAAAAGCAAGCAGTTCTCAAAGAAATATATATTCATAACTAGCTTATATTCCGCTAATAATTATAGCTTCTAATTCTCTTAAATAATTTTGCTTTTCAAAGTTTGGTGCATACACATAACCTTCGGCAGTAATTATAGTGTCTTTAAGACTGTTTAACCACGAATAACTTATGAAGGGGCCTCCCATCTTGTCATTTTTCATTCTCCAACAGCCTTTAACGAGTTTTACATATTTACCCTTTATATAAAATGAAGAATCGGTTAGCTGGCTAATATTATTTTTGGAAGTGGTCATAAATGATTTTTTCTTTTCACCTTTTAAAAAGCGCTTCCCAATAGAATCTTTTAATTTGATATAAGATTCTTTACTAAACTGATGTTGATTTTTGTAGAGTTTTTGATAAATAACTATTCCTTTTTGAATCTCATGAGGACCATTTTGATCTTTTTTAATTTCCAAGTTACTCCACCACCAAAAATTTTTGGTTTTTTTATTTAGTTTATAGCCGTTTGGAGCTCGGAATTGTAAGTTACTACCACCATCTAAGCTAGAAGAAATAGAGTTTTTAAAGGACCAGTTTTCAGATATTTTATTGAGATTAAACTCATGAATAATTGATTTTAACTCATTTGATCTTTTTAAGAAATAATTAATGGCATCTTGAAACGATTTAAACTTTAGTTCAATAATTATTTGATTTCTTGACCATAAGTTCTTCTTAATTGTTGGCGCGCTTTCGTCCGGATGATATTTAGCAATATCTATGAAGACAAAGCAATTGTTATTTTTAATGTTTTTTAAAATTTTATTAGGAACTACAAAATCTATCTGAAATTGTTTTTCAAATGGTAGTGGCGTTGTTTTTACAAGTACTTCAAATGATTTTCTTATCTGATCTCCCAAATCAGATTTCCAGTGCTTTTTATCTATTGCAAATAAAATTTCCTGGTAATTTTTTTTTGTTTTTGGCTTTAGTAAGTGTGGACTGTACTTGTCGTTACTACAATTTTGCAACAAAAATAATGTCGTTAAAATGAAAAATATTCTTATAAACATATTGTTAAGCCGAATGAATAGTTTGATAATTCTGGAAAAATAGTGTTGTATTTAGTTAAATTCGATTGCATAAAAACACCTATTTTTCTATAGATTATTTTGAAAGATCCAGATAAATAATATCGCGAATTGAAAAAATTATTTTTAATATTTTCAGAATATTTAATGTTATTTTCAACATATTTAAAATTTGACTTTCCGTACCACAAAATTTGGTTAGAAAATTCTAACTGAAGCAAAAGATTTTTTTTCTTTTTCGAAAATGGAACCCAACTTATATTAAATGGTAAGGTGAGGTAGTGAAGATTGAGATTGTTTTTATTTACTGATTCAATATTTACCTTACTAAACATTAGACTATCATTCAAAACACTTACTGTATTTCCACCTAAATTGAGTTTGTTTTTTTGAACGCCAATTCCTATAAAAATTTTAAGCAGCTCAGCTTTTATTTTAATAGACTTAAAGTATAATTTGAAATTAGTCATGCTAGAATTTACATTGTTGTAAGGAAGCCTATTGGAGCTGTTGAATCCATTAAATAAATAGTTGTCATTTAATTTTAGGATTCCGAAAGATGAATTTATTCTAAAGGAATGGTTACTTTTTTCTACTTCAATTTGATCTTCTTCAAAACTCCATTCATCAATCTCATTACTTTTTGAAATAATAAGAATTTTAGAATCTTTGTATTTCAAAGATAAAGTATCATTAAATTGTCCAAAACCCGTCAAATGGGTATACAAAACAATGAATAAGCTAATGGAAAATCTCAAACGGTTCTGGAAAAAATATAAAATATATTTTGTTGATGTTTGGCAATACCTAGTTATCATCATTATATTTCTGATAGCATTAATTTTTATTTTATAATTATCTTAAAGCAAAGGAGGATTCTCCGATAATATAGCCATCGTTGTATACTTCCACTTTGAATTTCCCAACAGTAACTCCTCCAATAATTTCGTGGTATATGCAAATATCCATATTTTCATTCTGGTAGTTCACCACTCTTTTGGAGCTGACCTCAATATTAGTGCCTTCAGCATTTTCAATTAAAATAGGATCTGCTGATGACAGTGTTTTATTATCCTGATCTATTACTCTTATGTATATAGTTTTATCTCCAGAAAGAGTCAATTTATTTTCTAATAAAGTAAAGCAACCTTTTACCATATTTGTTTTAGAGGCTCTTGTAGTTTCACTTTGAGAACCTGAGCTCCTAATTCTAATTGCTGAAACTGTAACATTAGCAGATTGGAGAACAGCTCCTAACGCTACTTTCTTTGCTAGATCATTATTTTCCTTTTTAATTTCCTTATTTTGTTTAGATACTTTTGATAAACTATTGGATTTCTCTGTGAGGGAGTTGGACAAATTAATGTTTAATGTATTTAAGGAATCAATAGTATGTATATAACCCTTCATGATTCCTCTTAATGTCTCAGCTTCTTTTTTTAAGGAAAATATTTTTCGCCAATCTCTATTAGACTTACTATTTAATTTATCAACTTTTTTCATTAAAGACATGATTTTCAGCTTCTGTTTATTAATACTGTCTAGAGAAATGGTGTTGTTTTTTTCAAGACTATCATAAGAAAATAACATCAGCTTTAAATTATCTTTTAAGCTCTCTGTTTTAGATGCGTTTAAAGCGTCTTCATTAATTAAGATTTGATTCATTTCATTATTCTCAAACAACAAGTTCGATAGTTCTTTATTAATTTGATGATTTTCTTTATTTAAAGTGCTAATCAAGTAACCAGTATATCCAAGAGCAATTATAAGTGCTAGGATTATTACAGTAGAATAATTTTTTTTAACGGAATTGGATTCTGACATCTTAATTTTATTGTAATATTAAATTTAAGAAATTTATAATTATGCCTATAACTCTGGTCAAATTTAATACATATTGATTAAAGAATTCATTCAACTTATTTATCCTGAATTTTGTGCTGGTTGTGGTGATCAACTCCAGTTTTCCGAAAAAGCAGTTTGTAGTTCTTGTTTAGTAGAATTAAGAAATTATTCTTTTACATCAGCTAAATCTTTTTTTGGACGACATATTGCTGAAGATGAAATTTATCTTTTTAATAATTTTAAAAATAAAATTCTCCAGAAAATCGTTTATGAATTAAAGTATAACAGAAATAAATCGTCTGGATATATATTAGGAATGGAGTTGGGTTATTTAATTAAAAAATCAATCCATGATTGTAGTTATGATTTTATAGTACCAGTACCCATTAGTAAAGTCAAAAGAAATAAACGAGGATATAATCAATGTGAATTGATTGCAGAAGGGGTTTCACAGATCTTAAAAGTTCCAATAGCTTTCAATTATTTAAACCGGAATAACAATTTAAATTCTCAAATAAACAGTAACCGATATCAAAGGTGGTTAAATGTTGAGGAACAGTACAGTTTAATAAAAGAGTTTAAAAACTATTCTAAATTGTTGATTGTAGATGACATAGTTACAACTGGAGCAACAATTAACAGTTGTATTAAAGCAATAAAGAAAAACAACAGTAAGATTACGATTTCTGTTGCTGCGTTAGCTGGTAGTAAAGTTATTTAGAATCTTTTTCTGGGCTTTCAACAGATGCTTCAATCTCGACACTTTCCAATTGACCATCTTTAAACATTCCTTCGTAAGTAGCTGATTCTTTCGACCAACGATATTTGCCAATTCCATTGGTGAGACCTTCTTTCCAATGTCCATCATATGTATTGCCATTTTTCCAAGTGTATTTCCCAATACCGCTTCTTTTTCCAGCAATAAAATTTCCTTTATACTTGTCTCCATTTTCATACATGAAATCTCCAAAACCGTGTGGTTTTCCGTCCACCCAATATCCATCATATGCACTACCGTTTTCCCACTTAAAAGTACCATGACCCCTGTGACAGTTTCCTTTAACACATTGAGAATAAGAAATTGAAGTAGTAAAGGAGATTAAAATAATGATAAATATATTTTTCATGATACTTAAATTAGTTTTTACAAAGTTAATAAATTAAAAATTACAAATAACATGCCAATTTTTTAAGCCAAAATAAAATTATCAATTCTCAGATATTTTTTTGACACTTTGGATGGTTTGAGAATTTACTTTTTTTACAAATCTTTTGATGTCAACTAACTTATCAAGTTGCTTATTTTCAAAAATAGACTCCAGTAACTCATTTATCAAAAGTGGAGCCATTAGCACTGCTTTACTACCCATTCCATTGATAACAAATAAATTTTTTACTAAAGGGTGCTCACCTATCAAAGGTTTACGATCCGAAGTTGTGGGTCTAAAACCAAATTTTTGACGTATTATTTGTAAGTCATTTATTTTGACAATTTTTCCAATTTTTGTCATTAGTTCTTCTTTTGCTTCTAATGTGTTTTTATAAGTCCTATCTAGATGATTATAGGTTGCCCCTAGAGTAAATAAATTATTACCCGTAGGTAATGAAAACACACCAGAGTTAAGTATTAATTTCGGTAAATTTTCTGATTTTATTTCTAATAATTCTCCTTTGTTTGGGATTATAGGTAGATAACTAAATAATTCATTGGTATTTGCTCCGACACCCTGGCATAAAACAACATTTTGATAAGAAATTCCCTGATAATTAAAGATTTTTCCTTTTATTTTTAAATTTTCTGATTTAAAATTTTCATTAATTATATTCTTTCGGTATTTATTTTTTACTAATTGTAAAAAATCTTTAACGTTAAGTCTATGAGATTTTTTTAGAAGTCCGTTTCCATATGGGGTTTTAATTTTTTTAATGGGTAAATTATTAAAAGCAATTAAATCCTCATAATTCGAATCTGCGGTTTTACCTATCCAATTATTTTGCTCTTCGAAAGAGCTAAAAATTCTTTTAAGTTTATGATTTTCGAAATAATTGGTTTCATTTAATTCATCAAATGAGGTATAAAAATCTTTGCTAAAATTATAGAATTCTTTTCCTCTCCACGAAATAGTTCCTCTCTTTAGTGCTAGAGGGTGCATAATTCCTGCAGCAACTTTTGAACTAGAGTTATTTTCGTAGGAGTTAATAATTTTAAAACGTTTTGATAATTTCTCAAGCTGAATAGCTAAAATAGATCCACTAAGCCCTTGTCCTACAATTAAGAAGTCATATTTCATTTATAATGAATCCTTGAAAAATATTGCTAGACCAAAAAACATCAATAAGCAACCGATCAAAATTCCTATAATCGATAAAGTATTGTTAGTTAATTTTTCCTTGAGTTTACTTGAAAAGTAGATTTTTAAAACGTCTACAGAAAACATAGTTAGTAAAGTGATTCCAAAAAAAGTGAATAACTTAACATCTGTTAGTTTCAACTCATTAGTTGCATACGTACAGGCGGCAATCCAAAACATCAGAACCCCTGGATTAATAGCGTTAAGTCCTAATCCTTTAACAATTAATTGTATAGGATAAATTATTTTAGTTTCATCACTTTCAACCTCCTTAACTCCTTGAGCATCTAAATTTTTATCTCTTCTTTTCAAATAATTTTTCCTAATTGAAAAAAAACCAAGTATAATAAAAACTAAACCAGCTACATATTGAACGTATTCGTTAGCAGATAACCAAACATTAATTTTTTCTGCTACAAAAAATGCAGCTAATAAATATATCGCATCACTGAGTAATATACCAAGGTCTAGGAAAAGAGCAGATTTAAATCCCTTTTTTATACTGGTTTCAATTAAAATAAAGAAAGCAGGTCCTAGCATAAAGCTTATGACAATACCGAATAATATTCCTTTCTGAATTAAAATCATTTTTTTATAAAAAAAAACCGCCCACAGGCGGTTTTAAATCTTAGATATAGTAATAAAGATTCTAGCCTCTTAATAGTGGAAGACCAGTCTTATCACTTTCAACAACTGTTTTCCCAGAAGGAACGTCGCATACAGAACATTTGTTTCCTTTCGGAGTTACTGTTCTTTCGTCTTTACAGAAGTAATATATAGTTTGATTTTGCCCACCTTTTAAAGTAACATGCTGTTCGTGTAAAAAGTAGGTATTTCCTTTACTATTTGTGTGTGAATAACCCATTTTGATAAATTTATAATTAATAACTAAGTGAATATATTAAAAATATAGTAAATATTCTCTATAAATATATCTTTTTTGAATAATTTTTACAGAGGTAGTTATTGTTCTAAGATTTATTACGTCAATATGACACAATAAATTGTTAAATATATTTAGCTAGGAACCCATAAATAGGCGATAAAAAATATTTTACTTAGGGCTTTGACTCCAATCCATATTTTTCACAATACTTCTCGTAATTTTTAATCTGATCATTAGAAAGATCTATTTCTCTTCCATCAATAAATGCATGTGTTACTTTATTTTTCATTATTTCTAGTGCATCACCATTGGATATAAATAAAGTAGCAGATTTACCACTCTCTAATACACCGTATTTTTCTAATCCTAGTATTTGAGCACAATTGTAACTGAGCGCTTTTATTGCTTCCTCATAAGGCAACCCATAAGCAACCGCTGTTCCTGCTAAAAAAGGAAGATTTCTAGTTTGCATTTGCTCCATATCTCCTTGATTTTCAAAGCAAAATAAAATACCAGCTTCAAATAGTTTTGCTGCTAATTTGTAACTGTCGTCTAATTGACTTTGGCGGTAATGGGGTAAAGAGTGAACTCTATTAATTAAAACTGAAATTTTATTTTCTGCAATTAATTCAAGGATGTAATGTATATCTTGACCACCAACTAAAGTGATTTTTTCAAGTTTAAATTTATTTTTAAAGCTGATTATATCTTTGATTTGTTGAACTTCATCAGCATGTATATACAACCTTTTATTTCCATTAAAAATAGACTTCATGGCTTCCATTTTCAAGTCTATTATGTTGTTATTTGTTTTACTGTATGCTTGTGCTTTTAAGAAGAATTCTTCAAGTAAACTTTTTTGCTTCTGAATATTTTTTTGACTTTTTTTGATTTCTATTTGACTCAAATTCTGATTTACTCTGCTTCTTGGCCAATTTAAGTGGATACCCTCATCAGCTTTAATCACCGCATCTTCCCAATTCCAAGCGTCAAACCTCATTACTGAAGAAGTTCCAGAAATTATACCACCTCTTGGAGATATTTGCCCAATCAGGACTCCATTTGATCGAACAGTAGGCGTTATTCTTGAGTCTGTATTGTAAGATGTAAGAGTTCTTGCATTGGGATTGAACTTTCCAGATTCTCTATAATCTTTTGTTGCTCTAACGGCCCCTATTTCCATTAATCCTAAAGTAGAATTCATAGCGATAAAACCAGGGTAAATTTCTCTGCCTTCTATATTAATTATTGTATCATAGCTCAGACTATCAATCTTGTTTTTTTCTAAATCAGCAACTTGATTAATAACTCCTTTTTTGAAACCTATGACTGATTTTTGAATTACAGATCCATTTCCAAGGTGTGCAGTTCCTCCAACTAGTAAAATACTTTTACTCTGTATTTCACCAGGTGTTACTTGAGAAACGCCATTAAGACATAAGGACATTAGAATAACTATTGTATGTAGTAATTTCTTATTCATCTATTTCAAAATCATTACACTTATGAAGCTTATTAACTTGTTTTTTTATTCTTTGGGTAGGTACTCCATTCTTTTTTGCAGCTATCATTTCAGTAATTAGATTTGAACGTTTTGCTTCATTTTCTTTAAATAAATCTTCTTGTTTTTCAGAATCGAAAAGAAGCCTTCCGTCAACATATGTTTGCTCTACTTTTGAATAAATGGATAACGGCGAACGGGTCCAAATTACAATATCTGCATCTTTACCCACTTTTATTGAACCAGTAAACTGGTCGATATGTAATAGCTTTGCAGGATTAATGGTAACTAACTTAAGAGCTTCATTTTCTGAGCATCCCCCGTATTTTATGGCCTTACTAGCTTCTTGATTAAGGCGTCGACCCATTTCAGCGTCATCAGAATTAACTGCTGTTACGATACCCATTTTACTCAGTATACACGCATTGTAGGGAATGGCATCTCTAACCTCGTATTTATAAGCCCACCAATCAGAAAAAGTGGATGCTCCAACTCCATGTTTTTTCATTTTATCTGCTACTTTATAGCCTTCCAAAATATGGGTAAATGTATTGATCTGAAATCCCATAGAATCGGCCATTTTCATTAACATATTTATTTCTGACTGTATATAAGAATGACAAGTAATGAATCGTTTTTCATCTATGATTTCACTTAACGCTTCTAGCTGCAAATTTCTTTTAGGTGAAGTTTTAATACTTTTTTCTTTTTTACTTAACGAATTGTAATTATTTATTGAATTCTGATAGTTTTTAGCATCTGAAAAGGCGTCATAATAGATTTGCTCAACACCCATTCTTGTCTGTGGATATCGTACACTGTACCTCCAACCCCAATTAGATTGCTTTACATTTTCACCCAAAGCAAACTTAATAAACCCTGGGGCAGCAAGGATTTTCATATTTTCAGCAGTTTGCCCCCATCGCATTTTAATAATAGCGCTTTGCCCTCCAACAGGATTTGCTGATCCATGTAATAATTGAGCTGCAGTAACACCACCAGAAAGTTGCCTGTAAATATTTATATCTTCTGGATTGATAACGTCGCCTATTCTCACTTCAGAAGTAATGGCGTTAGAACCTTCATTAACTCCATTCTGAATAGCAATATGAGAATGTTCATCAATAATTCCTGGAGATATGTGCTTACCATCTAAGTCAATAATTTTTAAATTATCGCTTCCCTCTGTATTAATGTTTTTACCAACAGCTATAATTTTACCATTTTTAATCCAAAGATCTCCTTTAAAAGTTCCTAATTCATCGGAGGTCCAAATGGTGGCATTTTTAAATATAATATTTTCTTGAGAAGGATATTTTTCTTGACAAAAATCCAGATGTTGATTGGAATTAAATGATTTTATTGGATCGATTGTAGAATTAGAATCTTCCGATACTCTATTGAGGTTTTTGTTTTTAATAACCGACCAGCTTAGCCAATCCCCATTTTTATTTTGACCTTCACCACTCCATTTATTTCCTCCATCTTCAATTAATCCATTAAGTCTAATGTAACTATCACCTTCCGGGTAACTAAGGGTTACAGTGTTAGAGTTTCTTAAAAAAGTTGTTTTAATTTTTTTTTCTTTTTTAGTTTTAATTTTTTCTCCCTCGTTATTAAATACAAGGTCTCCATTTACAGTACTATCTGCTAAAAAAGGGTAGGAAATTATTGCTTTTGGAGAATTAACAGGTCCTGAAACAGTTAGTTTTTTTTGTTTTGCACCACACATTAGTTGGTAAGTTCCTCTAATATCAATTTCTTCTGTAGGCTTTTCAAATTGCTTGCTTCCTAACACCCAGTTTTCGATAACATTAGAATTTTTAGAAAATATTTTTGAATCTGTAATTATGAAATTCGCCAGTTTACCCTTTTTTAAATTTCCACAAATGGAATCAATCCCTAACCATCGAGCTGGAAGCTCAGTTAAAGAATATATAATTTTTTCTACTGAAGCTTCGTTTTTAATACTTGAACGTATAGCATTAAAAAAATCTTTACTTTTCAAAGTAGAAGAAGTGATGCAATATGAAAGATTTTCTTTTTCAAGTCTCCCTAAGTTAGTGGAGGCGTATTTCCAATGACTTAATTCTGAAGTACTTACTGAAATGGCGTCGTATGGGTTGTCCAGATTCATAGGTTTTGGAAAATCAACAGGAATAATAAGTTTTGGATTTAGAGCTTTAATTTGTTCTAAATTTTCATACTCTTTTCCAGTCCCTTTGTAGTAAAAATCAAGATTAGCTTCCTTTGAAATTTTTTGAGCTCTAAAAAGATTAAGTTTACTTTCAACCATAAACATATTTGGAAGATGGTTATTAGCAATTTGTGCTTCGTAAGAAAGATTAGCAGTTGGATGAAAATTCACATTGTTTTTTTCGTACCATTTAGAGTCTATGAAATATTGTCTTAATAAGGCAATAGAACCCATTAAAGATGTAGGATATATTTGATTCGATTTTCCTTTGCTAAAAGAAAAGAAATTTGCTGCCTTATCAATTAAAATAACTTTTTTATAATCTTTAGTCAAAGCCAGTAAGGTTCCAGTCCCTCTAACAATTCCGTTATTTTGATGTGAAAGAACAATTCCATACCCTTTTTCTAAGTAGGGTACGGTTTTCTCATGATCAAATTGTATAAAATTAGCAGTGTTGTATTCTGGTCTAACTGCTTCATTCCAGTGATAGGGCCCTTCTTTAGAAGACTTGTATTGGGGTTGATTAGTTCTTTTTTTTCTTTCTTCTTTTAAAACATTTAATTCACTTACTAGTTCAATAAACGAAGGGTAAATATGCTTTTGATTTAAATCATGAATAATTGCATTTTTGGGAATTGGAATACTTTCTCCAACGTCAGAAATTCTGTCTCCTTTAATTAAAAGCACTCCGTCGTTGATAGTAGTTTTAGAATCTAGATGAATAACACCATTTATAAATGCATGCGTAGCAACAGCATTCTCTTGAATTCCAATATGTGGAATAAAAAGGTGATTCTGTGCTATTGTAAGCAATAGCACAAAAAAGGATGAAACAAATAGTAGGTATCTTTTCATTTACAATGAAATTAAAAATATTAACTATATCTTGTAGCTTAATTTAAAAAAAAATAATATTTAGCTGTATGAAAGCATTAGTTTCCGCACATTCTGGATTAAGATGGATAGTATTATTAGCCTTGTTATTCTCAATAGTCGTTTCTTTGATTAATAGAGATTCTAATGAGATTAGTAAAAAACAAAAACTTATTTATTTAGCAGCCTTAATTTCATCACATATTCAATTACTAATAGGATTAATTCTCTATTTCTTGAGTAGTAAAGTTGTTTTTTCAAAAGAAACCATGGGGAACACAATTACTAGATTCTTCACTGTTGAACATGTCTTAGGAATGGTCTTAGCTATTGCATTGGTAACCATAGGTTACAGTAAAAGCAAAAAGGCTAAAAATCACAAAAAAATACTATTGTTTTACACTCTAGCATTAGTAGTAATTTTCCTTTCTATTCCTTGGCCTTTTAGAGAAGCATTAGGTGTTGCAAATTGGGCTTAATATATGGAAAAAGCCGTTTTAGTAGGAATTCATTATTCTTCTCAAACCAAAGCCCAAACCAATGAGTTTTTAGATGAATTAGCTTTTTTAGCAACAACATCAGGAGCTAAAACCATCCAGCGTTTTACACAATCGTTGAATGTCCCACATACCACTACATTTGTTGGTAAAGGTAAATTAACAGAAATCACACAATTTATTAAAGAAAATGAAATAGACCTAGCCATTTTCGACGACGATCTTACCCCATCTCAGTTAAGGAATATAGAGAAGCAATTGTGTTGCAAAATATTAGACAGAAGTAATTTAATTCTTGATATTTTCGCTAGTAGGGCAAGAACTTCACATGCGAAAACACAAGTAGAACTTGCTCAATACCAATATTTACTCCCTAGACTAACAAGAATGTGGACGCACCTAGAAAGACAAAAAGGGGGAATTGGAATGAGAGGCCCTGGGGAAACTCAAATTGAAACAGATAGAAGAATAATTAATCAAAAAATTAGCAACCTTAAACAAAAGCTAATTAAAATAGATAAGCAAAAATCTGCCCAAAGAAATAACAGAGGGAATATGGTTAAAGTTGCTTTAGTAGGCTACACCAATGTAGGGAAATCTACACTAATGAACATTATAAGTAAATCTAAAGTTTTTGCAGAAAACAAACTATTTGCAACTCTAGACACCACGGTTAGAAAAGTAGTTGTTGACCAAATTCCCTTTCTGCTAAGTGACACTGTTGGGTTTATTAGAAAATTACCGCATCAACTTATTGAGTCATTCAAGTCCACTTTAGATGAGGTTAGAGACGCAGATATCTTGATTCATGTAGTAGATTTGTCCCATACTGTATATGAAGACCAAATGGCCTCAGTTAATGAAACTTTAAATGAGTTACTAGAAAAACCTAAATCTACTATTCTTTGTTTTAACAAGATAGACTTAATGGAAAAAAAAGAACTTAATGCACTTAAAGAATACTGGGAAAATAAAGACATCAAAGTTGTTTTTATTTCAGCTCAAACAAAAAGCAATATAACTAGTTTAAAAACAGAACTATTCGATCAAGTAAAAGACATTCATTTTACAAGATTTCCGTTTAATAAAACCCAAATTTATTATTAGATTCTTTTTTGTTATCTTCAATCCGCATGGGAAATAAATTAATAATAGGTTCTTCAGGACAAATTGGAGTAGAGTTAATTGAGCAACTTTCAAAGTTACATGGAGCAGATAAAATAATAGCATCTGACATAAAACCCGCAACAAAAAATATAATTGAGGGAGTAACTTACCTTACTTTAGATGTTCTCGATAAAGAGAAATTACTAGATACAGTTAAAAAATATAATATTTCTGAAGTTTATTTACTTGCAGCCATGTTGTCAGCGGTTGCAGAAAAGAATATTCAATTTGCTTGGGATCTAAATATGAAAGGACTTTTTCATGTTCTTGACTTAGCAAAAGAAAATTACATAAAGAAAATATTTTGGCCCAGCTCAATTGCTGTTTTTGGCCCAACGAGCCCTAAGATAGGTACCCCTCAAACTACAATATTGGAACCATCTACTGTTTATGGAATAAGTAAAATGTCTGGCGAAAGATGGTGTGAATATTATTTCTTAAAATACGGTGTTGATGTAAGAAGTTTAAGGTATCCAGGAATAATTAGCTATAAATCCCCACCGGGTGGAGGTACTACCGACTATGCGATTGAGATTTTCCATTCCGTAATCAACAAAAACAGCTATGATTGTTTTATAGAGGAAGATGTTCAACTACCAATGATATATATGGACGATGCTATTAGAGCTACCCTAGAACTAATGAATTGCGATAGAAAAAAATTATCAATTAACTCTAGTTATAATTTGTCTGGAATTAGTTTTTCACCAAAAGAAATTGCTTTAGCCATAAAAAAAATACATACTGATTTTTCTATTACCTACAATCCTGATTTTAGAAATAACATTGCTTTGTCTTGGCCTTCTTCAATTGACGATTCTATAGCTAGAAAGGATTGGCTTTGGAGTCACGAATTTAATCTTGAAAAAACAGTTGAAAAAATGCTGTTTGGGATTACGACTTTATAATTCTAAAGTTTTTTTAATATTCTCAAATGATTTTTTGGCATTTACAAATTCCTTTTTTCTAGTCGCTTTGCGATAATTCCAAGCACCTTTAATTTTAATAAATAGAATCCAATAATTAAAATTAATTTTTGCAAATACTGGCAATAATACAGCGCTTAATAAAGTAAACTTCCAACCCATTGAAATTAAGATGATTAGAAGAAGAAGAAACCAATAAATAAAGAAAAATAGAACCCCAAGAGCCATCTTCAATGAACTATGAAAATGCTTGTCTTTAATTTTATTTTCTACAAACCATACAGGAATCTTGTATGGAAGGTAATTAGTAGTTAACATAAATAAATGAAATGGTAATAAAATCGTTAGCATTAAACTTACTAATGAAAATTTAAATAATGAAATGGTTGGTTTTGTAAATAAATAGGGTCTTAGTTTATGTTTTGTAACAAAGGATTTTACTTCCTTAACATCTGAAATTAATTCTTCATATCTATTAAAATGACTTTCTTTTAATGAATTAATTTTATTCAATAAGTTTTTTCTTTCAAAAAACTTCTGCTCGACATTTTTACTTTTTAATGGAAATCTATGTAGTAAATAGTAGATGTCATTGTAGTTTTCAGAATCAGATATGTTAATCAAAAGATCTTTTAATTTGTCCTCAACTTTGACAGTGAGCTTATTAGTAGTTTCTGCACTGTTTTTCACAGATTCATCATAATAATCGCTAATATTAATAGGATCTCCAACATTTATTAAAATATCAGCATTCATACTGAAGTGATTTTCATAATCAATTCCCATTGGAACAATATAAAGGGGGATATTTTTCCCATATGTTTTCATGGTCCCTAAAGCTATTCTAGAAACTCCTTTTTTTAGAGTTCTTAGATTTTTTTTAAAGTTGTGATTTCCCTCAGGAAAAATAATCAGATTTCTTTTTTCCTTTAAAATGTCATAACAGTCTTCAAAAGTCTTTTGATTTTTAGCGATTGTATCTACGCCATCACGTTGTCTGTATATAGGTAATAAATAAAGTTGACGCAGCAGTTTTCCTGCTAATTTATTTTTAAAAATATCGGCTCTGGCTAAAAAATTAATGGGTGCAAATGTTTGACCAGCAATTACAATAGGATCAAGAAATGCATTTTGATGATTCATGGCAAAAATGATTCCTGCATTTTTTGGAATTTTCTCTTTTCCAAGGTATTTGAAATTTTTAAAATACGTTCTGGAGCCTGCAATCACTATAGCATACCCAATTTTATAAATGAAATACCAATTTTTAAACCAGTAACCTAACCATAATTTGCGCATAACTTACCTTAAAACAGCATTAAATTCTTCTTTCATTTTATCTTGAATTGCAACCATTACTCTGTCAACCTCTTCATCTTTTAAAGTTCTTTCTGGATGTAAAAACTCAAACCTTAAACCATAGGATTTTTTATCAGCTAATTTTTTATCGCGAAAAATATCAAATAAAGATACTGACTTCAAAATAGAATTATTTATTTTTTTAATTGATAATACCATTTCATTCATCGTGATTTCTTCATCAATAAGAATGGAAAAGTCTCTAAAAGACTTCTGAAATTTATTTACACCTTTAATTTTATTTTTTATGTTTTCAGTAGTTGAAATAAAATGATCAAAGAAAATCTCGGAAATAAAGCACGGAGCCTTCATACCAACTTGACTTAAAACCTCTTTTTTTAATAATCCAATTTTTGCTAGTTTTTTATCTTTATTTACAAAAATTAACCCTTCACTGTAATATCTATCTTGAGATATATTTTCTAAGTTATAAAGGATTCCGAAAGAATTGAATATGCTTTCTAATACACCCTTGAGCTGGAAGAAGCTGCTTTGTGATTTTCCATTATACCAGTGTTCATTATTTTGCAAACCACTAACCGCTAAAATTAAATCGTTACTTTCTTGAAAGTTCTTGGTGTTGAACTGATAAGTACGTCCCCATTCAAAAAACTTATTGTTGGAGCTTCCATTAAAATGATTGTATTTCATGGTTTCCAAGGCTCCAAAAATTAAAGTTTTTCTTAATACAGAGGTATCTTTACTTAATGGGTTTAATAATTCCACAGAGTCTTGTTCTTTATCTTGGTAGGATTTTTTAGTTAATGAATTATTCATAATTTCAAAAAAACCAAGACTTACTAAATGGTTGCTAATTTTTTGTTGCTGAAGATGCTTGCTTTTGAATAGTGGTACCGACGGCGAGCTGTTGATTTTATTAGGAATTTCGATGTTGTTGTAACCATATATCCTCATTAATTCTTCTGTAATATCTACTTCTCTTTGAACGTCACTTCTGTAACTAGGAACGGAAATGGAGGCTAAGGGAGCAGCTAGTTTTTCTATGGTGATATTTAAAAAGTTTAAAATGGAAACAATTTCTTCGTCTGTAATATTGAATCCACCAATTTTTCTAATGTTATCAAAATTTATATTTATTTTAAAGTCTGTTTCTTTTTTAGGAAAAACATCTAATAAAAGAGAGTCAATTTTTCCATTAGAGATTTCTAAAACAAGTTCACAAGCTTTAAATAGAGCTGGTAATACCATTCTAGAGTCAACACCTCTTTCATACCTAAAGGATGCGTCCGTATTTAACCCATGTCTTTTAGCTGTTTTTCTGATTGAAACAGGATTAAAAAGAGCACTTTCAATAAATATATTTTTTGTTTTTTCTGTAACTCCAGAATCTTTTCCTCCAAAAACACCACCAATACACATTTCTTTTGCACTATCACAAATCATAATATCGTTTTCATGAAGTTTTCGTTCCACTCCATCTAGCGTGGTGAATAAGGTGTCTTTTTTAGGATTTCTAACAACAATTTTTTTCCCTTTAATACGGTCATAATCAAATGCGTGTAGAGGTTGCCCGTAATAGTGAAGTACATAATTAGTTATGTCTACAATATTATTAATAGGTTTAAGGCCTACAGACTCTAGCTTTTCCTTTAGCCAGTTAGGACTCGGTTGAACATCAATATTTTTTAAAACAATACCAGAATAACGATGGCATTCATTAGGGTTTTCAATTATGATTTCAATATTGCTTCCCGTATTTTCATATTGTTGATTTTCAATTGGAAGTTTTTTTAAAGTTGCATTTAGAGAGATTAATTTTTTAAACTTTAGAGCAGCTAATAAATCTCTTGCAACTCCGTAGTGACTCATTGCGTCAGATCTATTTGGAGTTAAGCCAATTTCAAAAATTATATCTTTTTTAACATCGAAATAATTAGAAACAAGATCTCCAATTTTTGAAGATTTGTTTAATACAATGATTCCATCATGATTATCTCCAACACCTATTTCATCCTCCGCACAGATCATTCCAAATGAGTCTTCTCCACGAATTTTGGCTTTTTTTATTTTAAAGGCCTCTCCATTCTTGGGGAAAATAGTAACACCGGGTTTTGCAACCACTACTTTTTGACCTTTTTTAATATTTAGCGCCCCACATATAATTTGGTGACTCTCACCATCTCCGAGATTTACTTTAGTTACATTTAGTCTATCTGCGTTAGCATGTTTTTCTACACTTAAAACTTCACCAACCAATAAGTTTGCAAGACCACCTTTTATATTTTCATAGCTTTCCGTTCTTTCTACTTCTAATCCGATATCGGTAAGAAGTTCAGATGTTTTAATGGGATCTAGCGGAAAATCCAAAATCTCCTTGAGCCAGTTGTAAGATATCTTCATTAAATGATGAGTTTATTTTTGTAAAATTAAGTGCTTTTATTGTCTGACAAAAAATAACAGCTATAAAATACTTTATGGTTATAGTTAACAATTAGTTTAAATAATGCTTGATAAAGTAAAATTTTTATATTTTTGCCAACTCTAAGTTGGTGCCTTAGCTCAGTTGGTAGAGCAATGGACTGAAAATCCATGTGTCCCTGGTTCGATTCCTGGAGGCACCACTTTTTTAAAAGCTCTCTGTAAAGAGGGCTTTTTTTATTTCAGTTGCTGTAAAATTCCATTCCTTTTGTTGCTTTTAGTTGGTGGTCGAATAAAGTAGCATTTTCCCAGTGAGATCCATTTCCCCATAAAGTACTGCATGATGTTGAAACCCATGCGGGCTCCCAATAAACTAATCCACTTCCCCCTGAATTTTGTAAAATCCTTTTAAGTTCTGTTAGGTAATTTAGCTGCCCTTGCTGACTAGCAGGGTAATTATCTAGCAGTCCTGAAGAATCTAAAATATTATTTGCAACATCTATATTTTGTAAAGTAAAAGGGTATGCGGTTTCAACAATCATTAATTTTTTATCATAAGTAGTTCTTAAATTAGTAAGTATTGGACCAAGATTTGATAGATTATACAGAGACCATTGGGGATAATAAGAAAGTCCAATCCAATCATAATCAACTACATTATTAGTAGATGCCTGGTCAAACCACCAAATAGCATTTTCTGGTTGAGCGATGTGGAGCATTATTTCAATATGCTGGTGAGTAACGTCTGAAAAATTTCTAACAGCCTCAATACCTTTGTTTAATAATAGAGAATTCCGAGTCCAATTAATAGGCCATTGTAAAGTTCCTTTTTGTAAAATCATTGGATTAATTTCATTACCTATTTGAACTATTTTTGGAGACAATTCTAAACTATCTAAAGTTCTTAAAATTGAATAGGTATAATTATATAACATATCGGCTAATAAGCTGTCATTGTTTAAATTACTTTCCCATGCTGAAGGAATTTCTTGTTGGCTTGGATCAGCCCAAGTATCCGAGTAATGAAAGTCTAGAAGAACACTCATATTATTATCTTTAGCTCTTTGTATCGTTTTAATTACATCTTCAAGGTTTGAATAATTAGTCCAGGTTGGATTGTGCCAAAGGCGAACTCTTATTAAATTTGCTCCAGCAGATTCAAAAATTTGAAAAACATCAGTTTCTAGATTATTTAGATTTTTATAAATGGCACCACAGTCCTCCATTTCATTTACATAAGAAAGATCAGCTCCCAAATAAAAATCATTATTTACTTCAACATTTATGTTCTTATGGCCTTCGTTTTTTTTGCAAAAAAATAATACTTGAAAAAAGACAATTACTAAAAGTATGTGTATTAATTTTTTAAGCGTCATTTAATGAATTTCTACATAATAAAACAATAATAATTTTACAAATTCAAAGAAAAATCCAATTAAATTTGCAGAACTTGAAAAATACTAATAAAACATTAATCATTTTTTATCTGTTAATTACTTACGTGATTCTTCAGTTTTTATGGTGGGGTTACCACATCTCGTCTTTAACAGAACAATTAAATGACAATGAGGCCTATATATCAAGAAGGTTAACGATGATTGCTGGCGAGGGAACTGTTTTTATTATCATTATCTGTTTGGGAGCATTTTATGTTATACGGTCTTATTACAAGGAAATTAATTTAGCCAAGAAAGAGAAAAATTTTGCACTTTCAGTTACACACGAACTGAAAACTCCCATCGCATCTTCAAAATTGTTCGCAGAAACTATGCTGCAAAGAAATGATTTAGACCAGCAACAAATCACCACCAGTTTAGAGAAAATTATTCACGAACAAAACCGTTTAAATGATTTAGTAGAAAAAATATTATTGGTAAGCACTATTGATGAAATGACCAAAGACATGCAAATAAAACCAGTATCCTTACAAAGTTTAATTAATCAAATTATTACCAATGCCCCCAAATCTCATATTATTTCCAATGATTTGTTAGAAAACTGCGTTATCAGTGGAGATGACTTTTATTTAATTTCTTTATTTCAGAACCTGTTAGATAATGCACAAAAATATGCACCAAAAGGATCTGAAGTTAGATTTTTCAGTAAAGAAAGTACTACAAAAATTATTCTTTGTATTTCAGACGAGGGGATAGGTATTCCAGACAAAGAAAAATCAAAAGTATTTGAAAGGTTTTATAGAATTGAGGACGAAGAAACTAGAAATTCAAAAGGTACTGGACTGGGTTTGTTTTTAGTAGATAAAATAGTTAAAATGCATTCTGGAAAAATATTTTGTAAAGATAATTTACCGAAAGGAACTATTTTTGAAATTCATCTAAAAAAATAAAATGAATAAAAAATCAGCTTTAGTTATATTAGATGGATGGGGTATTGGATCCAAGGACGAATCTGATGGTATTTTTCTTTCTAAAACACCATTTTTTGATTCTTTAATTGAAAAATTTCCAAATGCTCTTTTGAAAACCTTTGGTAAAGACGTCGGATTACCTGAAGGACAAATGGGTAATTCAGAGGTAGGACATTTAAATATTGGCGCTGGAAGAGTAGTATACCAAGATTTACTTAGAATTAATAACGCTATTGAAAATCAGACTTTTTACACCAATGCTCAGCTACTGAAATCAATTGAAGTCGCCAAAAGAAATCAATGTCCAATCCATTTAATGGGCTTAGTTTCTCAAGGTGGAGTTCACTCTTCTTTGAACCATTTACTATCACTTTGTACTTTTTTTAAAAAAAATTTTGATGGAACTGTTTATATTCACGGTTTTACAGACGGTAGAGACTGCAGTCCTCACTCTGGTGTAAGTGCTTTCAATATTTTGGAAGAAAAAATTCAGAATTCCAAAATTAAGATTGCTTCTATTATTGGACGTTATTACGCTATGGATAGAGACCAAAGATGGGAGCGAATTAAAAAAGCGTACGATTTGTTAGTAAATGGCACAGGAGTTTTAAAGGAAAACTCTCAAGAGGCTTTAGAAGAAAGTTATGAAAATGGTGTGACTGATGAATTTATAGCACCTGTTAAAATCAATGCAAAGGGAAATATTAAAGATAATGATGTTGTAATTTGCTTTAATTTTAGAACTGATAGATGCAGACAAATTACAACTGCATTAACCCAGAAGAATTTCCCATCTTATCAAATGGTGACTAAAGAATTAACTTTTTTTACCATGACAAATTATAATAGATCTTTTAAAAATATTGAAGTAATATACGACAAGGAAAATATTCCTCAAACCTTGGGAGAAACGCTGAGTAAAGCTGGTAAAACACAGTTGAGAATTGCTGAAACAGAAAAATATCCTCATGTAACTTATTTCTTTAGCGGAGGAAGAGAAGCTGAATTCGAAGGAGAATCAAGAATTGTGGTCAATTCACCAAAAGTAGCTACTTATGACTTGAAGCCAGAGATGAGTGCTGAAGAAGTAACCGTTCAAGCAATCGAATTCGTGAGTAAGCATAAACCAGATTTCATGTGTTTAAATTTTGCCAATCCTGACATGGTTGGACATACTGGCATTCCTGAGGCTATTGTTAAAGCTTGCGAGACTGTTGACAAATGTTTAGAAAAGCTCATCAATTCTTTAGAATCTTTAAATTACTCTTCAATTATAATTGCAGACCACGGAAATGCAGATAAAATGCGAAATGATGACGGATCTTCTCACACTGCACATACTTTAAATATGGTTCCAGTTGTAGTTATTGATAAAGATATTTTAGTTGTAGACGATGGGAAGTTGGCAGACTTGGCACCAACAATTTTAAAATTAATGCAACTTCAAAAACCTGTTGAAATGACAGGAAAAAGTCTCTTTTAAAGGTCTAATTCCAAATAATTTGGACTTGTCCTTTTATTCCGCTACTCTCAATATTAATATTATTATAATTGAATTTAGTAGACTCTGGATTTATAAAATAATAATAGATTCCAGCATTTAATTTCTCTCCACTTAAATAATGCGTTCCTTGCCAATCGTTTTGATAGTTTTTATTTTCATAAACTAATTGTCCCCATCTATTAAAAATCATTATGCTAGGGTTGGGATATTGTTCCAGGTTTATGGGAATAAAAAAATCATTAGTACCATCTGAATTTGGAGTAAAAATATTTATGTTTTCAACGGGGCATTGAACCCAAACCATACAACTATCAGCAATTTCATTGTCACAATTATCAGAGACTGAAATTGAAAAAAGCTTAGTTTCTGAGGGGGACACCTCAATACTTTCAGAAATACTTCCGTTGGACCATTCAATATTAACGGGGTCTAAACCACCAAATAAATTACTATTGATAGTCGCTAATTCCCCAATTTGATCACAAATATTTATACTATCAACTAGTGACAAGGACATTGGTGTATAATCACTGATATATAGCGTGGCAGTTGATGTATCTAATTGTCCAGAACATTCTTCATAAATAACATTTAGGATTACTGTTTCTGTAGTCTCAGTAATACTGTCTAATATTGGATTTATGAAAAGTGTGTCCACCAGTTGCCCAGATGGGATTACCAAACTATCATTTATGAAGCCATAGTCCAAACCCATGGTAGCAGTCCCGTTAAAATCAAAACGGACAGTAAAATCGCCAATAGTATCGCTTCGTTCAAAATTAAAATAAGCTGAATTACACCCTTCATGCAGTAGGGTATCGCTATTAGTAATTCCACTTGAAAGACCGATAGTTCCATTAGAAGAAAAGCTGCCAGCTTCTAAAAAAACCCATGAATCTAGACTAGTATCAGAACCGTCAGCAAGCGCAAGTCTAATGTGGTAGGTTTCCCCACACTGAACTAAAGCATTTGCTTGAAACTTTTGAGTAAAACCATTGCATAATAACGTTTGAAAGACATTAGTATTATTAATGTAATAATTATTATTAAGTACATTATTTATTGAACTTATGGTTATTGGAAGTGGAGGATTAGAATTAGGAACAGTTGCTATATTAATGGAGCCATTGGGAAAGCCAGCAGGTGCAGAGTAGGGACCAGCAATTCCTGGACCAGATATAAAAAAACCAAATACATCGTTGTATTGACTGTTTACCCATTGTAAATATTCATTTGATCCGAAGATATAGTCAAAAACTAAAGTGTCAGAATTAGGAATAAAATCAAATTCAAGTAATGCTACATCAAAGATCCCAGAAACTGAAAATGTTTGTCCAATTAGACCAGGGACACTATTAGCTACGTTTAGTAAATCAGGATCACTAACGCTGTTATTAGGCATATTTGTAAACCCATTAAAATTAGGATCAAGAGCAACAATGTCTCCAGTGGATAGAACTATTCCGCTATCCATGTTTAAATTAGTGTTAATCGCATTGAAATATCCAATCTGAATGGCATCTCCTTGAAAAGAGTGATTACTTGAAACCACCCCCCCACCTAGTAGTATACTATCAATTAAAGTAACAGGATTATTATATGGAGCAGCATTGTCAACTTCTATCTGAGAATAAAAGTTGTCAAGTAGGAATAAAATTAAAAGTAGAAATAGCAGTTTTAATTTCAATTTAAATAAATTTATTAATTATAAATGTACTATTTTATGATGAGTGTAAATATCCAAACAACTAATAAATAGGTAGGGAATAAATGCATTGCTTTAAAAACTAAGGGGTTAAATAGGCGTTAATTTTATCATTTTATTTATCACTACATTATAACACGTAAAAGACCTGCAAGCAGGGGTGTAGTTATATAATAAAGTATATTTTTATTTATACGAGTATCAAAATATCTTCCACAAACAAAAGGTTTATGAATTAATTTCTAAATTCAATATAAAAAAATTGTACGATGACTCAAGATTACATCAATAACAACAAAGAAAGATTTTTAGAAGAATTATTTGAATTCATTAAGATACCTTCTGTAAGTGCAGATAAGAAGTTTAAAAATGATGTTTTAAAAGCCGCTGGTTTTTTAGAACAAAACTTAAAAGATATTGGGGTTGATAGTGTAGAAGTTTTTCCAACGGAAGGTCATCCAATTGTATATGGTGAGAAGATAATAGATGAAAATCTACCAACCGTTTTAGTTTACGGACATTACGATGTCCAGCCGGCAGACCCTTATGAACTTTGGGATTCAGACCCATTCCAACCAGTCATTAAAAAAACAGATATTCATCCTAGTGGAGCCATATTTGCTCGAGGAGCCTGTGATGACAAAGGACAAATGTTTATGCATGTGAAAGCTTTTGAAGCAATGTATAAATCTGGAGAACTTGCTTGTAATGTTAAATTCATGTTTGAGGGAGAAGAAGAAGTAGGTTCTAAAAATCTTGAAAAATTTGTTCGTGCAAACACAAGTCTGCTAAAGGCAGATGTTGTATTAGTATCAGATACTGGAATTATTAATAATGAAACACCTTCGATATGTGTTGGATTAAGAGGATTGAGTTATGTAGAAGTAGAAGTTACAGGTCCAAACAGAGATCTTCACTCTGGACTTTACGGTGGAGCAGTAGCAAACCCAATTAATATTTTATCTAAAATGATTGCTTCATTACATAACAATGATGGGAGTATCAACATACCAGGGTTTTATTCTGACGTAATAGAAGTAAGTAAAGAAGATAGATTTCAAATGGCTAAAGCTCCTTTTAAATTAAATGAATACAAGAAAGATTTGGATATTAATGAGTTATACGGTGAAGACGGCTATACCACCAATGAAAGAAACTCAATAAGACCTTCATTAGACGTTAATGGTGTATGGGGAGGATACATCGGAGAAGGTGCTAAAACAGTATTGCCATCAAAAGCATATGCAAAAATATCCATGAGGTTGGTTCCGAATCAGAGCTCTTCAAAAATTACAGATTTATTTGAGAATCACTTTAAGAAAATTGCTCCTGAATCTGTAAAAGTTAAAGTTACACCCCATCATGGTGGCGAAGGAGTGGTTATTCCAACTGACTTTCCAGCTTTTTTAGCTGCTAAAAAAGCAATGGAAAAAACCTTTGGGAAAACTCCAATTCCAGTCAGAAGTGGAGGAAGCATTCCCATAGTACCTATGTTTGAAGAAGTATTAGGTTTAAAAACAATCTTACTTGGCTTTGGTTTAGATTCTGATGTTATTCATTCTCCAAATGAACATTTTGGACTTTTCAATTTTTATAAAGGAATCGAGACCATACCTTATTTTTATCAAAACTTTACAGAATTGATGAAAAATAAGTAATGAAATTATTTTTAACAGTACCATTTTTTTTCTTATTAGTTTCTTGTAACATCTATCAGCCAGTTGAATTTGAAGGAATTGACGATTATTCTTTTTCTTCTGAAAATGGTTGTAATCCAATATGTATAAGTTTAGAATTTTACAATCCTAATTTCTACAACGTTGCAGTTAAATCGGCTAAAATTAAGTCCAGTTTAAGCAAAGATGATTTGGGTTTTTTAAATTTAAAGGATTACTACATATTGAAAAAAAAACAAAACTCAGTTATTGAGTTGTCCTTAAATACTGAAGCTAAAAGTATTCAACCCATTCTTTCAGGATTTTTAAATTTTTTCATTGGAAAAGAGGTGGAACTTTCTGTTGACGGTGTAATAAAAGTTAAGGCCATGGGGCTATCTAAAAACATCCAAATAGAGAGATCTTTTAAAATCAAATATTAGTTGAAACAAACAACGTAAATCAATTACGTACTTAATGATGATCTTAGTGTTGTAATTAAAAAAACAACTATGAGACTAATTAAAGATTCTAAAACTACTTTTAAAGTAAACTATATTATTTATGAAAAAAATGATTCTGCAGTATTACTAGATGGTACAGCAAAAATTGATGATAAAATTTATCATACTTCCATACCATTAGACCTAGTAAGATTCAGCCACCTTTGTGAACAAACATTTGGCCTAGATAAAATGAATTTAATATGGTCTTCATTGCTTAAAGAACATGATCCTGTTTCTGAAATAGCTCCCAATGATTTTTTAGGTCATAATATGATTTTTTCTGAAAACGAGGTAATGATTAATTCTTCATTATTTAACCAAAAATCAGCATAAATGAAAGCATTAGCAATATCTGACAGTATAGAAGTTCTTTTACCTAAAATGGGTATTATGACGCATTTAGTAGAACTTACCAGACACGATTACATATACGTAAAAGATCAAATAAATATTAATGAAGTACTATCTATTAAAGCCGATAAAAGTAGATTTTGGGAAGAAAATTCTTTAGCAGTATTTTATAAAGAATTCAAGTTAGGATACCTCAACAATACCATTAACAAAGTAGTACAAAAAATGATTATTAAATATGGGTATGTAAAAGTTATTTTAAAAAATAAACCAAAGGGCAGTAACCCTTTTGAAGGAATAGATGTATTGATTCAAATAGGATGATTATTTTGAAAGCCAAAAACTAGGATTTACGGTATTCATTCCACTGGACAGTATTCTCCATATTTCAAAATGGGATTCAGAAATACCAGATGATTTAGCTAGTAATTTCCCGATTTTTTCTTTTGGTTTAACGAAATCTCCCTTTTTCACATAAACTTCTTGTAGATTGGCATAAACAGTCCTGTATTCACCGTGACTAACCATTACAACTCTTCCTGCCCCAGGAATAATTAACACACTGGTGACTTTTCCTTCAAAAACAGATCTAACTTCTGCATTTTTAGTAGTAGTTATATCAATACCATTATTATCCACAAATGCTGTACTTACTATGTGGTGTTGATGCCTTCCATATTTACTGGTAATTTCACCTCTTTCAACAGGCCAAATTAATTTTCCTTTATTTTTATTAAAACTTTTAGACATGGCTAGCCCTTCTGGAGTGAGTGCAAATTTAGATTTCTTTAGTTTTTCTAGAGCTCTTATTTCGTCCTTAATAGCTTTTTTAACTGCAGCTGCAATTTCTTTTCTTTTATTATTATTTCTCTGTAGTTCAGCAGCTAATTTATCTTCATTAGTCTTTATTTTATTAAGTGAAATTATTTGTGAGTTTTTATCGTTTAAATAGTTTAGTTTTTCTTCTTCCTTAACTGCTAATAGTTCTTTTTTATTTTCAATTTCAATATTTAATTCTTCTTTTTTAATTACAAGATTATCTTGTGTTGTTCTAATTCTATCAATTTGCTTTAGTCGATAATCTTTATAATGTTGAATATATTTCATTCTATGAAAGGCTTCAGAAAATGTAGAAGCGGAAACTATGTATAAAAATTTATAGTTAGGATCTCTATTTTTAAAGGCATACAAAAGCATCTTTTTATATTCTTCTTTTAAAATCTTATTAGTGTTCACTAAAGAGTTTACTTGCCTATTTATTTCTTGAATTTTTTCATCAAGTTTTCTTAATTGGAAATTATAATTATCAATTAGCTTTTGACGATACCTAATTTGTCTGTTAACAATATTAATCTCACTTAAGGTTAATCTTTTGGTAGCTCTAGTTTGATTTATTAGAATTTTTGTGTGTTCAATTTTCTCAAGAAGAATTTTTTCTTGTCTTTTAAGTAGGACACTCTTTTTTTGACACAAAAAGGAAGGCGAGTTTATAAGACTCAATAAAACTATAGAAATATATAAAAGTTTTTTATTCATCTTCAGCTAATGGACTGTAGTCATTAAATTTCATATTAAATGAAAATTTTTGAGGTTGATTTAATTTGATATTCTTAAGTTCTAATTTAATAAGGTAATCTACTTGTTTATTTTTAATTAAGAGTTCAATATTACTTGGTATTTTGTATATGTTATAATTTTTCCAATTATCATAGGATATATTTATTTCAGAGTCATTATCCGGGAATAAAATATTTACTCTATTGCATCTAAATGTTATTGGATTCCACCATGATTGGTAAATATAAGTTAGATTTTTTTTAGCTTTTCTTTTACTCCTTGTTGTTATAAGATATTCGTTATTAATTGCTTGTATTTTAACTTTCTGATTCAGATGATTTAAGTAAGAACCTCCAATAATAAGATTCTCAATTATCTCATAACTTAAAGATAAATCAGTAATGTTGTTGAGGTGTTGAAAAGATCCGGCATAAAATTTTTTATCTGGATATTCTAGAGTCATTTTTACAGAGTCTTTACTAATTAAAGTCCTAAATATTTTCTTTTTAAATTTTGAAATATTCACCCATACCAAACTGTCAACTTTAGATTTTATATTTATATCCACTTCTTGAGCCTCTTCATCACTTAAACTAAAAACAGCGTTTCCTCTAATTTTGAACCATTCAGGTTTCAAATCGTTAGCTTTTATAGAGTCTAATAATTCATTTCCGTTCATTACCTTTCCTATTTTTGCTTGATCTACATTTTTAATAGTAGTGCAAGAAGCACAAACGAAAAGTCCTAATATTATTTTATTCAATAAATTTATTCTCACTAATTTTCTGAATTAATTTCGTGGAGTAATCCCCTGTTTTCTTTGATTTATTCCAGAATAATAAAGCTCCATCTTTATTATCCAGGTGATATAATACGTCGCCATAGTGCTCCAGAATTTCTCCAGATTCCTTATTACTATACATGATCGCTTTAAAAATTGCTCTTTCTGCAAGAGCGTATTTTTTTTGCTGAAACAGCACCCACCCATAAGTATCATTGTAGGTAGCTATATTAGGGAATTTCGACAATACTTTTAATATTAATTCTTCAGCTCTATTGAGTTTGGTTTTTGTTAATGATAAGTAATAACTATAATTATTAAGAAGAATATAATTATTTGGGTTTAAGTCAATGGCTTTTTCAAAATAATTAAAGCTTTCATTAATATCATTTTGATTGTAATATATATTTCCTAACTCATAGAGAAAATCACTTTCTAATATTTCATCCTCTATTACCAAATCTTTTCCTTGTTTGAGAACTTTAACCCCTTTTTCAGCTTGATTATCGTTATATAAAGCAATTCCTAAAGCTAAATAGGGAAAGGGCTGATTAGGATGACTCTCAATAGCATTATTAGCATCTTTAATGGTTTCCTTAAATTTACTTCTACTAAGTGAGGCTGATATTAATTGTATCCATGCTTCGATTGAAGACGAATTTATTTCCAATGATTTTCTAAGATAATGACAAGCTGTATCAATTTCATTAGTCATCATTTTTAGATTTCCCATTAGCAGTAAAACAGGACTGTTATTCTTATGTCTTAAAAGAAAAGATTCAGACAACTTAGTAATTTGAAGCGAGTTAAAAGGACTGTATTTATCGTAATAAATTTGTAATATGATTTGTTCTTTTAAATTTTCATTCACTTCTTTTGATTTCATCACAAATTGAAGTTCCTGGTAACTTTTTAAGACATTTTTCTGTTTGAAGTAATGTTGAAATAATGAAAGTCTTACCAATCCATTGGAAGAATCTATTTCCATCATATGGTCTAGTAAATTTTTAGCTTTTTCAGGTTTATTGATGTTTTCGTAAAACTCAGCTAAAAGACCAATCGTTCTTAAATTGTCAGGTTCATTTTCAATAATTTTTTCCAGTTCTTTAATGGCATTTTTATACTTTTTCAAATAAATATAAATTTTGTGCTTTTCTAGTGAAAGATCCTCATTTAATCCAATTTTCTCTTCAATTATATTTAAAATATTAATGGCTTTTTTATACTTATTGTTTTCAATAAGTTCTTCAGCTAAAGAAAAATAATAGGAAATTTTTTCTGGACTTTTCTCGGTTAATTTTAAAAAAGTTTCTGAACTCTTTTTATGGTTTTCTAGATCTTTATATAAAAGTGCTAGATGGACCAAATACCATTCATTTTCATTTGAAATTTCTACAGCTTTAATTGCATATTCTAAAGCGATTGTAGGCTGTTCTAGATTTTTATAAATTCCAGATAATTCGTAATTAACAACTCCACTATTGGGGTTAATTTTTAAACATTTCTTGTATAAAGAATCTGCCAGATAAAAATTACCACTGATTTTTCCACCAGTTGCTTCAATTAAGTATTTTGAAAATAACCTATCATCAAATGATTCTTTATTTTGTGCGGTTAGCTTAGTCATAAAACCACATATGATGAGTAATATAATTATAGCTTTAGGAATTTTCATTATCAATTTTAAAGTCTAATTATTTCCAGTACTTCCAAAACCTTTTTCACCTCTTTTGCTAATTTCTAATTCCTTAGTTTCCACAAAAATTGGAAACTCATATTTAGCAATTACTATTTGTGCAATCCGATCTCCATTATTCACTGTGAAGTCTTTATTGGAAAGGTTAACTAAAATTATACCAATGTCTCCTCTATAATCAGAATCTATGGTACCTGGTGAATTTAAAACAGAAATCCCGTGTTTTAAAGCTAATCCGCTCCTTGGTCTTACTTGCGCCTCTAACCCATTAGGTAATTCTATTTTTAAACCAGTTGAAATTAGAGCTCTTTCAAGCGGTTTTAGTGTAATAGGTTCAGAAGTAAAGGCTCTTAAGTCAGCACCTGCAGCACCTGGAGTTTCTAATTTAGGGAGTTGGTTGTCAGATGAATTAATAATTTTTATTTCTATTTTTTCCATGTTTATTTAAGAGCTTCTTTAAAAGGTTTTTCAATGACCACCACCAGTACCACAAAACTTAATAATAACAATGTATGATATCCATATTCTAATAATGTGAGATTCCCCATAGGTTGTAAAGGAATACTAATTAAATAAATAACGGTTCCTGAGCTAACATAGATGAAGAATTTTTTCAAATTATAGGGTACTTTGTAATGCACCTGCCCTAAAATAAAACTTAAAATCATCATGGATCCGTAACAAATTAGTGTAGCAAAAGCAGAGGCAAGATACCCGTATCTTTCAATCAGTAAAAAGTTAACAATAATAGTTATAGCTACACCAAAGGCTGAAATATAGGCACCATAAATTGTTTTATCAGATAACTTGTACCAAATTGATAAGCTGGTATATATCCCAAGACAAATATTTGCTGCTAATAAAATAGGTACAATTATTAATCCTTCCCAATATTCAGAATTATTTATAAAGTATTTAAAAACTTGTAAATAAAGAGTTATTAAAAGAAATATAAAAACCATTACAATTGTAAAATAGTTCATCACTTTTGCTAAGGTTTCCTTAGATGTTTTATTTTTTCCATCTTTAAAAAAGAAAGGCTCAGAAGCATATCTAAATGCCTGGATAAACATACTAACAATCATGGTTAATTTATAATTAGCCCCATATATACCATTTTGAGATTGTGCCATTTCTAATGCTTTAGAGTTGTTAGCTCCATTGTCTAAATATTGTTGATATAGAATTTCTTTTAGCATCGCTCTATCTAAGGTTTCATTTACTACATATGCTAACCCAACTAATAACATCGGGAATGAATACTTTAACATAGAATTTATAACAGTGAAGTCAAAATTTCCTTTGAAATTCATTTCGCTAGTTAAAACTAAAAACTTAATTATGCTAGATATTAAATTGGAAATGAATACATATCCGACTCCTATCTCGGGATTGTAAAAAGTGTCAATGATCCAGTTGGAATATCCACTATCATAATTCATTTTACAGTAAAGAATAAAAAATAAATTCAAGCTGATATTCACACCTACATTTAAAAAATTAATCAGGGCAAATTTCTTAGCTTTTTCTTGCAGTCTTAAATAAGCTAATGGAATACTAGAAATGGCGTCAAGACCAACTATCAATCCAAACCAAATAATGTATTCAGAATGTTCGGGATACTTAAGGATATTGGCTATGTCTTGCGAAAAAAGACTTATTAACAAAATAAATAAAGTCGATGTAGAGAGTAAAGAAAATAAGGTGTTAGTATATACTTGACTAAATTTTATTTTTTTATCATTAGAAAATCTGAAAAATGCTGTCTCCATTCCATAAGTTAATAAGACCACCAAAAATGCAACATAAGCATACATTTCAGTTATAATTCCGTACTGTTCGTTAGAAAATTGTATAACATATAATGGAGTCAGCAGAAAGTTTAGAAACCTTCCGATAATACTACTAGATCCGTAGATTACTGTTTGCCCTATTAATTTTTTAATGGAAGTCAAGCGTTAAAAATTTGGTTTTCTTTTTTCTAAAAAAGCTTTAGTTCCTTCTTTAAATTCGTCATTTTCAAAACAATCACCAAAAGAGCTAATTTCTACTTTGAACCCGTCAATATCATTATCAAAGCCAGCATTTATAGACTTTATAGCAGACGCTATGGCGTTTGGAGAATTTTTCATTATTAGATTAGCAATACCAATACATTTATCGATCAAATCCTGCTGAGGAACTAAATGATTTATTAATCCATAATCTAAGGCTGTTTTAGCGGTAATCATTTGTGCAGTTGTGATCATTTCAAAAGCTCTTCCTTTACCAACTAACTGTGCAAGTCTTTGAGTTCCTCCATATCCAGGAATAACGCCAAGACTTACTTCTGGAAGTCCCATTTTTGCATTCTCAGAGGCAATTCTTATGTGGCAACTCATAGCAAGTTCTAGCCCTCCACCTAAAGCAAAGCCATTAACAGCAGCAATAACTGGTTTAGAAAATTTTTCTATTAAATTAAATAATGATTCTTGTCCATTTCTTGCTAAATCTTCTCCTTCTTTTTTAGAGAAATTTGCAAATTCTTTAATATCTGCCCCAGCAACAAATGCTTTATTCCCTTCACCACTTAAAATAACAGCTTTAATTGTTTTGTCTGTTTCTACTTTTTTTAAGTTTTCACTTAGCTCTTTAATAGTGGAAATATTTAATGCGTTTAACTGTTGAGGTCTGTTAATAGAAATAAAACCAATTCCATTTTGAATATTTAACCGAATATTTTCTTCTTTCATATTTAAAATTTAATGTTAAAATTAACTTTAATAGTTCATTAAATAATAGAAACTTAATCTTTAGTTTATTTAAATATTCGAACTCTTATAAATCGGTAAAAATAAAACACGACCGAATAAATAAGGATCAATAAAAAACTATTTTTAGCGATACTAAAAAGCAGACTTCCAAAAAAACCAGAAATAAAAATGACATAATAAACCTGTGAAAGAGTTATTAAAAAAATTGATATAATATGTAGATAAATCTTTTTTTTATTCATGATGACTCATCATGGTATAAAAATAACTTTCTCGGTGGTACTCATTTCCACTATATTAATAATCCCCATGTAAGAGGAGTCAACTTCTACATCCAAAACTGCAAAACCTGCTTGACCATCCTGATATTTATCTGAAAAATCAAAAGTTGCTGAGCCGTTAGAGCTTGTTGTTTTTTGTACATCAATTAAAGGCGCACTAGACCCATTAGAGTCATCATAATATAACCTTACGTTAGCTCCTTCAATAGCTTCGTTGGTATTATTGTCAAGAACTGTTATCACTGCTTTTGTTTTTTCTTCCTTGTAACAGGAGGATAAAAAAATAAAACAGAATAAGAAACTACCAAAAATGAATAATCTATATAGCGCTTTTTTAAAGTTCACTTAATTTTGTATAAGTTTGAATATAATTACTACGCAATATAAAAATTAAGTACTATTATAATATGAATTCACTTATTAAATATGTCTTCTTAAGACAATTTTCTCTTGTTTTAATCATTTTTTTGAATGTTATAAATGGATTTTCGCAAAATGAATTGAATGGAAAAACTTTTATAGAAATGAAGACTACTCTTGGAGATATTAGTATAGTTCTTTACGAAAAGACTCCTTTACATAAAAGCAATTTTATAAAATTAATAGAAGATGATTTTTACGATAGTGTTAAGTTCCATAGGGTGATTAATGGCTTCATGGCTCAAGCAGGTGATCCTAATTCCAAGCAAAGCGATTTTTCAGGACAATTAGGGCAAAAAAGTTTTGGTGAAACAATATCGGCAGAGATTATTTCAGAATATTTTCATAAAAAAGGCGCTTTAGCAGCAGCTCGAATGGGAGATAACATCAATCCAGAAAAAAGAAGTTCTGGTAGTCAATTTTATATAGTCCAGGGTAAAAAATATACTGAAAACCAGCTTAATCAAATAGAACAAAAGATTAATCAGCAACAAGAAAGCAATTTAATTGGTCAGTTCTTGAAAAAAACAGAAAACAATCATTACATGGAAAAAATTAAGTATTGTCAACAACAAAGGTTAACAGATAGTTTGAATACTCTTTATCAGGAAATCAAATCTTTAGTTGTGAATCAAGAGGCTAATAAGTTTAAATTTTCACCTAATGCCGTTCAAACTTATAAAGCTGTTGGTGGTACCCCATTTTTAGATAATGGTTACACGGTTTTTGGAGAAGTTACCGAAGGGATTGATGTGCTTGATAAGATTTGTAGTGTTTCAACTGAAACTGGAGACGTCCCAACTGAACCTGTTGTTATTTTATCTGTTAAAATTAAAGATTAATATGTTTGAGGATATAAAAAATATAAATCACGAAGTCCATAACTTTAAATCAAAATCTTCTCAAGAAATAGAGGATTTCAGGATTTCTTATTTAGGTAAGAAAGGTAAAATCACCCTATTATTTAATAAATTTAAAGAAGTTCCAGTCTCAGATAAAAAAGAATTTGGTAAACAATTAAATATTTTAAAAACGGCGGCCTTAGATAAAATTACCACATTAAAATCTTCGTTAAACGACCGGCCCAAATCTTCTAAATCTAATTTGGACTATACTATTCCTGGACAACCCACAGAAATTGGTTCTAGACATCCAATAACTATAATTAGAGATAGAATTACAAATATTTTTTCACAGATTGGCTTCAATGTTTCAGAAGGGCCAGAAATTGAAGATGATTGGCATAACTTCACTGCTTTAAACTTCCCAGAAGAACACCCCGCGAGAGATATGCAGGACACATTTTTTATAAATAAAGACATTGCCTTAAGAACACACACGTCTTCTGTTCAGGTTAGAGTTATGGAAAATAGCCAACCCCCTATTAGAACTATTTCTCCAGGTAGAGTCTATAGAAATGAAGCCATTTCAGCAAGGGCTCATTGTTTTTTTCACCAAGTTGAAGGATTATATATTGATAAAGATGTTTCATTTGCAGATATGAAACAAACACTTTTGTATTTTACAAAAGCCATGTTTGGAAATGAAACTAAAATTAGACTTAGACCCTCTTATTTCCCTTTTACAGAACCTTCGGCTGAGGTAGATGTTTCTTGTACTATATGCAACAGTAAGGGTTGTAACGTCTGTAAATATTCTGGATGGTTAGAGATAATGGGATGTGGAATGGTAGATCCAAATGTTTTGGAGAATTGTAAGATAGATCCTGATATTTACAGTGGATATGCCTTTGGAATGGGGATAGAAAGAATCGCTCAACTTATATACGAGGTAAATGATTTGAGATTATATTCAGAAAACGATTTACGTTTTTTGAAACAATTTACTACAGAATCCTATTAATTATTTTTTAAAACTCCAGTTATAACTATTCAGCTGTTGCAGACAAGAAGTTAAAAGTTCGATACAATTTTTCACATCTTTTTTATGTACCATTTCAATAACTTGGTGTATATGTCTAGTAGGAATAGAAAAGGCTCCAGCAATAGAACCTCCTGGTGTCATTCTTTGAATACTTGCAGTGTCTGTACCACCAGCAGTTAGAATTTCATTTTGCCAAAGAATATTTTTTGAATCAGCAGTTTTACGCATAAATTCAACCATTCTGGTGTCGCAAATAGTACTTGCATCCATTATTTTTATAGCTACTCCTTTTCCAAGAGATGTTATTTTTTCATGTTCTGCAGCACCAGGAACATCGTAGGCAATAGTGGTATCTAACCCAAATCCAAAATCTGGTTTAATTTTTTGTGTTGCAACTTGAGCTCCACGAATCCCAACTTCTTCTTGAACGGTGAAAACAGCATAGGTATCAAAATCTGGAGTTTTTAATTTTTTTAATGTTTCAACCAAAATAAAGACAGAAATCCTATTATCTAAACTTTTACAGTTAATACAATCTCCCATTTCAATCAGCCCTCTTTCTCTTGTAACCGAGTTGCCTACTGAAATAATTTTTTCTACTTCCGACTTTTTTAAACCTAAGTCAATGTAATAATCTTGAATCTTTGGAACTCTATTCTTTTCCTCTACTGTCATGACATGTATAGGTTTTGAGCCCATAACACCAATTAAATCTTTTTTCCCATGCACTATTACTCTTTGTGAAGTTAATGTCTTGGGGTCAAAACCACCTAGAGGATGGAATTTCAAAAAACCTTTATCGTTAATATGAGTAACAATAAAACCAATTTCGTCCATGTGAGCACCAATCATGACAGATTTTGAAGAATCTTTTCCTTTTTTGAGAGCAATTATATTTCCCATATTATCAATCTCAACAGTGTCTACTAAACCTTCAATTTCCTTCAGGACTAGACTTCTTACTTGGTCTTCAAATCCTGGAGCACCAGGAGTTTCACATATATTTTTAAGTAAATTAACGTTTATCATTCTATATAACTTAATTTAAGCATATTAGTTTTTCCATTTTCACCTAGTGGAATACTTGCAGTATTAATAATTAAATCTCCACTTTCTACATATTCATCTTCTTTTAAAAGATGCATGATATCTGCAATTGTATGATCCGTGCTTATTGTTTTATCGTAATAAAAAGTACTTACCCCCCAAACTAGCGAAAGTGTACTTAATAATTTTTTATTGCTTGAAAAAACAAAGATTTCAGATTTTGGTCTTTGACTTGAAATTTTATAAGCTGTGTAACCAGAATGGGTCATGGTAATTATTGCTTTTGCCTCTACCCTCTGAGCCAATCTACAAACATTGAAACAAATAGAATCAGTGATAAATCGATCATTATTTTTTTCAGGCAAGGTTTCTTTTACGTAAATGTTATCATATTGAGACTCTACTTCATTTATTATTCTAGACATTATTTTTATTACATCTACTGGATGCTTTCCAACAGACGTCTCTCCACTTAGCATAACGGCGTCAGCTCCATCCATAACCGCATTGGCGACATCATTTACTTCTGCTCTGTTAGGAGTAATGTTTTCCATCATACTTTCCATCATTTGAGTAGCAATAATTACCGGTTTTGCCATGTGTTTTGCGAGATTAACAATTCTTTTCTGAACTAATGGTACCATTTCTAAAGGGATTTCTACTCCTAAATCTCCTCTTGCTACCATAACGGCATCGGTTTCGCTAAGTATACCTTTTAAATCGTTTACAGCTTCAGGTTTTTCAATCTTTGCTATAATTTTAGCTGCTCCTTTGTGTCCATTTATAAGGTGTCGAAGCTCAATTACCTCTCTAGCCGATCGAACAAATGAAAACCCAATCCAGTCTACTTTTTGCTCTAAAGCGACTATTAAATCTTCTCGGTCTTTATTTGTTAAACTTGAGATACTAATATTAGTTTCAGGAAGATTGAGTCCTTTCTTAGAGAACAGTACTCCGCCGGCAATAACCTTTGTTTTAACCGTATCAATTAGATTAGTTTCTAATACTTCAAGGTGAATTTTGCCATCGTCAAGTAAAACTTTTTCTCCAGGTTTGACATCTTTTGGAATTCTATCAATAAAAATTTGAGCTGCATTTTTATAAGAATGCTCTGCCAGTGTTGTTAAATAGAACTCAGCATTATTTTCTAATAAAAGTCCATCGTCAGGCATTTCGCCAATTCTAATTTTAGGGCCTTGCAGATCTGCTAATATTGCAGAATGAGTGCCAAGTTCGTTATCTACTTTTCTTATTTCTGCAATTGCTTTTATATGATCACTATGACTTCCATGAGAAAAATTTACTCTAAAAACATTAACACCCTCGTTAATCATGGATTTTAAAATATCTGGACTTGATGTTGATGGTCCAATTGTTGCAACAATTTTGGTTCTTTTACTCATGTTAAAAAATTAAGTTTTCTTTAGATTTTAGTTGTTCTACTATGACAGTGTTAGCTGTTAATATAAAGGGTATGGTTTTTAGCTTATTTAAGTAGAAATTGTCGAATTTTTTATCATCAGATTTGATCATTAAAAAAAAATCAAAATGAGATTTTTCTGGAATAAGCCATGTTCCATTGTATTTATTACCGATGAGATGATATTCATTAGAAGTTGAAATATTGGTAAATGAAAAAATAGGAAAATTAGCATCAGGTCTGGTTGTGCTGTTGAATATTAATTCGATGTTATTTTTTGACTTTTCAAGATGTAAATTTAAAGTGCTATTAACTGCCCAACATAATCGGTAGTCCTTCTCATGACAAGAAATGCCTAGGAGATTAAAATCAAAGTCATATTTTTCTTCTAGTAAATGCTTCATTGCTCTTATCTAAATTAAGTGATTTTAATAAAATAAGATTGTTTAAACAGTTTCATTTTTTATAAAATGTTTCCATCATGAATTGTGAAATTTCAAAAAGTTTCTCTTCTTTAAATTTGTTCGTCATTAATTGTACCCCAAAAGGCATTTTATTACTATGCTGGCCAATTGGTAATGATATAGCTGGTAAACCAACAATATTTGCATGAACGGTGAAAATATCTTGAAGATACATAGTTACTGGATCTTTGATTTCACCAATATTAAATGCAGTAGTAGGTGTTGTTGGAAATAATAAAACATCGTTATTCTGGAGCATTTGAGTAGTTTTATCAGCAATCATTCTTCTAACTTTTTGAGCTTTTGTAAAGTAAGCATCATAATATCCAGAGCTTAAAACAAAATTCCCAAGCATAATTCTTCTCTTTACTTCCATTCCAAAACCTTCAGACCTTGTGTTTTCGTATGTACTTTCAATATCATTTGCCTCGGTAGATCTGAATCCAAAGTGAGCTCCATCGTACCTAGATAGATTAGAACTTGCTTCAGCTGTGCTTAATACATAATATGTTGGAACAATGTAATCTATGTAGGGAAACTTTAAAAGTTCTATTTCATGACCTTTTGATTTTAAATTTTCAACAATGTTGAGTAATCGGTTTTTTATTTCGAGATCTAAATTGTCAAAATTTAAATATTCTTCTGGAATTCCAATTTTAATTTTTTTTTGAAGAGACTGAATATCTTTTTTATGGGTCTCTTTAGTTGCTACAGTGCTATCATATTTATCTGCTCCGCTGATGACGTGAGAAATTAAATTAGTATCTTGAACAGTCTTCGCAAATACCCCAATTTGGTCAAAACTTGATCCATAGGCGATCAATCCATTTCTTGAAACTCGACCGTAAGTAGGTTTGTAGCCAATAACTCCACAAAAGGATGCGGGTTGTCTTACCGAACCTCCAGTATCAGAACCTAAGGTTGCAGTACATAATTTCTCAGCGATTGCAGCTGCAGATCCCCCAGAAGAACCTCCAGGTACTTTTTTAGAATCACAAGGGTTTTTAACCGGGCCGTAGAAGCTCTTTTCATTAGAACTACCCATTGCAAATTCATCACAATTTAGTCTACCAATTATAATACCGTCTTCGTTAAGTATTTTTTTTACGGCAGTGGCTGAAAATTTCGATTCAAAACCGTTTAAAATTTTTGAACTCGCAGTAACCTGATGGTTTTTGTAGCAGATGTTGTCCTTAATTCCAATAAACATTCCTGCTAATATTCCAGCATTATTAGCTGAAATTTTTGATTGTATTTTTTGAGCTTTTTCTAAAGCTTCTTCTTCAAAAACTTCAATGAAAGCATTGTTTTCAGATAAATTTATTCTTTGAATATACTCTTTACAAATCTGAACCAGTGTGCATTCACCGTTTTTAATTTTTTTTTGTATCTCTTCTAAAGATTCAGGTATGTCCAATTTTATTAATCTTTAATATCTGTTTCTTCTTCGGGTTTGGTTGCGTCTTTAAATTCTTTCACCCCTTTACCAAGACCTTTCATAAGTTCTGGGATTTTTTTTCCTCCGAAAAGTAGCAAAACAACTATTAATATTATGATTACTTGAGGGGGGCCGATTATTCCTAATAAAATTGTATTCATCTTGAATTTTTTATTCTGTAAATTTACTAAATGTTTTTATTAAAATTTAATTCCAACAAGTGCAGCAACACAACCTTTAATTTCTTCAGAATTATTTGACTCACTTTCTGGAGCAACCAGAGTTACAATGAGTTGTTGTGTTGAGCCAACTTTAAAGTCAAAAGTTTTGGAACCATTTCCACTATTGTCGTAGTAAAGTTGTCTTCTTGTATTTCTAATAGTCAGTTGAATATCTCCTAATGCAGAGTCAGAACAACCATATATTCTGTAGTTTTGACCTTCGTAAAACGTAGTTATGTACTGGTATCTTTCGCCTGCTGCAAGCTCCTTATTAATAGATTGCCCTGTCGGCATATAACTTTGTTTAAGATCTTTCTTGCAGTCTTTTGCAAAACCTTTGCATTGTCCATTAACTAATAAACTAAAGATTAAAAACGATACACTTAAAATATATTTCATATTTATGTATTTAAATAAAAAAGGTCTGATTCTTTCTTTGAAAAGATCACAATAATAATCTAATCACATTATCGAAATTAAGACTTAAATATTTAAAAAAGGACTTTTTAACTGTTTTTCTGGTCAATCTTCATCAAATTTATTCAATCATAATTTTTTAAATAAATAATTTTGTCTAATGTGCTTGCAACCAGTTTTCTCCAATTCCAATTTCAACTTCTAACGGAACATTAAAATTTACAGCATTCATCATTTCATTTTTAACTAAATCTCTTACCATTTCTAGTTCCTCTTTTATGATTTCAAGAACTAATTCATCATGTACTTGAAGAAGAAGTTTAGATCTCATGTTTTTTTCAACTAGTTTTTGATGAACATTAATCATGGCTATTTTAATAATATCAGCTGCACTACCTTGAATGGGCGCATTGATAGCATTTCTTTCGTCAAAACCTCTCATGGTAGCATTACCGCTATTTATGTTGTTTAAAAATCTTTTTCTTTTAAAAATAGTTTCTACGTATCCATTTTTTTTTGCAAAATCAATAGTACCATCCATGTAGTTCTTTACTGCAGGAAACTCTAAAAAATAATTGTCTATAATTTCTTTAGCTTCCCCTCTTTTTATTCCTAGCCTCTGAGATAAACCAAACGCAGAAATACCATAAATTATTCCAAAGTTCACCATTTTAGCTTTCCCTCTCATTTCTCTAGAAACTTCATCTAATCCAACTTTGAAAATTTTAGCAGCTGTTTCAGTATGGATGTCTCTTCCGATTGTAAATGCATTAATCATAGACTTATCCTTACTTAGACCAGCAATAATTCTCAGTTCAATTTGAGAGTAATCAGCACATAACAGAAAATGCTTTTCACTAGAACTGCAAAATGCTTTTCTAATTTCTTTTCCTAATTCGGTTCTTATTGGAATGTTTTGTAAGTTGGGTTTGTTAGAGCTCAATCTACCAGTTGAAGTAACTGTTTGCATATAATTAGTATGAATTCTTTGGGTAGTATTTGAGATAAGCCTAGGCAATGCATCTACGTATGTAGATAATAATTTCTTCCTAGTTCTGTAATTTAGAATATCCACTACTATTGGGTGTGAACCTTCCAGTTTTAAAAGTGTCGACTCATCAGTCTTATATTGCCCTGTTTTAGTTTTTTTGGCTTTAGGGTCTAGTATTAATTTCCCAAATAGAATTTCTCCTAATTGTTTAGGAGAATCTATATTAAATTCCTCATTACTGTGATTGTATATCGATTTTTTTAGATTGGACAGACTGGACGTTAATTCTTTTGAAAATTCTGCTAGTGCAGATGTATTAATCTTAATGCCTTCTTTTTCCATTTCATAAAGCACTTTAAGAAGAGGCATCTCTATGTTTTCAAAAAGAAATTCTAATTCTAATTCTTTCAGTTTTTCTTTAAACTTTAAATAAAGTTGAAAAGTTAAATCTGCATCTTCGGCCGCATAATTTTTCAATTCGTTTAAATCTACATCTTCCATTTTTGCAATGGGTTTAGATTTAGTTCCTATTAACGTTTCAATTGAAATAGGATTGTAGTTTAAAAAGTTTCGAGAGAGTTGATCTAAGTTATGTCTTGTTTCAGGATCTATCAAATAGTGAGCAATCATGGTGTCAAAACATCGATCATTTATTTGCAGTCCGTATTTCTTCAAAATTCCGTAGTCATACTTTAAATTATGAGCAATTTTTAAAGTAGAGGAATTAAAAAAACCCTGGTAAAGATGGACTAGATTCGTGTCTTTTGAAACATCACAATAGTAGGCTTCATTTTTTTTAAAACAAAAAGAAATACCTAGTATTTCTGCTTCATTTATATCAAGAGAAGTTGTTTCGGTATCAAAAGCAACTATTTTTTCAGAGGCCAGTAGATGAACAAATTTTTCATGCTCATCCTGAGTTGTTATTAAGGTGTATTCAGGATTTACAGATGAAAAGTCACTTAATAGTCTTTCTGGTTGAGGGCTTTCAGTCGTTGGATTATTTGCAAATAAATCCATTTGTTGTTCTTGATAGATCGGTTTTCCTAAAATTCTTTTGCCCAGTTGATTAAATTCTAAAGCTGTTAAAATTTCAGTTATTGCTTTTTCATTAATCTCTTTTCTTTCAAAAATATTTTCATCAAATTCTACGGGACAATCTAAAATAATGGTTGCAAGTTGTTTTGATACCAATCCCTGGTCTGCGAAATTTTCAACGTTTTCTTTTTGCTTGCCTTTTAAATCTTGAGTGTTTTGCAACAGATTTTCAATACTGCCATAAGCTTTAATTAATTTTTTTGCTGTCTTTTCGCCGATACCTGGTATTCCAGGTATGTTATCAACAGCATCTCCCCATAATCCTAAGATGTCTATTACTTGCTCAGGTCTTTCCACCTCAAATTTCTCACAAACTTCTTTAGGACCTAATATCTCGCTAGGATTGCCACTTCTTCCTGGTTTATAAATAAAAATATTATCACTTACCAGTTGTCCAAAATCTTTATCAGGAGTCATCATAAAAACTTGATATCCTTTTTTTTCAGCTTGCTTAGCTAAGGTCCCAATGAGATCATCAGCTTCAAAACCAGCTTCCATTTTAAAAGGAATATTCATGGCATTTAATATTTCAAAAATATAGGGAATAGATTTTCTAATATCTTCCGGCATTTCTTGTCTGTTAGCTTTATATTCTACAAAAACTTCTGACCGGTTAGATCCACCTGGAGGATCGAAAACTACTGCTAAGTGTGTAGGTTGATGATTGTTAATTACTTCAAGTAAACTATTGCAAAATCCAAAAATTGCAGATGTATTTAAACCTTTAGAATTAATTCTTGGATTATTTATAAATGCAAAGTGAGCTCTATATATTAAAGCATAAGCATCCAGTAAAAAAAGTTTTTTTCCCATTAAATATTATATAAATATGTTAATAAAGTTTGTCCTACAGCTTTAAGAGTTGGTTTATGGATAATATCTAAGTTGTCTTGATGTGTGTGGTGAAACCTGCCAAAATCAAACCTATTGGTAAAAGGACTCACGTCGTAATGAATAATATCCAAAGTAGGTATTTGTGCTAACTTATTTATGTAAGTGTGATCATCAGTTAGGGGAGGAGCAATTTTTTTCTTAAAATATTCTCCGTAACCTAAGTAACTAGCCAACTTCCAAATCTTGTTGAGATGGTATCCTGAATATTGTCTTGAGATTTCTTCTTTAGGAAAAACAGCATCTTCACCACCAACCATGTCTAGTAGAATACCAAATTTAGGTTTCAAATATTCTTTATCAAGATTGTAGCACCAATATTGAGATCCCAGACACCAAGTATCGTTCATGCTGTTTAAATCCACAAAATTAGAATTATAGCTTGGAGCCCCGTAATCTTCAACATCAAAAAATATAATATCTAAACCTATTTCCAGACTATCGAGATGTACTATTCTTGCGATTTCTAAGAGAACACCAACTCCACTTGCTCCATCATTTGCACCCATTATAGGTTGATTAATATTAATAGAATCTCTATCTGCAAACGGTCTGGTATCCCAGTGAGCACATAGTAAAACTCTATCTTTAGAATTGGGATTTATTTTGCCAATAATATTTCTTAAAGGTAGTTTTTCGCTGTTAAAAGCAACCACTTCTCCTATTTGTTCTGTTGTTTTGAATCCAAAATTCTCTAGTTTTTTCACCAACCAATTACCACAATTTTTATGATTTTGAGTATTAGGAACCCTTGGGCCAAAACCAACTTGCTTTGCAATATACTTGTATGCACTATCTGCGTTGAAAACACTGCCTTTTTTCCATTTTTCAATTGGTTGTTGAGGTTTTTCAGCTTGTTGATGTTCACTATTTTTGCATCCACAAATAAAACAAAAAATTACTAAGCTTAGGAATACGTTAATTTTAGAAGTTTGCATTTGTACTTAAAGTTCTAGTGCTAAAATAGCTATTTCATTTATTAAAGAATCTTAATTTATAGAATTTAAATTTACTAACCAGCAACCTATTATAAACTATATTTGTTGAAGATGAAACTATATTCAAAAAAGCAAAGGTGGAAAAAAATTTTACTATTTTCTGGTCTTGGTATTATAGGGGTTATATTTTGGTTAACCTCCTCTTTAGTTTCAAATGTTAAAACCTCTGAACTTGAAAAAATTAGGCTTTGGAGTCAAGCGATAAAAAAGAAAGCAGAATTAGTTAGACTTACTAATGTTGCGTTCGAGGAACTTGCTCAAAATGAAACAGAAAATGTTTATCTGTGGGCAAGAGCAACTAAAGAATTTCAAAAGTCTCTTAGTGATTTTGGCTTGGCATTAGAAATCATACAAAGAAACAATAATATTCCTCTTATTTTAACAGATGATAAAGGTCAATATATTTCACACAAAAACTTAACAATTTTAGATAACGTGGCTTCTGATAAGTGTCAAATAATTACAGATTCAATTACACAATCTTGGTCAAGACAAAATGCTCCTATACAATTCAACTACTTTGAAAATAGAGTTCAAAAAATTCATTATTCTAATTCGCCAAAATATTTTTTACTGCAAAGGCAGCGGGATTCGCTATTAAATTCATTTTCAATTGAGATCATGAATAACATTGCAATGTTACCAGTAGTTTTCTGGAGTCAAACAAAAGACTCTTTAATTGCTTCTAATGTAATCAGTAATAATATGGATAGCATAATGGTTAGAAATACTGTCAATAAAATGAAAGAAAATAACCAACCTGTAGAAATAAATTTAGGGGATAATCAGAAAGGAATCATATATTATAACGACTCAAAAATATTATTTCAATTACAATATTTCCCAATATTTACACTCTTAATTATTGCATTATTTTTACTTGTTTCTTATCTGTCATTTAGTTCTTTTAGAAGATCTGAACAAAACCAAGTTTGGGCTGGGATGGCCAAAGAGACCGCTCACCAATTAGGAACTCCTCTATCCTCTCTTCACGGTTGGATTACATTACTAAAAGAAGATAATAATGTAACCAAAGAAGCTTTGATAGAAATGGAGAAAGATATTGAAAGACTTTCAGTGGTAAGCGACAGATTCTCTAAGATCGGGTCTAAGGTAGATATTGTAAAGACAGACTTGGTTTTGTTCTTTACCCATTACACCGATTATATGAAAAAAAGAATTCCTAAAACAGTGACCCTAATTACGGATTATAAATCTGAAAAAATGTATGCTAATATAAACGCTCCTTTATTTAGTTGGGTCATTGAAAATTTAATTAAAAATGCTGCAGATGCTTTGGACGGTGAAGGAAAGATATATTTATCCATTGAAAAAACATCTAAAAGTACAGTTATCAAAGTTGAAGATAACGGTAAAGGTATTCCGATACCTATTCAGAAAACAATTTTTCAACCAGGATACACAACGAAAGAAAGAGGCTGGGGATTAGGGCTATCTTTGGCTAAGAGAATTGTTGAAGGACACCATCATGGTAAAATAGAGATTATTTCTTGTAAGGAAAAAAAAGGAACAATCATCGGAGTAACACTTCCACTTGCAAATTAAATTTTGCCCAAAATGGATTAAGACGTAATAGTTATTACTTTTGTTCTCAATAAATCAATAACATTATGGATATAAAAAAAATATTAAAATCTTTAGGAATTGAAAATTCAAATTTTGGTGCTGCTATTGGTAGCGAATGGATTCCAACAAGTGGTGAAACAATAATTTCGTATTCTCCCGTCGATGGAGCAAAAATTGGTGAAGTTATTTCAGCAACCGAAGAAGATTATCATAAATGTATTGATGCTGGATTAAAGTCTTTTGCAACTTGGAAGATGATGCCAGCACCTCAAAGAGGAGAAATTGTTAGACAGTTTGGAGAAGCGTTAAGAGAAAATAAAGAAGCTTTAGGAGCATTAGTTTCCTACGAAATGGGCAAGTCTTTTCAAGAAGGATTAGGAGAGGTTCAAGAAATGATTGACATCTGCGACTTTGCAGTTGGTTTGTCAAGACAGTTACATGGACTTACCATGCATTCTGAAAGACCCATGCATAGAATGTACGAGCAGTACCATCCAATTGGTGTTGTTGGAATTATTTCAGCTTTTAACTTTCCAGTTGCAGTTTGGGCGTGGAACACTGCTCTAGCTTGGATTTGTGGTGATGTTTGTATTTGGAAGCCATCTGAAAAAGCTCCTTTATGCGGTGTGGCCTGTCAAAAAATCATGGCTAAGGTTTTGGACCAAAACAATTTAGATGGTGGTATATGTACTATTGTAATCGGCAATGCTGATATCGGTAAACTAATGGCTGCGGATAAAAGAGTTCCTTTAGTTTCAGCTACAGGTTCCACTAGAATGGGAAAATCTGTTGGTAAAGTTGTAGGGGAGAGATTGGGAAAATCACTTTTAGAATTAGGAGGTAACAACGCAGTTATATTGACTCCAAACGCTGATTTGAAAATGGTTATTCCTGCACTTGTTTTTGGTGCTGTTGGAACTACCGGTCAAAGATGTACTTCCACTAGAAGATTAATTATTCACGAAAGTATTTATAACAATGTTAAAACAGCTTTAGTTAATGCTTACCAACAATTAAAAATTGGCAATCCGCTAGATGAATCAAATCATGTTGGTCCACTTATAGATCAAGATGCTGTTACTATGTATTCAAATGCTATTGAAGCTGCAAAAAAAGAAGGCGGAAAAATAATTGTAGAAGGCGGAAAATTACATGGGGAAGGTTACGAAAGTAATTGTTATGTTAAACCTGTGATAATTGAGACAGAAAATAGTTATAAAATTGTTCAGCATGAAACATTTGCCCCCATTCTTTACTTAATAAAATACAACGGAAATGTCGACGAAGCCATTAATATTCAAAATAGTGTTCCTCAAGGGTTGTCTTCTGCAATAATGACAACTGATATGCGAGAGCAGGAAGCATTCTTGTCTCATCAAGGTTCAGATTGTGGTATTGCTAATGTAAATATTGGTACTTCAGGTGCTGAAATAGGAGGAGCATTTGGAGGAGAAAAAGAGACAGGTGGAGGAAGAGAGTCTGGCTCTGATGCTTGGAAAGTTTACATGAGAAGGCAAACCAATACTATCAATTGGGGAACTTCGTTGCCTCTGGCCCAGGGAATTAAATTTGAGTTATAGCTGTAGATTAGTTGTAACCAAGATTTTTTCTAACTCGGTCTAATGTCTTTTTTGCTACTTTTTGAGCTTTAAAAGCACCTTTTTGTAGTATTTCTTCTACTTCGTCAGGGTGGTTGATATAGTGGTTAAATTTCTCTCTTTGTTTTGAGAAAGTATATAGTATTTCTTCTAAAAGTTCTTTTTTAGCATGTCCCCAACCGTAACCACCAGCTAGTAGATTATCTGCCATTTTATCTGAACGCTCTTTGGAAGCTAATAATCTAAATAATTGATAAACAGTTGAGTTATTGGGGTCTTTAGAATTCTCTAGTGGAGTATTGTCAGTAATAATATTTTTATTAATGGTATTTTTAATTGTTTTTTCACTTTCAAAAATATCAATAGTATTATTTCTTGATTTACTCATTTTCTCACCATCGGTTCCAGGAATTAGTTGGTTGTTTTTTTCAACGATTTCCTTTGGTAATATAAATACATCTCCATATTTATTATTGATCCTTGCTGCAACATCTCTTGTCATTTCCAAATGTTGTAGCTGATCTTTCCCAACGGGAACGAAATCCGCATCGTAAAGTAATATATCGGCAGCCATCAACATAGGGTATGAGAAAAGTCCTGCATTAACATCTTCTAACCTATCAGATTTATCTTTAAAAGAGTGGGCTAATTTAAGTCTTTGATAAGGATAATAACAATTTAAATACCAGGCTAGTTCGGTACATTGAGGAACATCTGATTGCCGATAAATAGTAGTTAAATCTGGATTTAAGCCACAAGCAAGCCATGTTGCTGCCACTTGAAAAGAATTCTCATTAAGAATCTTAGAATCTTTAATTTGAGTTAATGAATGTAAATCTGCAATAAATAG
>JAQXDK010000010.1 GCA_029251405.1 Flavobacteriales bacterium
TATTTATTAAATATTTTTACAATTTAATCTAATAAATAATATCTAGATTAAATTATGTATAATTAAGCAGTTTTACACTGCAATAGTAGTGGTAAGATTTGTATAATTACATCAGAAAAATAATTTTAATGTCAAAAAAACTTAAATATTTATTGAGCATAGTTGTAGTCTTAACTACCATAGCCACATCTACACTTCTAATAATCCCGATATGGTATGAGGACGAGATTATTAAATTAATAAAAGAAGAAAGCAATAAAAATTTAAAAGCCGAATTAGATTTTAAAAACATTGATCTAAGTTTAATTTCAACTTTTCCATCTTTAAAATTAGAGCTAAACCAACTAACATTAACTGGAAAAGATACGTTCAGAGATATAAAACTTATTGAGTTAGATCAATTGGCAGTAAACTTGGATTTATGGAAAATCATAATAGATGGAAATTATGAAATAAATTCTATTTTTTTAAATAAACCTAGTTTACACATAAAAGTTTTAAAAGATGGTAAAGCAAATTATGACATTTATAATAGTAGCGATAGTTCTACTGAAAATACAGATTATGCTGTTGAGTCTTCAACTACTTTTAAGCTTAAGATTAAAAACTATGAAGTTAAAAATGGTACCGTTATTTATAACGACGCATTGTATGCAACAGATCTAAAGTTAATTTCTTTAAATCATCTTGGAAGTATTACAATTATGGATGATAAATTCTTTTTGGAAACCATATCAGAAGTTGCCAATTTAGATTTAAGTTATGAAAGAATAAATTATATAAATGATAGTAGGTTAAAATTAATTTTTAACGGAGAGGTTGCGTTTATAGATGAGGATATTAAAGTAACCATAACTGAAAGTTTAGCAGATTTAAACCAATTCCAAGTAAAGACCGTTGGGAAGTTACAAATGCTAAAAGATGATTATCTCATGGACCTTTCCATAGCTACAACAAATCAAAATTTTAAGAGTTTATTTAGTATTGTACCAGGCGCTTACACTAAAGAATTTGATAAAATTAATACTGATGGAGTATTCAAATTCAAAACTACTTTGAAAGGGATTTACAATGACACAGTAATTCCTGCAATTGATATGAAACTTGAAGTAGATAATGCTTATTTTAAGTATCCAGAATTAAACAGTCCAGTTGAAAATATAAATGTTGGGTTACAAATGGAATTTCCAGGTGGAGACAATTTTGACTTGTTGGATTTAAGACTTGAAAAATTAAATTTAAATTTTTTAAATTCCTCTATTTCTTCTAATGCGTTTGCTACTAATTTCAGTAGTGATCTTGAAATAAAAAGCTTTCTAGAAGCAAAATTTAATTTATCTGATATTGCAAAGGTTATTCCCTTAGAAGGTCAAGATATTTCGGGATTAATATCGTCTGAAATAATATTAGATGGTACATTATCAAGTATTGAAAATGAGAATTTTGAAGAATTTAATGCTTCCGGTCTATTGGACATTACTGATTTAAATTATCAATCTTCAGATCTAGACTACCCCATTTTATTAAATAAATTAAATTTTGAATTTAGTCCCGAAAAACTTTTATTAAATAAATGCAATTTAATGATTGGTAAAAGTGATTTTAAAATGAATGGTGAATTGAAAAACTATATATCCTATGCGTTAAAAGACGACACCATATCAGGCACTTTTAATTTAATGAGTAATTTGGTTAACATAGATCAATTATATGTTGACACAACTATTGAAACTACTAATGAAGCTGAACAAGAAGTTTTAATTGATGGTGATTCACTTAGTGAATTATTTGAAATTCCTGACAATATAAACTTCAGCTTTAAAAGCTCTATTCTTAAATTAATTTATGATAGTCTTGAAATCAAAGATGTAAAAGGAGAATTACTAGTAATAGACAAAAAACTTTGGTTTAATAATATTGGAATGAATTTTTTAAGTGGTTCACTTAAAATTGACGGAAGTTATTTAGGTATTTCTACAACAAGAGCTAATTTAATAATGAATATGAACTTATCTAATATTTCTTTTGACGAGTCATTTCTATACTTTAATAACGTTAAAAAGTATACTCCAGTAGTACAATACTTAGATGGTAATTTCTCATCTATTTTAAACATGAATTTGTTGCTAGATCAGGATTATAATCCAATATACAATCAACTTACAGTTGACGGCAAGCTAAGGTCCAAAAATGTGAAAATTTTAAATCATCCAGCATTTAAAAAAATGAAAAAACTCAATTTTGAAATTATTGAAAAAAATAACAATATTGAAGACTTAAATATTTCATTTAAAATAAAAAATGGTGCATTCTTACTTGATACTACCAATATTAAACTTAAAGATTTGAATGGTGAAATTTATGGAAGTACTTCATTAAGCCAGGAGATTAATTACACTATTGAATCTGAAATACCTGTAGCTCTTGTTAACAACAATCTAATGACTGGAATAAATAATATATTATCAACTCCCTCAATTGAAGATCAAAAAATTCCTTTATCAATAAACGTTAACGGAACTCTTCTACAACCGAATTACGAGGTCAGTCTTAACTTGAATCAAAAAAATGCTAAAGAAAAAATAATCGATGCAGTAAAAGACCAAGTATTAAACTTGAAATCTGAAGTACTTGAAAAAGCTCAAGATAAAGCAAATCAAATTTTAAAGGAGGCAGCAAAAAAAGCAGATTTAATTAAAAAGGAGTCAGAAGCTTTGGCAGCTAAAGTCATAAATGAAGCTAATAACAAAAATACGGCTGCAAAAAGTAATATAAAAAGAGAAATATCTAAAGTAAAGAAAGAAGCTTATCAACAAGCAGATAAATTAGTTTTAAAAGCAAAATCACCATTAACTAAAATAGCGGCTAAGAAAACTGCAGAAGAAATAAAGAAAAAAGCAGATAAGGAAGCCGAAAAATTAAGATTGAGTCTAACTAAACAAGCAGACGATGCTTTAAAGATTGCCGTCAAAAAATCAGAAAATATAAAATTAGAAGGCAATAAAAAAGCTGAATTAATGTTGGCAAAAGCAAAGGTAGAAGCAACAAAATTAATCGAAGAAGCTAAGAACAAATAGATTACAGAAAATTCAGCTATTTTATCAATTAAACTTTCAAGGCTTTTATTAAAAAATTTCCCTCGTTTTCTGAATTCACAATTTTACCAGGATTTTTAGCATAGCCTATATTTTTAACCCACTCTAATCTAAATCCAGTCAATTCCAATAATTTAAGAATTTCATCCAGTTGAAAATAGTGTAAAAAGGCTAATTCATTAAATCCTCTTTTTTTATAAAAGACATCGCCTAATTCATATCCATGCTTATTCAAATTATTTTCATCAAAAGTCTTTCTTGCTAGTGGTCCCCATTCATTTGCGTTATTCAAACTAAAAAAATCTATATATAATGGTGCGTCTTTATGGAGATAAGAATTTAATTTATTCAGAGATTTTAGCCTGTATTTACTACTACTTATATGACCAAATGCGTAAAGAAAAGTGGCAGAATCAAATATTTCACCTGTGTGATTATCTTCATTAGCCCAATCTTGATGATAAGTTCTTAATCCTCTAGAATTTGCTATTTCACACATTTCTTTACTAATCTCAACACCTACTATCTCGTAATTAGATTTACTTAACTCTCTAATTCTAATGGCTCTTCTTCCGGTCCCAGTAGCTATATCCAAATGTTTCAAGGAATTACTATTAACCAAATCTTCGGCAATTAGCTCATCTACAGCATTGATATATGCCTTTCTTGATGGCTGATTAAAATCTGAAAAATCATATTTTTTAGCCTGTTCATTAAAATAATTACTATTCATAGTATTTATTGAAATTGAATTAGGTTTTGGAAAGATATTCTGTATTAGATGAGACTTATCTTTATTAATAAAATCCATAGAAATATATCGAAATCCATTATTTGTGATGGATTTAAATTGGTTAGGATCGTTAGACCATTTAGCAGATTTTGCATTCTTACTTAGTATACCTATATTTTGAGTTTTTAAATTGAAAATTCTCATTCCCTCGAAAGTCGAGATGGGAGGATAATAAAAATGAAGAGTTATTGCTCTTTTATTTATGTTTTTATTAGCGAGTTTGTGAATTACTCCGTCTGGTTCGGGCATAATTCCTCTTTCAATATATTTATCGGATTTATATTCGATCAACTGGTTGTTTTCTTCTCTGTAAGAAACATTATCAAGTTCTCCTTCAAGAACTAAAACATAACCAAATAAACCTTCATGGTGATGAACACTGCTTTCAACACCAGCTGGCCAATTTATTAAAACACACTCAAAAAGACTTTCGGTTATTATATTTCTTCCATAATCTCCTACTTTCAACGGTTCATTAATGAAAACTTGATAATCGATTTTACTAATTTCAATGGATGCAACAAATTCTCCCAAACTTCCGTAGGTTACTTTATTTTTAAATTGATTGATTTTTTTAATTAAGTGTTCCAAATAATTAATTTGAGATATTGAATATACTATATTTTATGAGGTTTTTTTTAGTATAACTTTTTAAGTCCCTCATATACGACAATACTAACAGCGTTTGCAAGATTTAAGCTTCTCACCTTTTTACTGTAAATAGGTATTTTAAAGCTATTGCTCTTATTATTCAAAATTAAATCAGCATTCAATCCTACAGATTCCTTACCAAAAACTAAAAACATATTTTTTTCAAAAGCAATAGTGGAGTAAATATTTTCTGATTTGCTAGACAAAAAAACCATCTTCTCATCTTTATTTTTAAATAAAAAATCATCCAAGTTTTCATAGGTTGAAACCGAGAGGTGTTTCCAATAATCTAAACCTGCTCTTTTTACTCTTTTATCGTTTAATTCAAAGCCAAAAGGCTTAACCAAATGTAATTTACATCCAGCTGCTAAAGATAATCTTCCAATGTTTCCTGTATTGTTGGGGATTTCTGGTTCAACAAGAACAATATTGAAACCCATTTAGGATTTTGAATATTTAGATACAAATTGTTGAGCATCTAATGAATACTGATCCTCTCCTTTAAGGCTCCACTCTCCTGTTTTTTCCACATAAAATTTAACTGTTTTTTCCACAACTTCTAAATAGCCTCCATAAGAATCTAACAAACTGTTGAGTTCTTTAAAATAATCTTCTACTGGTAATTCATTATTTTTCACCAGATTCCAAAGCCTATTAATTCTTTTTGATTTTTCCTTGTAGACAGGATTAACAGATTTGTAGGCCATTAAAAATAGGGAAAGTGCTTTGGCTTCTTTAGACGGCTTTTGACTCATTACTTTCTTCTTTAACTTTTTTCCAATAAACATTTTGTGGAGTAACTATGATACTCTTGTTATTTTTATTTGATTTAGTCACCATTCCAGGTTTATTGCATCCCTCAATAATATTGATATCGTAAATTTCATCAATGGTAGTATTGTAAAGCAATTCACCATACGGTGTTTTAGTTCTCAAATCAAAAATAGTAAATCCAGCGTTAGTTGAGTTTTCTTTTACTTCTACTTTTTGAAAAGATTTAGAACTTTCTCTAATTTTAGAAAACGCGATAAATAATATGCCTTTGTAATGCTTGATTCCTCTAACAAATCTTTTGAAATTATAGACCAGCTCTTTTTCTTTCGTTTTAGCATTCCATTTAAATAATTTTCCCCTAGCCGATTCTAAAAAATACAATTCACCATCAATAATCCTTGGGGAATGAGGCATTCCCAAATTTTCACACAAAATTTCATTGGTAGTAACATCCATAACAATTCCTGTGTTCATAATATCTTTTCTCCAGCCGTCCTTGTAATTCGTAGAGCTTAAAGCAGTCACATATTTAGGAGCATTATTTTCTAAGGCTAATCCATTGAGATGACAACGATCTTCTGGAGCAATTTCAGAAATAAATGGAGGTTTCCATTTTGGAGTAAAACTGGAAGACAAAGTAAACTTACACAAGCACGAAAACATTGTATTTACTCCCCAGAGACCTGTTTTGTCAAAGTGTATATCGTGAATATCTAATGTATTGGTATTGTAAGACGCTCTATATAAATACATACGATCAAATTTTTTCAAATTTGAAGATTCTATGACGTGATCGTTAGAGGTGAAAAAAGATATTTCATCAAAACTTGCAATTGCAATTCTATTTTCTTCTACAGCAATACCCATAGGTTTTTTGTACGAGACGGGAGTTTGATGAATGTTATAACCATCAGAACTTCCGATCATCATTAACCTACCTGCTTGATAAGTACTAAAAACAACATTTAGGTTATTTTCAAATAAAATCTTTGGAATCGACTTATCAAAGGAAATATCTAGTTTTTTTTCCATAAAAAAAAAGCCTCTTAAAAGAGGCTATAATATTAAAATTAAGTAAGATTACATTTTTTCAAACTCCACCTCAGTTCCATCGTAAGCAAGTTTCATCTCATCTTTAGTTAATTTACTTATTTCCCAATCTTCTTTACTTCCATCGATAGTAACTTCAATAGATTCTTTACCATCTCCCCATTCCCAAGTACCGGTATAATCATAGTTATACGTGTAAGTTAGACCATAATATGAGTAAGTATACGAAATAGATTGTGTAAAATCATTATCATCTTCAAATTCAAAAGTAATGTCGTAGCTCGATGTTTGACCGTCAACCTTTACAACTTCCCACTCTCCAACTAGTCTTGATTTTTTAGAGGATAAAGAAAATGCAGGATTGTCATCATATTTAGAACAGCTCTGAAAATTTAAAACCGTTACCATGGTAGCAGCTAATAGTAATATGTTATTTTTTCTATTCATATTTATAATTTAATTGTTTAAAATTAAAAAAAAAAAATTAAAAAAAAAACAAC
>JAQXDK010000020.1 GCA_029251405.1 Flavobacteriales bacterium
TCTCTAAAATTTATTCTTTCTTTTTAGATCAAATACTTTAGTGAAGGTGTTGTTTTCACAACTTGCAATAATTAGGACAATAAAAACAGTCTTTAAACTTTCTATTATTTCTTTAAATTTCATAAAGTTTAAAATTATCGAAATAATTTTTTTGATTGACACTTTAAAAGTACTCAAAAAAAAACATTGTTAAAATCCCTTGATATTTAAATGAGAATGTAAATAGTTATGTTTTTAGAAAGCTAATAATTGATAGATGTTTTATCTTTTAATCATAATAATTAATTATAATTGTGGTAGATTTTAAAAAATCTAAAAAATAAATACCACTTATAAATCCTCATGTCATCAGTACTTAAATACCGCAGCCAATCTGAAATTTTTTTTCTTGATTATTTACCCGATGAATTTTTCATGAATTTGTCCGAAAAAGAAAGAATAAATTTTAGAGAACTCAGAGAGAATCATATGTTGATTGAAAAAAGTAAAGATCGTATCGCGTCTTTAAAAAATGAAATTAAATTTAAGGTTGAACAGATAAAAAAAATTGAACAACAAATTGGGTCTCCCAATAAGCATTCATCTTATGAAGGTAAGCTTTCAAAAGCAAAGTTTTTTCTCAAGGAATTAATTCAAACTCATCATTTTTCTATTTCTGTAGGATTGAGATATCATAACATAAAAACAAAAAATAAACCAAAATTTTATTTAAGAGTTAAAGCTTATGATGGTACTTACAAAAATATTTATGTTGGAGGTGAAAATGATATTAAAAAAATATTGTTTAGTATTTATAATTCTTCTTTTACTGATGTAAATATAAATGATCTTAAAGAAGAACTTAAAATACTCTATACGGTATATGTTAGATATTTTGTTTGGAAGAATAATTGGGATACGTTCTTTTCTACTAAGCATACTTTAAAAAAAGTAGCATTATGGTCCGATCAAATAGGCACAGAAAAGTTTAGATGGTAATAATATGAAGCAAATAAAATTAATTTGGGATTTTAGAGGTGTATCAGCTTTTGAGACAGCCAAACATTTTGAAATTCATTTAAAGGAATTTCTTAATAAAGAAAAAATAACTGTTTTCGATTCGGAAACATTACAGGAATCCGACTTTTATTCTACAGTCTGTTTAATAATCGAAGAAAGTTATGTAAATACGGTCAAAATTGCATTAAAACCTGTCAGGGCTTTTTTAGTCTAGTCTTTTCTATTGTTCATCATTATTTCAGATAATTACGTCAATTTACTATTGTTACTTATTTTATTTAATTGTAGTTTTTATATTTAATTAAGTAAGCTATAATTATGAGAAGTACTTCGTTTATTCAAACAGCTATTTTAATATCATTTTTACTTTTATTTAAGACTTCTAAAGCTCAATTACCTCCAATTATTGACACCTCATTCATTATTAATGAATGCTCAAAATTAGTTCCAGATCCTGATGTTTTAAGATTAAAAGAACATTTTTTTGACAGCTTTATTTTAGTTAACGATACCATTGGATATTTGAATCCAAATGGAACCCTACACCTTTTCGAAATTAATTTCTCTGATTCAACAACTGTTAAAAAATTAAGTATTAGTAAATACCATGGTTCCAATTTTAATAGACATTTATTTTATTACAATAATCAAATCTATAGTTTTGGTGGTTCTGGTTTGTTTAATTCTTTTGGTAAATTAATTGAATTTGACTTTAATTCTGGAGAATGGTTTTTAAAAGAAATTACCAATCTTCCATTAAACTCTAAAGGGGTTATTTCTTCCTGGTTGTATGGTGATTATATTAAAGTACTCTTTTACGTAAATAATGAAAAGAATAATTTTTCTTTTGGAACTTTAGATTTGAAGAATTTTATTTATGAAGAGGAATTATCTTTCTATTCAGATAAAAATAATAGTCTGTATGCTCCAAGAGGTTTACTTAGTTATTGTAACTCCAGATATTCTGTTATGCAGTTTTATTACAGAAGATCTAAGAAAGCCGTTATTAAAGTTTTCGATAATAAAACAGGTGTGATTTCTGAAAATACTTTTTACAAGGATAGATTAAGTATAGATGGTATTTCTTATGCATATATTGTAGATAGCACCCTCTTTTACAGATCTGCAAATCTTACAATTGACTCTTTGAATTTATCACAAACTAGAAATTTTTCCAGTTTAAGTTATCCAAAATTATATGCTAATAAATATGAAGATAGTATGAGCAACAAAAGAGTTAATTATTTATTAGTAGGAGTAATAATAATATTGATCATGTCTTATTTTACATTTATTACTGTTAAAAAATCAAAACCTAATGGCTTGATAAATGGAACATTAGCAATAGAAAATAAATTAATTTTAAAAAAAGGTTTAAAGCTAAATAGAGAAGAATTAGACCATTTATTAGAAATTACACATCTTAATCAAGATTCTTCTAAAACAATAAGAAGTAGACTTATTAATGAAATTAACGAAAATGGAAAAATCGAAATTTTAAGAGAAAGAAATCCAACAGATAAGAGGTTTTTTGATTATAAAATAACTTAGTTTTATGGCCTAATATTAAAATGATCTTAACCTATGAAAGTATATAAGATCCTATTAAGTACTTTAATAATATTAATAATCTTTTTTACCCCATCATGCAATAACACAAGTTGCGATGATACTATTAATAAAGGAGTATTTATAAATGAAATTTTAATTAATAATTCATGCATTTCCTTTGACTCAGACTACGGGAAATTTTCAGACTGGATTGAAGTTTACAATGGAAATCCTGAAAAGATTAATATTTCTGGTTGGGAGCTTCATGCGGTTAGTTCTAAAAAAAAAATCTCCTGGATTATTCCTTCAGAGACCGTTATTCAAGCGAAAGATTATCTCATAATTAGGGCAGATAAAAGAGATACTTTAAATCATGCTAGTTTTAAACTTAACAAGTCTACAAGAATTTTAAAGTTAGTGAATAAGGGTAGGACAGAAGATTCTCTAATAATTCCAAAACAACAGTTCATCAATATTTCATATGGTAGGGAAAATAATGGAGGAAATAAATGGGGTTATTTCTACACCCCAAGTCCTGAAAAATGTAATTCTAGTCAACTAGCTGTAACTAATTTTAAAAGAAATGAAGAACCTGTATTTAGTTTAAATGCAGGTATTTATAAAAACACTATATCATTAGAAATCTCATCAAAGAATAGCAATGAAATTAGATATACAATCGACGGAAGTAGACCAAATAATTCCTCCATTAAGTATGAGCATCCGATTGTAATTAATGAAATGACCAGCGTAAGAGCAATTGTTATTAACGATTATAATTTACCAAGTAAAATTGTCTCTAATTCCTATTTTATAAATCCAATTGGAGATTTGCCTATAGTATCTCTTACAACCGATAAAAGCTCCTTATGGGATGCAGAATACGGCATTTATGAAAACTCATTAATTAAAGAAAAAAGACTTGCGAATTTTGAATACTTTGAAAAAGGGAAGAGAGTCCTAAATCAGGAAATTGATTTAAGTATACATGGAAACGTAGCCAAAAATCATCCTCAAAAAGCCTTTAAAATCTCCACTAATAAAAATTACGATGAGGATTTTTTTAACCACCAATTTTTTAACAATAAAAATGCAGATGCATTTAAATCTTTACTGCTTAGAGCTGGCGGACATGCAGATCATTTTTACACACAATTTAGAGACGAACTTGGACAACACTTACATGTTGGATTTACCAAATTGGATTTTCAAGGAAGTAGACCAATAGTATTGTATCTAAATGGAAATTTCTGGGGTATCTATAATTTAAAAGAAAAGTTAAACGCTGATTATATTACATCGAATTATGACCTAAAAAAAGATGAATTTAGTATGCTCGAACAAGCATGGCAAGAAATTAAAACAGGCAAAAGAAAGGATTATATTGAGATGTTAAATTTCATTGATTCTTGTGAGAAAATAGATGAAAATTATAAAAAAGTAGAAACTTTAATGGACGTATATAATTTTATGGATTATAATATTTTACAAATTTATGTAGCTAATATAGATTGGCCTAACTGGAATATTAAATATTGGAAAGAAGACAGTGAATATGGAAAATGGAAATGGATAATTACTGATTTAGATTTTGGATTCGATGAAGGTGCTAGAGTGACCAAAAATATGATAGAATATGCTACATCTCCCACACAAACAAGATCAACCAATCCTCCTGCTTCTACTCTTTTACTTCGAAAACTTTTTGAATTTGAGGATTTTAAAGATGAATTTATTCAGAGAATGGCAGTTTCTTTAAATGTAATTTATAATTCTGACAGAGTTGTTAATCGAATTGAGGAAGAAAAATCTTGGAGAAAAGAAATAATGCCGGAAGAAATTAAAAAATGGGGTGGAAAAGTATTTAAAAGTAAATGGGGAGATTTTGCAGTTGTTAAATCAATTAAGGAATGGGAAAAACACATTGAAAGAGTTAGAATTTTTGCTAGAAAAAGACCAGAAATAATTTTTAAAAATTTCAAAATACATTTTAATTTAAATTCTGAAATTACAGTATCAACTGAATCGAATGACGGGTTTGTATTTATTAACTCCATTAAGATTCCAAAAGTTAATAATTCTGGAAAGTATTTTTCAGGAATTCCTTTAAGATTGGGTATCAAGGAAAAATTGGGCAAGAAATTTTCTCACTGGAATGTCAATGGTGAGATTTTCAAAGAGAGAAATTTAATTGTAAATCTAGAATCAAATTCAACAATTATTGCAGTTTGTAATTAAAAAATAATCTTATTAATATTTTTCAATCAACCTCATGTTAACCCCGTAATTTTCGTGGGTGAATACATTATTTTTAAATTTTTATGATTTGAAATCTGCTAGTTAAATAATCTTTACAATTTAGTATTTTTGAAATATGAGCATGATATCACCATTAAGTGTTCTAGAAATAAAGTCATATACCACTTTAAAACAAAAGAAGAAATTTTTAAATGATGTTGTAAAAAAGGTTGAAATTCATTGGGACAATATTACAAATACACACACAATTAAAATATTCTTCCACTTAAACATAGTTAAAGATCGTGGTAGTAAAGTCGATGACTATGTTTATAAGATAATTAAGGGTAAAAGTTTAACTGAAACCTAATATAAATTCAAATAGATTAGGAAGGAAGTTGAAGAAAATGAATGAAAATATTACTTCATTTAATAATCATTCAACAGTAACGGACTTTGCTAAATTTCTTGGCTGGTCTACATTACACTCTCTAAGAAGCGCTATATGATAGCTTAATAATTGTAGTGGAACAGTTGCAAGTAATGGAACTAGTAACTCATCACATTTTGGTATTTCTATAAAATGGTCTGCTATCTTCTTTACTTCTTTGTCTCCCTGTGTAACAATGGCAATTATTTTACCCTTTCTAGCTTTTACTTCTTGAATATTGGAAACAATTTTCTCATAACTTGAATCCTTAGTAGCAATAACAAATACCGGCATTTCTTCGTCGATAAGAGCAATAGGTCCGTGCTTCATTTCAGCAGCTGGATAACCTTCAGCATGTATATAAGAAATTTCTTTCAGCTTTAAAGCACCTTCTAAAGCTAATGGAAAATTAATTCCCCTTCCTAAGTAAAGTGCATTGGGGGATTCATAATAAATTTTAGCAATTTTTTCGATTAAATCATTTTCTTTTAATACTGTTTTTAACTTATCTGGAATGGCCTTTAGTTCTATAAGTAATCTGTTAAATCGCTCGTTAGTTATTGTTCCTTTCCTCTTGCCAATCATCATCGCCATTAGAGTTAAGATAGTAACTTGGGCGGTAAATGCCTTTGTAGAAGCAACGCCTATTTCAGGACCAGCATGCGTATACGATCCACAATCTGTTTCCCTAGAAATAGAACTGCCAACTACATTGCAAATTCCCATAAGTGTAGCTCCTCTTTCTTTAGCAAGTTTTAAAGCTGCTAAGGTATCTGCTGTTTCTCCAGATTGAGATATGGCAATGACAAAGTCATCTTCATTAATTATAGGGTTTCGATATCTGAATTCAGATGCATATTCAACTTCTACAGGAATTCTAGCCATTTCCTCAATTAAATATTCCCCAACTAAACCGGCATGCCAAGAGGTTCCACAAGCAACAAAAATTAATCTTTTAGCGTTGATTAACTTTTCTTCAAAGTCTAATATTCCCCCCAAAGCGACTTTACTTTTAGAGACACTTATCCTTCCCCTCATGGAATCTAGAATAGACTGAGGTTGCTCGTAAATTTCTTTTAGCATGAAGTGGTCGTAACCACCTTTTTCAAGAGCCTCTAAGTGTAATTCCAGTTCTTGTATATAAGGCGTTATTTCTTGATTAGCTATAGTTTTTAGTTTCAACCCATTTCTGAGACTTATTTGAGCAATTTCCCCATCTTCTAAATAAACTACGTTTTTTGTGTATTCGATAATAGGGGTAGCGTCTGAAGCGCAAAAATATTCTCCTTCACCAATACCTACTACTAAAGGACTTGATTTTCTAGCAGCAATTAATTCATCTGGGTTTTCGCTATCAATAACTACTATTGCATAGGCACCAATAACTTCATTTAAGGCCAATCGCACAGCGTTAAATAAGTCATTTTTACTATTAGTATGAATTTCTTCAATTAAATGAACTAATACTTCAGTATCAGTTTCACTTTTAAATTGATGACCTCTTTTTTCTAACTCTTCTCTTAAAACAGCATAGTTTTCTATAATTCCATTGTGAACTAAACTTATCTTCCCGTTTCCTGATTGGTGAGGATGTGCATTGGTGTCATTTGGCAAACCGTGGGTAGCCCACCTTGTATGACCAATTGCAATTTTACCTTTAGTATCTTTTTCTGAAGCAAAATCAATTAGATCTTGAACTTTACCCTTTTGTTTGTAAACATTAACGACTTTGTTATTATGAATGGCAATCCCTGAACTGTCATATCCTCTATACTCTAACCTTTGAAGACCTTTGATAACAATTTCGTAAGCATTTCTAGGGCCAATGTAAGCAACTATACCACACATAAATTTTAATATTTAGAATATGAAATTATAATTTTCGCTTTGTCTTTTTTGGTGGAGTTCCTACCGTTTAAAACAACTCTGCTAGCAGTTACACCATTTCCATTAGGGAAAATTTTAATGGTGTCATTTAGAGTTTTTTCAGCTAAAATCTCATTAACATGTCTAGTGATATTAAACTTGTAATTTTTATTTACTATATCATAGTTACCTCCTTGACTTCCTTCATATAAATCAGGTAAAAACTCATAATTACCATCACTATTTTTTCTGGATATAAATAAACTAGAAGGTGGGGTATATTCATCATATAAATAATCTTCAAAAGGCAGAACAACTTCTGCTTTATTTAAAATAATATTTTTATTTATTAATGAATCTAAACCAGGAATGGTAAGTCTTCCATTTACTCCACCTAAAGTTTGAATATAAAATTGGTTAGTACCAAGCCCAGGTTGATTAACGGTATTTTCTACATCTGTATTAGAATAATTATGAATTACTTCATGAAAATATGCGCAATTAGAATTTATATTAAAATCAAAGTCTAAAGTGTCATGTTCAGAGGGAAGACCACTTGTGTCTCTGTAAAACAACCTAACTCTAGAAAATGAATTTAACAAATTCACATAATATAAACCACCATTAATTCCGTTGACACTTGAAATTTTCAAGCCTTTAAAGAAAGATAAAAATTCATCATCTCCATCGTTACCATTTAATGTTGGGTTTCCAGATTCTTCAACAATTGGCTGAGCAAATTCACTGACGTCTAAAGTAATTCTCAAGAGAGCTTGGCCTACATAAGAACCGGCAAATAATCCCGGGAAAAGAGGGTCTGTTTTTATGCTTCCAGAAGTGGAAATGTTAATTCCTTTAGTTGCAAGATTTTGATTGTTGTAGTAGGAAGAATCTTTGTAGAAATCTTCATCTAAAATTTCCACAGTAAAATTTTGTTCATTTAGTTCCCCGTAAGAACCATCAACAGCTAGATACAAAACAGCAGAATCTACCACTATATCATTTATAGTTCCGTTTAGAGGAATGAAATCGTAGGCTTGCTCTAACCTTATCTGGGTATAAATAGATGAATTCACTTCTCCAAACACAGGGTCAATGTAATTTCCTAAAGGACTACCACTTCCATTTGTGAATTGACTAGAACCAACCAATTCATCGGTTTTAACACTATCTGAATAAACAGAAAAAGTATGAAGTTCAAAAGTGTCAGAAAAAAGTGCTTCTAAATTATTGGAATCAGGGTTAATTTCTAATCCGAATTCTTTATTCTTGTCACAAGAAAACAAACCTATTGCTATAACGAACAGTAATCGGGACAGAAAAGAAACTTTTCGAGAAAGTCCAGAAAAAAGCTTAGGCAAGAACTCCATTTTCACTAAGAACTTTATCATAAAACTTTTGATGGGCTTCTACCGTTTGTTCTTCGTCGTGATATTCAAGTACTGATTTTTTTGACTTTTCAGTAAGTTCTAAAAGGGATTTTTCAATCTCAGGACTACCAACAGAAATAGCGTCGCTCCAAGAACAACCAATTTCATGTAATTTATTAACATCTGCTGTACCTTTAAGATTTAAATCTTTAACTGGTAGCTCGTCAAAATCTAATTTAGCTTCGAAATCTTTTGAAAGCTTCAGCTTTTGATCTTGATTGTAAAGTGTATATATGACTTTGGCATTTGAGAAATGAGGATCTTCCTTATAGACAGATTTTAAATAAACTGGCATTAAAGCAGTCATCCACCCATGGCAATGTACTATATCCGGCATCCAACCTAATTTTTTAACCGTCTCTAAGACACCTCTGCAGAAAAACATAGATCTTTCATCATTGTCTTTGATATACTTAGAATCTGCCCCTTTGAAAATAAATTTCTTTTTGAAGTATTCTTCGTTATCTATGAAATATACTTGGATTCTTATTTGAGGTATGGAAGCTACTTTTATAATTAGAGGATGATCGTAATCATTAATGATTAAATTCATTCCAGAGAGTCTTATAACTTCGTGAAGTTGGTGTCTTCTTTCATTAATAACACCAAACCTCGGCATAAAGATTCTAATTTCTTTATCAGACTCGTGAACACCTTGAGCTATTGTTCTTACGAAGTTGGATATTTCTGACTCAATTAAAAATGGGTTGATTTCTTGGGTAACGTAAAGTATTTTGCTTTTTTCCATAACTACTAATCTCCTTCTTAAACCTTTTGAGCCACAAAAATATAAAAAAAAAACACATAAACCCAACATTTACAGTAGCTTTAACGCACTTTTATCTCTAATGCAAGTAGTAAAGAATCTTCAAGATTTAAATAAAGTACTTAAGATTGTATCGAATAAATCTATTGGTTTTGTTCCAACAATGGGTTCGTTACATAGAGGTCATCTTAGTTTGGTCAGGGCTTCCAAAAAAAAGACGGATTACACCGTTGTTTCGATCTTTGTGAATCCTACTCAATTTGATAATCAAAATGATTATAATAATTATCCAATTAATTTACAAAACGACATTTCTTTGCTTAATAATGAAGAGGTTGATTTATTATTTATTCCAGACTATGAAGAATTGTATAGTTCTGAAAAATTAATTAAAATAGATTTACACAATTTAGATAAAGTTTTAGAAGGGAAGCACAGAAAAGGTCATTTTGACGGTGTTGTAAGAGTTGTAAGTATATTTTTTAATCTTATTAAACCCCAATATGCTTTTTTAGGAGAGAAAGATTATCAGCAATATCTTATTATTAGCTTACTAGCAAAGGAGTTATTTGAAAAAGTTAAAATAATTCTTTGTCCAACTTTTAGAGAAGAGTCAGGATTAGCTATGAGTTCAAGAAATTTAAGATTGGAGGCAAAATATTCTAAGGAAACTAAGAAATTATTTGAATTGCTAACTTATTGCAAAAAGAATTTCGACGTTGAAAATAGAAAAAAATTAGAGCAAATATGTTTTGAAAAATTATCTCAATTTTCTTCTCCAGAATATTTTGAAATTAGGCAAAGCGTCGATCTCACAAACGAGGGTGAACTTTCTGACAAATGGAGAGCTTTTACTGCTACAAAATTCGGTGATATTAGGTTAATTGATAATATTGCGCTTAATTAATCTACATTCGATGAAAGCTAAGCTGATTAATTTCTTAAAAATCTCTTTACCAGTAGCAATTGGACTTTACCTAACTTGGTACTTTGTTTCCAATTCTACTGAATCCGAAAAAGAATATTTTTTAAAGTCATTGTCGGAAGCCAACTATGGATGGATATTTGTTGCTTTAATTATTGCATTTTTAAGTCATTTATCTAGATCATACAGATGGAAATACTTGTTAGAAACAATGGATGTTCAACCAAAGTTAAGTTTAATGTATCACAGCGTTATGATTGGTTATATAATAAATTTGACCATTCCAAGATCCGGTGAATTAGCAAGAGCTGGATATTTTAGTAGATATCAAAAAACTTCTTCTGATAAAGTATTTGGGACTATTGTAGTTGAAAGAGTAGTAGACTTAATAATGTTTGCTTTGGTATTTTTAACAGCCTTTATTTTGCAATCGGATCAGGACGCATTTCAAGAATTAAGACAAATGGGAAGCAGTGAATCGAATTCATTTTTTTTACCAATTTTTTTAGTCCTTGCCGTCCTTTCAATTTTTCTTTTGTTCATTTTTGAAAAGTTAAGATTAAAGGTTTGGAATTTTTTAAAAGGAATATATCAAGGATGCCTCACCATTTTTAAACTTAAAAATAAAGCTGCATATATTTTGCACACCTTTTTTATTTGGGTTTGCTACATCGCCATGTTATGGATTACAGCTTTAGCACTACCGGACTTGGAGAATATAAATGTAAATGCTGTTTTTGCTTGCTTTATAGCAGGAACAATTGCGATTGGAGCAACCCCAGGAGGAATTGGTCTTTATCCCATAATGGTAGCAACAGTATTAACAGATTTATATGGTTTCGAAGGACAAATAGCAAAATCGTTTGGAATGTTGATGTGGTCTTCTCAAACATTTTTCATGATTCTATTAGGTATAGTTTCCCTAGTAGCTATTAAAAAACAAAGCTAGTCTTCTATTTTTGGTAAATTTATTCCAAGCTCATTTAGTTGCGATAAATCTATCTTAGAAGGTGCGTCAATCATCACATCTTTTCCCTGGTTATTTTTTGGAAAGGCAATAAACTCACGTATGTTTTCTTTGCCTCCAAATAGTGTGCAGAGTCTGTCGAATCCAAATGCAATTCCACCGTGAGGTGGTGCTCCATATTCAAAAGCTTTCATTAAAAATCCAAATTGAAGCTCTGCTTCATCTTTAGTGAAGCCAAGTATTTGAAACATTTTTTCTTGAATTTGTCTGTCGTGGATTCTTATAGATCCACCACCTACCTCTACGCCATTTATTGCTAAATCATAGGCATTAGCTCTTACTTTAGAAGGGTTGGAGGTTAATAAATTTTGATCTTCATCTTTAGGAGATGTAAATGGGTGATGCATAGCATGATATTCATTGGTTTGCTCGTCTTTTTCTAAAAGTGGGAAGTCAATAACCCAAACTGGTTTAAAATCATTAGGATTTCTTAAACCAAGCCTTTCTCCCATTAAAAGTCTAAGCTCGTTCATTTGTTTTTGAACTTTTAATTTATCACCACTTAATATTAATATTAGATCTCCTGGATTTGAATTGCATTTTGAAGCCCATTTTTTTAAAGTTTCAGTATTATAAAACTTATCAATAGAGGACTTGAAACTCCCATCAGTATTGTATTTAACATATGCCAATCCTTTCGCACCTATTTGTGGTCTTTTTACCCAGCTGGTGAGTTCGTCAATTTTTTTTCTCGAGTAATCAGCGCAATTAGGAACATTAATTCCAACTACAGCTTCAGCTTCATCAAATACTTTAAATCCACTACCTTTAGCTAAAAGATCCAAATAATTTAGTTTCATATCGAACCTTAAATCTGGCTTGTCGGATCCGTATTTTTCTATTGCATTGTCATAAGTAATTACAGGAAATGGCATTTTGAAATCTATTTGTAATAAGTTTTTAAAAAGATGCTTTACTAACCCTTCAAACGTATCTATTACTTGTTGTTGATCTACAAAAGCCATTTCACAATCAATTTGTGTAAATTCAGGTTGCCTATCTGACCTTAAGTCCTCATCTCTAAAACATTTTACAATCTGAAAATAACGATCGTATCCACTAACCATAAGTAGCTGTTTAAATGTCTGAGGCGACTGTGGAAGTGCATAAAATTGTTGTTTGTTCATTCTACTTGGAACAATAAAATCTCTTGCTCCCTCTGGAGTTGACTTAATTAGGTAAGGGGTTTCAATTTCTAAAAAATTATGCTCTTGAAAAAAATTCCTTACTTCCATCCCCATCTTACTTCTTAAGATCATATTCTTTTGAAGTGGTTTTCTTCTTAAATCTAAAAATCTATATTTCATTCTTAGTTCTTCACCACCGTCTGTCTCGTCTTCAATAGTGAATGGAGGTGTTTTAGATTTATTTAAAACTTTTAAAGAACCAACTTCAATTTCAATCTCTCCGGTTTGCATCTTTAAATTTTTACTACTTCGTTCCTTGACAACTCCGTCAATTTCTATCACCCATTCTCTATTAATTAATCTCGCATCTTGACAAAGAGTACTGTTCACTGTCTCGTTAAAAGTTAATTGTGTTATTCCAAACCTATCTCTTAAATCTATAAATGTCATGCCTCCTAAGTCACGAGACCTTTGAACCCATCCACATAATTTCACTTGCAGATCTACATCTTTTATTCTTAATTCTCCATTGTTATGTGTTCTATACATTTTTTTAATATTTAAGAATTAATTACTCAACGCTTTTAAAGCTTTTTCAACGTCATTATCTTTGTAGGTACTCAAAATATATCGAGCTTGATCTGAAAAATAATAACTGCTTAATTCAATTTTAAGACTCCATTTTAAATCCTCAATAGTTGATTTGTCATATGTTTTAGTTTCAGAATAATTGTTTTTGAGAAAATCCTCCAATTCCTTATTCTTGATTTTAAAACCTCTGTAAAACTTGTGGATATCACTATGTTTTGTAAAAGGATAACGTTCGTAATAATTGAAACAGAAATTCCTCCATTTTCTATCGTAAATTATTCGATTGACTTGGTCGTTGTAATTTAAGGTGTCAATAGGGGAATATAAGTCTGGTATAATTCCTCCTTTAAACTTGCTTTTTTCAAATAGAGAATCGTGATTCGTTAATTCTCCACTTTCTATTCTATCGAAAAGATCATTTTCATAGTTTATACTGTCTCCGTAAGGTTTCTGAATACATTTTCCAGATGGAGTGTAATATCTCGAAATAGTTATTCTTAATTCAGAAGAATCAGGTAATACTAATGGCTGTTGTACTAAACCTTTTCCAAATGTTCTTCTCCCCAGTATCTTTCCTCTACCATTATCTTGAATGGCTCCACTGACTATTTCACTAGCTGAGGCGGTAGAACTGTTTACCAAAATTATCAGTTTTCCATCTTCGAAAAGTCCATTGGATTTCGAGTAAAAAGATCTTCTCTCAGAATGAGCTCCTTCTGTATACACTATTAATCGGTTCTCTTTTAAAAATTCATCAGCAATATTTATGGCTTGGTGTAAATATCCACCACCATTGAATCTTAAGTCTAAAACTAAACTTTTAGCATTTTTTAGAAGTAGACTTTTCAAGGCGTTTCTAAATTCAATGTCTGTTGAGTTTGAAAAAGAGCTAATTTTAATGTAACCTGTCTCTCTATTTAACATACTGTAAGCTGGAACAGATTTCAAGGGAATAGTTCCTCTGATTATATCCTTTACTTGAATATTTTTATTGGGTTTAAGAATTGATAATTTAACAGTTGATCCAACAGTTCCTTTTAACTTTTTAAGAACATCTTCATTTTTCAGATTTACACCCGCTACATTTTCCCCATCAATATTTATTATTCTATCTCTTTTTTCAATATTTGCTGATTCAGATGGTCCATCAGCAATTACATCAACCACCGTAAGCGTATCATTGTAAATCATAAACCTTATCCCAATTCCTCCAAAATGCCCAACTAAAGATTCGTTGAGTCTTTGCCTTTTTCTTGCAGGTATATAAGAGGAGTGTGGATCTAAGTTTTTGAGGATAGTATTTATGGAGTTTTCAGATAATTTTATTTTCTCAAGGGTGTCTACATAATTGTTTAAAAGATGTTCTAAGATAATATCTATATTACTCGATTTGTTGTTGTGAGTATTTGGAGATAAATTCTTTCCTTGATGTATTCCTATCCAATAGGTTGCTGCAGAAAAAAATCCGGAAAACAACAATAAACCAAGAATTACACTTCTAGAATTATTTTTCAAAATCTTCAAAATTAATTTGCTCAATAATTACCCCAGCTTTTATAAGGAAATTTAGACCAGTAGTATCTTTATATTTTTTTAAATAAACCAATCTTTTAATTCCCGACTGATGAATTAATTTTGCACACTCTTTACAAGGAGACAACGTTAAATATAGAGTAGCTTGATCACAACTGTTGGTACTTTTTGCAACTTTTAGAATTGCGTTTGCTTCTGCATGTAATACAAACCAATTAGTTTCTCCTTTTTCATCTTCACAATCATTATTGAAACCTGTTGGAGCTCCGTTAAAACCATCGGAAATAATCATTCTATTTTTAACAATTATTGCTCCTACTTTTTTTCTAGTACAATGCGAAAGCTTTCCCCATTCAAGAGCCATTTTTAAGTAGGCTAGGTCATATCTGAGTTGCTTGTCGATGATTTCTGTATGTTATTAGTACCGAAGGTGGGAATCGAACCCACACGCCCTAAGGCACACGAGTTTGAGTCGTGCGCGTCTACCAGTTCCGCCACTTCGGCAAGTGCGATGCGAATTTAGTTTATGTTTTTATACTAGCAAAATAATTTATTATTTATCGGAAATCGTTTACATTTGCAACCCCAATGTCACATAGAGTAAAAATATTAGCCTGTTCGGCATCTAAAAAACTAGCTTCTCAAATTGCTAGTAGTTATGGTCAATCCCTTGGGGATGTTGAGTTGCAGAAATTTAGCGACGGAGAATTTGGTGTTTCAATAAAAGAAACCGTAAGAGGTTGTGATGTTTTTATAATTCAAAGCACAGTTCCACCACAAGAAAATTTGATGGAAATGCTTCTTATGATTGATGCTGCTAAAAGAGCATCTGCCCATAAAATAGTAGCTGTATTACCTTACTTTGGTTGGGCAAGACAAGATCGTAAAGACCAGCCTAGGGTAGCCATTGGTGCTAAATTAGTAGCCAATATGTTAGTGACTGCTGGAGTAGATAGGGTGATGACTATGGATTTACACGCAGATCAAATTCAAGGGTTTTTTGAAGTTCCTGTTGACCACCTATTTGCGTCGACACTTTTTGCTCCCTATTTAAAATCAAAGAACTTAAAAAATTTAATTATTGCAGCTCCTGACGCTGGAGGGTCTAAAAGAGCAAATGCTTATGCTAAGTTCTTAAATGTAGATTTGGCTCTTTGTTATAAGCAGAGAAAAAAAGCGAATGAAATTTCTGATATGACTATAATTGGAGATGTAAAAGGGAAAGATGTTGTTATCATTGACGACATGATAGATACCGCAGGGACGCTTACAAAATCAGCACAACTTTTCATCGATTATGGTGCCCAGTCAGTTTCTGCATGTTGTACTCATCCAATTTTATCTGGACCTGCTCACGACAGAATTGAAAATAGTGCCCTTACAGAATTAATAGTTACAAATACTATTGAAATAAAAAGAGAGAATTCTAAAATAAAAATTCTTTCAGTTGCTGATTTATTTTCGGAAGTTATGAAACAGCATATTAATTTTAACTCTATTAGCAAACACTTTTTGTTTGGTAATTAAAACAATAAATAAAAAAACACAATTATGAAAACAGTATCATTGAGCGGTTCACCAAGGGTGAACGTAGGGAAAAAAGGTGCTGCTAACCTTAGAAAAAACGGAAGTGTTCCTTCTGTTGTTTATGGTGGCAAAGAGCAAATTCATTTTTCCATTTTAGAAAACGAAGCAAAAAAAATAGTTTTTACACCAAATGTCTATCTAATAGAATTGGACGTGGATGGAAAAAAATTAAATGTCATTTTGCAAGAAACACAAATACATCCTGTTACAGATAGAATTCTTCATTTAGATTTTCTAGAAGTTTCTGAAGAAACACCATTTAAAACAAGTTTACCTGTTAAATTGGAAGGTTTTTCAAGAGGAGTTAGAAATGGAGGAAAACTAACACAAAACTTTAGAAAATTAAGAGTTTTTGGGTTGGCTAAAGACATGCCAGACGCTATATCTATCGACATATCTCCAATTAAAATCGGTGAAAAAATTAGAGTTACTGATCTTAACGTTTCAAGTCTAAGTTTTTTAGATCCGGAAAATGCAGTTGTTGTTGGTGTACAAACAGCAAGAGCAGTAATTGAGGACGAAGAAGAAGACGAAGCTTCAGAAGTTGCTGAAGGAGAAGCAGGGGATGCATCTTCAGAAGCTAAAAAGGATGAAGAAGCTAAAAAAGATGAATAAATTATCCAACCAATTTTGAAATTCCTCATTGTTGGACTTGGTAATCCTGGTGAACAATATTTAAACACCAGACATAATATAGGATTTAAGGCATTAGACCATGTTGGAAAACAGGCTAATGCCTTTTTTGTTTCTGATAAATACGGTTCTATATGTAATTTTAAATACAAGGGAAAGCAGGTTTATTTATTAAAACCAAACACCTTCATGAATTTGTCTGGGACAGCTGTTAGATATTGGATGGATAAAGAAAAAATTGTTAAAGACAATATTTTAGTAGTTACTGATGATTTGAATTTACCTTTAGCAACTCTTAGATTAAAGAAAAAAGGATCCGATGGTGGACATAATGGTTTAAAAAATATTCAGGAGAAACTTAATTCTAATGTTTACCCCAGATTAAGAATTGGAGTAGGTAATGACTTTTCTAAAGGGAAACAGATAGATTATGTTTTGGGAGATTGGTCTGCCGAAGAACTGGTAATTGTTGAAGATAAAATTGAAACTATAAAAGAGATGATACTTGGTTTTTGTTTTAATGGACTAAATAATACAATGAATACCTACAACAATAAATAGGGGTTATTGAACAATACCAATTTGACTAGAAAAGACCGTGTAATTCCCCATCTACTTTGGATATAATTTTTCCTAAGTCTTCCTGATTTTCATTAAAATGATTGTTATCTACATCAATAATTAGCAGTTTGCCTTTGTCATAAGTAGAGATCCAAGCTTCATACCTTTCATTTAATCTTTTTAAATAATCTAGTCTTATGCTTTCTTCATATTCTCTTCCTCTATTCTGAATGTTATTTACCAGTTTTGAGACAGAAGCTCTTAGGTAAATCAATAAATCTGGTGCGGACACAAAGGATTCTATTAAGTTAAAAAGACTGAAGTAGTTTTCAAAATCTCTTGTAGTCATTAAACCCATTGAGTGTAAATTTGGAGCAAAGATGTAGGCATCTTCGTAAATAGTTCTGTCTTGAATAACTGTCTTAGAACTATTTCGAATTTCTTGTGTTTGTGTAAATCTACTGTTTAGATAATAAATCTGAAGATTGAAAGACCATCTCTGCATCTCATCATAAAAGTCTAATAAATAAGGATTGTCATCAACATCTTCAAAATGAGTGTCCCAATTATAATGTTTAGCAAGTAACCCAGTTAAGGTAGTTTTTCCTGCTCCAATATTCCCAGCAATAGCTATATGCATTCTCTTAAATTTTGTAACTCTAAATTAGAAAAATAGGACTAAATAATAGGGGAATGTTAATAACTTTTGCCAATAATTATTCGGTTAAGTTTAAGAATCTTGCCTTTGATTGATCTCGAGATATTCCAATAATTTTATTTTGAAATCCCAAAATCTTAAAATAATCATTGGTATTCACTAAAGTGTCTAGTTTGTAGTCCAAGAAGTTGTACTTGTAAATATATTGCCCATCGTATGAAATTAAATCATCTTCTTTTATAATTAACCCCTTTTTAGCAGATAAGTTAACTGTCTTTAAAAGAGATCCAAACTGATCAATTATTAATAACTTTGATGGAGTTACTACAAATAAATTTCTATTTTTTTCTTTAAGACTAATTACCTGAAAATCTGTTTCAGGAACTAAAACAGACAAATTCCCACTTTTGTATATTATTTTAGAATTTTGGTTAATTTTTATTATTTCATTGACATCTAAGTCATACAACCAGATACCATTATCAAAATTGCTATTTGCGATACAATTAGTTTGGTAGAGTCCCATCTCATTTAATGAAATCTGATTTTCTTGTTGCGACAAGGTGTTGTCTAGTACTATTATAACACCTTGATCTTTGTAAAATAACAAAGGACGAAGAGGGTTACTAACATCTAAATGATCTATGTTACCTAATAACTTGTTGCTGTATCTGTAAAGTATAGTTCCGTTAATGTCACTTTTTGTTAAATCATCTTTATTGATGAGATAGAAGTTGCCATATTGGTCAATTTCTAATTTATTTTTTGATTGAAAAAAATTTAATTCCTGACTTTTTGATTTTTGAGAAATATATTTGTTGCAAAAGAACAACCCCAAAATAATTTTAAGTATTATTAATTTGTAAGATTTCATCTACATAATTTAGATTATTATTAATTCTAGGAATTTTGCTTTGTCCACTAAGTTTGTCATGACTTTTTAACCATTTATAAAAAGTTTGTTTTTTTAATTTTTTAATTTTTAGATTTTTTAATGGAGAGTTATTATTTCTTTTTGACCTATAATCTACATTAATTTTTTGTAGTTCAAGGTCTAGAATTGTCGAAAAGTCAATGATGCAAACAGGTTTTTTTAAGAATTCAATCAACCAAAGATGATACCCGATGGAATTATTATTTTTTTCAAAAACAGCAGAAACAGTAAATTCAGCAACTTGACAATTGCATTTTTTTGTAGCGACCTTCAAAGCTTTTTCAATATGTCCAATCATGACCTCTTCACCAGCTATATTGATAAATTGCTGTGTCCTACCTACTACTTTTATTTTAAAAGGATTTATGGATGTAAATTGGATGGTGTCTTCTAATCTGTACCTCCAAAGTCCTCCGTTAGTTGTTATCACTACTTCGTACGGCTTAAAAGCCTCTACTTCTTCAAGGTTTAATGTTTTGGGTTGTTCTTCAAACCAATTTTCTTGCTTAATAAATTCATAGTAGATTCCATAATCTAGCATTAATAACATGTCTTCATCATTATTTTTTTCTTGAAGACCAAAAAAACCTTCTGTAGCATTATAATTTTGATAAAAATTTATTTCTCTATGACAAATGGATTTAAAACTGTTTTTATAAGGTTCAAAATTTAAACCTCCGTGTAGATACAGTTCTAAATTGGGCCAAATTTCATGAATAGAATCAATTTTTTTTTCTTTCAAAATCTGATTTATTATCACCAGTACCCATGAGGGTGTTCCGGCTAAAATATGGACATCATCTTTGGAAGATTCCTCTACTATATATCTTATTTTATCTTCCCACTTCTTACTAATAAGGTTTTTAACTTTTTTGGGAGACCTTCGCCATTCGCACCACCAAGGTAAATTTTCCATGATGATTGCTGATAAGTCACCAATAACGGGAAGAGATTTATTAGATAAGCTAGTAGAGCTCCCTCCAATTATTAAATGTTTTCCATTAAATAGTTTGGTATTAGGATTGTTATGGTAGTACAATGAAAGTAAATCTTTACCTCCTTTATAATGACATTGTTTTAAGGCTTCAAGTGTTATAGGAATATGCTTTACAACACCACAGCTAGTACCAGATGACTGGGCAAACCACTTTACTTGACCTGGCCATAAAATATTTGCTTCTCCCTTCTTTTGTTTTTCAATGTAAGGGATAATATCAGTATACTTATTTAATGGAACTTGATTTTTAAAGTCAATTTCTGAAATAATTGTAGAAAACTTATGCTCTCTTCCAAAAACAGTTTTTTTACCAATTGTAACGAGGTCTAAAAGGGTATCTTTCTGAGAAAGTATGGGAAATTGAATGAACTTATTTATTTCTCTTATTCTTTTTTTAATGTACCAGGAAAAAAAAGTATTGAGAGGTTTTCCAATTGAATTAATCATTGGAAAAGATAGTTATCCAAAAAATATAAGACCAGCAATAATAATTAAAGCAATTGATACATATATATAACCAATTATTCCTGTACTACCGTGAAAATTTTTATCTGAAGACATAATTTTTTTTTACAAATATATAATCATATTAGAAAATTCTTAATTCAAATGGAAATATAGTTTGAAATTTATCTTTCCCATATTTTGAATTAAGAGAAGTCGAAAAGTTTTTATTAATATTTTTAATGAGTTCGTTAATTTCATTTTTTGACTGAGATTGAAAATCAAGATTTGAAAGTAGCTCGAGCAATTCATCATTCTTAATTTTTGGATATTGCTTAATCTTGATATTTTCTGCAGTAATACCACCTTCTTTAGCAGCATAATTAATAGCTGCCTCCAAGTTTCCAATTTCGTCAATTAATTGAATTTTAAGCGCTTCTTTACCTGACCAAACTCTACCCTTCGCAATTTCGTGAACATCACTTTTTTTCAATCCATCTCTTCCATTTGCAACCTTAGATACGAACGTATCATATATTTCATCAACACCTTTTTGAAAAGTAGATAATTCTTTTTTGTCTAATGCTCCAAACATGGTGAATGCAGCATGTTCGTTTGTTTCTACTCTATCGAAGGTGACTCCAATTTTATTTTCCATCATTTTTTCAAGATTTGGAATCATACCAAAAACTCCAATTGATCCAGTAATGGTGTTATTTTCTGCAAAAATCCTATCTGCTCCACATGAAATGTAATAGCCTCCAGAAGCAGCTAGATCTCCCATCGATACTATAACTGGTTTTAATTCTTTAGTTTTCTCAATGGATCTCCAAATCACATCGGAGGCTAATGCGCTACCACCTGGAGAATTTACTCTTAAAACCACCGCCTTTATAGTAGAATCATCTTTTGCGCTATTTATAGCTTTAACAATAGTAGCCGAGCCCATACTTCCATCGACACTTTCACCACTAATAATATCTCCAACTGCATAAACTACTGCGATATTACCTTTATTAAGATTTAATTTGGATGTAAGATTATTGCTGTTTTTCTTTAAATAATCCTTAAAAGATATTTTATGAAGTTGATCTTCAATTTCTAGAGTCATATTTTTTCTAATAATGGAATCCAGTTGATCTTCGTAAACAAGTCCATCTACAAGATTATTTTCTAGACACCCTTTAGCATTGTAGCTGTAAATTGAGTCAGCAATTTCATTCAACTCTTCTAAAGAAATATTTCTAGAATTTTTAATATTTAATGTCATATTACCCCAAATGTCGTCTAATAATTTCTTTATTTGAAGTCTATTTTCAGGACTCATTTGGTCATACATAAATGGCTCAACAGCACCTTTAAATTCATTGCCTTTTCCTCTAATAACCTGTATATCTACGTCAAGTTTGTCCAATGCATTTTTAAAAAACATAAGTTCTGAACCAAGTCCCCTAAAGTCGATCATCCCCTCTGGATACAAATAAAAATTATCCGCTACACTACTTAAATAATAAGCCCCAAGAGAAAGATTTTCCTCATAAGCTAAAATAAATTTTCCTGACTGCTTAAAATCGGATAAAGATTTCCTCAAATTATCAATAGTTGACATGCCCATGTCAACATTTGATATTTTCAAGAGAATTCCTTTAATTTTTTCGTCTTTTTCAGCTTTTTTTAGAACAGAAATCACGTCATTTACTCCAAAACTTTTGGAGATTGGGTTGTTAATATCATTAGTTGTTTCTATTCCTCCTCTTTCTTTTATGTTAAAATTTAAATCCATTTCTAGATAGGAATTTTCTGAAATTTTAAATTCTTCACTGCTCATAAATGAACCAGCAACTGTAAATACGACGATATTAATTATTAGTATAATAAACGCAGATAAAACTACATAGGCAAAAATAGATGCCCAAAAGGATCTCCAAAATGGTCTCATAATTAAAGGGTTTTAATTTTTTTATAAAAATAGGAATAATAAATTTTTATTTATCGATAAAACAGGTGATTATTTTCTGTTTGGATGGTAAAATGGATAAACTTTACTTAAAGTTGGTAATTTATTTTCATTCTATGTTGCTTAAATCTAGAATTTTTTAATCTTTTATTATAATTTCATCCAATGACTTATAATGATGTTGTAATATCAATTGGAACTAACTTAGGAAATAAAATTGATAATGTACGCATTGCTTTAGAGCAAATAACCAAGTTATCTGATATTGAGTTCAAGTCTAAAATTTATCTTTCTGAGCCTTGGGGGTTTGAATCAAAAAATTCTTTTTTAAATATGGCTGTATTGGTTAAAACTAGTCTACAACCAAAAGAACTTTTAATGGAATTAAAAAAAATTGAAAACGAAATGGGTCGTCTAAAAAAAGTAAAGAATGAATATGAAGACAGAATTATTGATTTAGATATTTTAATTTTTGATCAAAAAAAAATTAATTCAAACGAACTTATTGTCCCTCACCCAAGAATAAGAACCCGGAAATTTTCAATTCTGGTTCTTAAAGATCTTTTTCATAATCAACGTATTCCAGTCCTTAATAATACTGCAGACGAAATGTTGCAAAAAGTTAACGATCATTCAAAAATAGAAGTTCAACATGTTGAATTATAAATACATCGCAATTGAAGGAAATATTGGTGTTGGAAAAACAACTTTTGTCAGATCTTTACAAAAAATTTTTTCAGGTTCAATTTTTTTAGAAGAATTTCAAGAGAATAAATTTCTAAAAGAATTTTATAATTCTGGAGAATATTCCTTTGAAACAGAAATGCAATTTTTGTTAGATAGGAGTTTGCAAGTAAATAAATTTTTCAAAGATGAGCACTCACTTATATTTTCAGATTTCCATATAAATAAAAGTTTAATTTTTTCAAAAATGAATTTGAATGATGAAGATTTTAATTTTATTAAAAAAATACATTTTAAATTATTCAATCATTTGCCAAGGCCAGATGTTATTATTTTTTTAGATGGTGACATTGAAACTATTACAACAAATATTAAAAACAGAAACAGAGAGTACGAAACTAATTTTAGTATAGAATATTTAAAAAAACTTTCGGAGAATTACAAGCGATGGCTAAGTCAACAAAAAACACCAATTTTTAAAATTAATTCTTCCAAATTAATGTTCAAAAATGAGGAAGAACTAAAGAATATTTTTTTAAATATTTTTAAAACATAGGTAGTAATGTTTAGGATAACCTGCACTTGTCAACAATTTAGCGTTCTTATTTTTACTTAAAAGGGTTTTTTATATATTAAATAAAGTCCTTATACTTGCATCAAAGTTAAAGCGAACAAAAAAAAACCCAATGAAAATCAATAAATTCAACCTTAAGAAAGTAACAATTTTCACCTTGTTATTGTCTGTAATTTTTAGCTGTTCAACTATAAAAGATTTAGAATATACAGTCACTCAAAACCCTCTTCATATGAAAGGTGGAGATGTGACGTTACAAATAAATGGAAAATTTGTTGAGAGTGGATTAAATCCTAAAGGGATTGCAGAGATTACTCCAATTTTCTTTTGTGCCGATGGGAATGAAATTCCATTTGTTACTGAAATTTATCAAGGACCAAAAGCTGCTGGTAACGGTAAAATTGTCCCTAAAGAAGGTCTAAAGTTTTCATACACAAGCACAATACCATATCAAAAAAGCATGGCTGAAGGGGAAGTGAAAGTTAGAATTTTATTTAAAATGGGATCTAAAGAACCACAAGAAATAATGAGTCCTAAAATTGCAGATGGAACTGTTATTACATCACTTTTGGTTGACTTAGATAATCAAGTTATTATGACTGATGAATGTAATTTTAAGAGAACTAACTCGTTCACTAAAACTGCTACCATTAATTTTTCAAAAGGAAAACACAATATTTCTTCAAAAGAAATGAGAGACGGAGATATAAAAGATTTATTAAATTTTGTAAAATCTTCAATGGATGAAAATTCTCGTACAGCAGTTAAATCAATCCAAATTAACTCATTTGCATCTCCAGAAGGTGAAGTTGATTTAAATAACAATTTAGCACAAGATAGAGGCAACAGCGCCAAGAAATTTTTAGATTCTAAATTCAAAAGAATGAAGTTTAATGCAGCCAAAGAAGAATCTTTTTATAGCGTTGCATCAAAAGGTGAAGATTGGAATGGTTTTAAAGCTGAGGTATCCAAAACTGACCATGAAGACAAAGAATTAATTTTAAGAGTCCTTCAAATGACCTCAGACTTAAATAAAAGAGAGAAAGAAATTAGAAATATGGCAAAGACATATTCTTTCCTTGAGAAAAAAGTTCTTCCACAGTTAAGAAGAGCTACGATAACTGTGAACTACGATGAGATTGGTTACAGTGATGACGAATTAAAAGAGCTAGTAGCAACTAATCCTGATACTTTAAGTTTAGAAGAAATAATTCAAGCCTCTTTAAACGAAGATGATATGAATACCAAACTTAAGAACTTTAATAGTGCTCAAAATCTTTTTCCTAATGATTGGAGAATACGAAACAATATTGGTTATTTGCTTTACAACATGGGTGATATTGATGGCGCTGAACAGTCTTTTGAAAAAGCACTATCAATTACTGACAACGGTATTGTAAGTAATAACGTCGGTGCTGTCAAACATGTTAAAGCAAAAAAATCTTCTGATGATATTAAAGCATTATTTGAATCTTCAAACACTAATGAATCTAAATACAATATTGGTTTAATTCAAATTGAAGAAGGTAAATATGAAGAATCAATAACATCAATGGGAGACAACAAGTCTTACAACTACGCATTAGTAAACATATTGGCAGAGCATTATGATGCTGCAAGTGATGCATTAGATAACATAACTAACGATGGAAAGTCCTATTATTTAAAGGCAATTATCGGTGCTAGAACATCTAATACTGAAATGGTTATGGAGAATTTAAAAGCTGCTTTTGAGAACGACGCTTCATTAAAAGGTTATGCTAAAAAAGATAGAGAGTTTATTTCTTTCTTTGAAAATTCTGACTTCCTTTCAATATTTTAAACCTATTTAGAATATGTTTTGAATAGAGGATTAATTTAATCCTCTATTTTTTTTCTATTTTGTATGGGAATTGTTTTCGCACTATGAGGGTATTTTTAAAAACTTCCTCAAGTTCTTTTTTAAATAATTCTGCATTGTTATAATCTTGAAATTTCCCAGCGTAGAGAAATATATTGGGAGCAGTATATTCATCGAACAGTGTTTGTTCAGGAAAGTTTATCATAAAGTCTTTTCGAACTCTTCTAATTTTTAATGTTTCTTGACTTACATAAATTTGGACGGTATAGCCATTATAGCTTCCGGAATTCGATAAAAAACTATTAATTGAGTCAAATGCAAAATATTTGTTTTCTATTAAGCTCCCTTTTTTAGAGATATAGTTGTTGATATTTAATTTTGATGAGTCAGTGTGGTTATTTGATTCTTCTATTGTTGTTTGCTCTTCAATTTCTTGTCCTGCACTTTTTATTTCTAAACTATCAATATTATTTTTTTCTGGGTAAGTCATCCAATTTTCCTGTGAGAAAAAAGCGGTGCTTAAAAAAACGATTATAATGAGATAAAATATTTTCATTTGCTACAAATTTAGTAAAAGAATATTTATGATATACATACATTTTTAGCATTATTGTTTAGTGTTTTTAACAGAAGATAAAACAAATTATTTAGAAACATTCTAAATTAAGATATTTTGATGACAATTGTTACAACAATGTGTTCAAAATAATAATGACATATTACATTTGTCCTGCTATTAAATGCAATATTTAAGTAAAATTAAATGACAGATAATTACTACAAAGTATTGGGAAAGATAATTACAACGTTAGCCCTTACATTTTCTTTATTTCACTTCATTGCACAAGATGGAGAAAAATTATTTAAAGCAAATTGTGCTTCATGTCACAATCCTATCAAAAATGCTACTGGACCGAAAATGCAGGGGGTTCTTCAAAAGTGGCAAGATGCTGGTGAAGGGGATTTAATATATGAATGGGTTCAAAATCCTTCAAAACTTTACAACAGCGGAAAGTCTAAAATGGCCAAAGCTATTTGGGATTGGTCTCCTACTGCGATGACACCACAAGGTCATTTATCTAAAGAAGAAGTGGGGTCTATTTTTACTTATGTAGATGGATATGCTCCTCCAGTAGCTGCTGTTGTTGGTGGTGCTGATTCTGGTTCTGCAAGTGGTGCCCCTGATGACTCTTCTGATTACTGGTGGTGGGTAATTTCATTTATTTTAATATTTGTGCTTTTTGCAATTTTTGGTGTTCGTAGAGAATTATCTGCTGCAATCGCAGTAAAAGAAGGAAAAGAAATAGATCCCAAGAGAACCTTTGCAACAAGCGCAAGAGAATGGTTTTTAAGAAACTGGTTTGTAACCATGTTGCTTATTGTTGGTATAGCTTTATTTTCTGGAGTTGAATTATTTGGTAGGTTATATCAACTAGGAGTTTATCAAGATTACATGCCTTCACAACCAGTAGCTTACTCACATAAATTACATGCAGGTAAAATGGCTATTGAATGTAAATATTGCCATCACTCAGCAGAAAAATCTAAACATGCAGGAATACCTTCTGTCAATGTTTGTATGAATTGTCATGCCATGGTTCATGAAGGCCCACAGTATGGTACTGAAGAGATAGGAAAGCTTCACAAGGCAGCCGGATATAACAAGAACAAACAGGCTTATAATTTAGATGAATTTGGAAAAAGAATTGAAGAGCCTATTGTTTGGAATAAAGCTCATAATCTCCCTGATCATGTTTTCTTTAGTCACGCTCAACACGTTCATCCTAACACTGCAAATATTGATTGTAGACAATGTCATGGACCAGTACAAACTTATACTCTTGGTAGAGTCTCTACCATAGACGAAGTTAATGCCTATGCTAAGACTGATGAGGGAATGGAAAAAGGTCTCATCCAGCTTACTAAGCCTTTATTGACCATGGGTTGGTGTATTGAGTGTCATAACAAAAAGGAAATTGATTTAACAAGTTCAGGTTACTATGAGGAAATACATAATAGACTAAAATTAAGAGCTGATGTTAACAATAATATTTTCGAAGATGATAAAGTCACGGTTAAAGAATTGGGTGGTTGGGAATGTGCTAAATGTCATTACTAATAGATATTAAAAGTTTATGAGCAATAAAAAGACATATTGGAAAGGTTACGACGAAAAACATCAAACACCAGAGTTTGTTGTGTCAGCTGAAAATGAATTTAAGAAAGACGTTCCTGTAGATGAATTTTTAGGTTCTCAAGATATAAATGATCTTAAATCAGGTCGAAGAGATTTTCTTAAATACATGGGATTTAGTGTAGCTGCTGCAACTTTAGCCTCGTGTGAATCTCCTGTAATCAAGTCCATACCCTACGTTAACAAACCTGAAGAAATTACTCCTGGCGTTGCTAATTGGTATTCTACTTCTTATTACGATGGTAATGATTTTGCTAATGTTTTGGTTAAATCAAGAGAAGGAAGACCTATTTGGCTTAAAGGAAAATCTGACGGTTTTACTTCAGGTGGTTTAATTCCAAGAATTTCTACTTCAGTTTTAAATTTATACAATTCTGCAAGACTAGAAGGTCCTATTAAAGATTCAAATCCAACCAGTTGGAGTACATTAGACTTGGATATTGCTAACAGACTTAAGAAAATTGCCGATAAAGGTGGAAACATCAGAATACTTAGCAATACTATTATTTCACCATCTACCAAATCTGTAATTAAAGATTTTTCAAATTCATTTACAAAAACAAATGAAGATGAAACTGTAACTAACACAGTAAAACATGTTCAATACGATGCAGTTTCTTATTTTGGTTTGAGGAAAGCAAATGAATTAACCTTTGGAGAGTCATTTATACCAAGTTACGCTTTTGATAAATCTAAAGTTGTTGTTTCAGTTGGTGCAGATTTTATAGCTAATTGGTTGTTGCCTACTAAGTTTAGTACTGACTTTTCAAAAACAAGAAAACCTGAGAATCAGTGGATGTCTAAACATTACCAGTTAGAATCTGTTATGTCGTTATCTGGTGCAAATGCTGATGTGAGAGGTCAGATTAAACCATCTCAAAAAGGTTTGATCGTTAAATCACTTTTAGGTGCAATTTCCTCAAAATATGAAAAAGTATCTGTAAATGATAAAATTGATAATTTAATTGCAAATATTGCTAAGGATTTATTAGCAAATACAGGTGAATCTATTGTTATTTGTGATTCAAATGATGCTAACACTCAAGTACTTGTTAATGCAATCAATCAAGAATTAGGAAACTATAACAAAACAATAAATATTGACCAAAAGATAAATCTTTTTCAAGCAAAAGACGATCAGGTCATGGATTTAGTTGACGAAATCAAGAACGGTTCAGTAGATGCCTTAATAGTTTACGGATCTAATCCAATTTATTCACTTCCTAATGTTTCAGAATTATCTGAAGCATTAAAAAATATTCCGTTATCAATTTCTTTTTCTGAGTTTAATGATGAAACTGCTTCGTGTTGTGAATATGTTTGTCCAGATCACAACTACCTTGAATCTTGGTGTGACTTAGAACCTGTTTCAGGACATTATTCTTTACAACAACCTTTAATTAAACCCCTTTACAATACAAGGCAAGCTCAAGAGTCTTTATTGGTTTGGTCCGGAAATGCAACTAGAACAAATTCAGAAAGTGAAGTTTTTCACGATTACATTCAAAATAATTGGATAAGTAAAAGTTATGGTAATCAATCGGACTATTTAACTTTTGGTGAATTTTGGAACTGGTCAGTTCATAATGGTTTTACTAATTCAAAATCACCTAAATCTGAATTTGTATTTACAGAAGATGTCTCAAAATATGTTAATGCTGTTCAAACACAATCAGAAAACTCAGGCTTTGAATTATTAGTTTATCAAAAAGAATTAGGTATTGGTAATCACGCAGCAAATCCATGGTTACAAGAATTGCCAGATGCTGTAGCTAAAGTCGTTTGGGATAATTTTATAACAATGGCTCCTTCAGATTGTTTTAAGACCTTCAACATTGACAATAACAACCCTAAGGCTGCTTGGGATGGAATCCATCTAGGTCAGGAAGAGCCTGCCTTTGTTGCTTTAGTGAAAACAAATGAAAGTGAGTTGAAACTACCGGTATATCCTATGCCTGGACAAACTCCGGGAACTATTGGTATTTCAGCAGGATATGGTAGAGCAAAAAATGGTGAAGTTATTGGTAAACCTGCTTTTCAATGTGATGAATTTGGAAATCATCTAGAAGATGAAAATGGTAACTTAATTCCAGTCGGTGGTAACGCGTTCAATTTTGTAACTTATTCTAATAAATCTTTTAAATATTCCAATAATGTAGAAGTTGTTCCAACTGATGAAAAGTATGCATTAGCGTGTACTCAAACCCATCATACCATAATGGGTAGAACTTCGATTGTTAAAGAAACAACATATGATTTTTGGAAAGATAATCACGAATCTAACCAAGAAGCATATAATCCAAAAATAAAGCTACACAGCCACGCTGAAGGTGGACATTCAGAAGTCAATGCTACTGAGTATTCTTTGTGGGACGAACATCCAGTTGAAAAAGTAGGTCACCGATGGGGAATGTCTATTGATCTTTCATCTTGTAATGGATGTGGTGTATGTATAACTGCCTGTCATTCTGAAAACAATGTTCCTGTTGTAGGAAAAGATGAAGTTAGAAGATCAAGAGACATGCATTGGTTAAGAATGGATAGGTACTTTTCTTCGATAGAAGATGATAATAGAAAAGAGTGGGAGAGCTCTAAAAAAGTTGAAGGTGATTTTGATTATGGAAAACTAGAAGTTCCAGAAGAAAATCCTTCAGTTGTTTTCATGCCAATGTTATGTCAGCATTGTAATCATGCTCCTTGTGAGACAGTTTGTCCTGTTGCAGCAACAACTCACAGTAACGAAGGCCTAAATATGATGACTTACAACCGATGTATTGGTACTAGATATTGTGCAAATAACTGTCCTTATAAAGTGAGAAGATTTAATTGGTTTAATTACAGAGATTACAGAAAATTCAAGAATTTCAATCCAACCCAAGATCAAATGGCAAGAATGGTTTTAAATCCTGATGTTGTTGTAAGGTCAAGAGGTGTTATGGAGAAGTGTAGTTTTTGTGTTCAAAGAATTCAAGCTGGGAAGTTAACCGCTAAAAAAGAATCTAGACCTGTTATTGATGGAGACGTAACCACTGCATGTTCCGATGCTTGTCCAAATGACTGCATAACATTTGGAGACTGGAACGATAACGAATCTAAAATAAGAGAAGTATCTAAGTCGGATAGATCTTACCAAGCTTTAGAAGAAGTTGGAGTTAAACCTAATATTTGGTATCAGTTAAAAGTTCGTAATATAGATGAGGAAGTAGCAGTAAATACGGTCTCTGAAGAATCACATTCTGAACACCATTAAATAAAATTAAAATGCATAAAGAGTCAGATATACGATTACCATTAATATTAGGAGATAAGTCTTACAAGGACATCACTGACGATGTTATTAGACCAATAGAAGCTAATCCACCAAAAACTTGGTATTTATTATTAATGATTTCTGTTGTTATTGCATTGTGGGGTATAGGATGTATCGTTTATTTGCTTGGAACAGGTGTTGGTGTTTGGGGGTTAAATAAAACTGTTGGATGGGCATGGGATATTACTAATTTCGTTTGGTGGGTTGGAATCGGTCATGCTGGAACTCTTATTTCAGCTGTTTTACTTTTATTCAGACAAAAATGGAGATTTGCAATTAATAGAGCTGCTGAAGCTATGACAATTTTTGCTGTAATGATGGCGGGTCTTTTCCCTCTAATTCATATGGGTAGATTATGGCTTGGTTATTGGGTTTTTCCTTTACCAAATCAATTCGGTTCCTTGTGGGTTAATTTTAATTCGCCGTTGTTATGGGATGTTTTCGCTATTTCAACTTATTTTTCGGTTTCATTGGTGTTTTGGTACATCGGTTTAATACCTGATTTTGCAACAATTAGAGACAGAGTAACCAAACCTATATTTAAAAAAGTTTATAGAGTTTTAAGTTTTGGTTGGACTGGAGATGCAAAAGCTTGGAACAGATTTGAACAAGTATCATTAGTATTAGCTGGACTTGCTACACCACTTGTATTTTCTGTGCATTCAATTGTCTCCTTTGATTTTGCTACTTCTGTAATACCGGGATGGCATACTACGATTTTTCCACCTTATTTTGTGTCCGGTGCTGTTTTTTCAGGTTTTGCCATGGTTCAGACACTTATGTTGATTTTAAGAAAAGCATATAAACTAGAAGCTTATTTACATGTTAAGCATATAGAATATATGAATATTGTAATTATTGTAACAGGCTCTATTGTAGGTGTCGCTTATATAACAGAATTATTTGTTTCTTGGTATTCAGGTGTAGAATATGAGTCTTATGCATTCCTAAATAGAGCAACTGGACCTTATTGGTGGTCTTATTGGGCAATGATGACATGTAATGTTATTTCTCCACAATTATTTTGGTTTAAAAAATTAAGAACCAGTTTAATGTTTTCCTTTTTTATGTCAATCATCATAAACATAGGTATGTGGTTCGAACGATTTGTAATTATAGTCACATCTCTTCATAGAGACTATGTTCCTTCTTCTTGGACTTATTTCCATCCAACGTGGGTAGATATTGGTGTTTATATGGGAACATTAGGTATATTCTTTGTTTTATATCTATTGTTTTCAAGATATTTCCCAGTACTTCCAATTGCGGAATTAAAAACAATATTAAAATCTTCAGGTAAAAATTACAAAGAAGATTACGGAAAAGGAAAAGGCTACTGGGATAAACATTCAGCTCATTAAAAAAAGATTATGGCAGATAAGGTAATATTCGCGATGTATGATGATGATGACAAGCTAATGGATGGTGCTAAGCATCTAGTCGCTAACAAGGTTAAAGTTTCAGACGTTTATTCTCCGATGCCGTTACACGGAATAGACTCAATAATTGGAGTTGAACCAACTAGACTTGCAATTACAGCATTCATGTATGGTTTAACAGGAACTATGCTTGCGATTATAGGAATTAGATACATGATGATTATTGATTGGCCTATGAATATTGGTGGTAAACCAAATTTTAGTTTAAAGGAAAACATGTTATCATTCGTACCTATATTTTTTGAGTTCACTGTTTTATGTGCTGCTCACGGAATGGCAATTACTTATTTAATTAGAAATAAAACATTGCCAGGAATGCCACCAAGAAATCCTGATCCAAGAACTACTGACGACAAATTCGTAATGGAGATAAAAACTTCTGATAACGCACATGTTTCTGAAAAAGATTTATCTAAGTTGATAAAAGATACAGGTTTTATTGAGATTGAAGAAAAAAGCATATTATGAGTAAGACGAATTTTTCAATAGTTAAGTATTTATTTACTGCAATAATTTTGCTAGTAATGGTATCCTGTGTTAAGCATCCTGACTCACCAGGTTTCGAATATGTAGATGATATGTTCAGATCTCAAGCTATAGAAGCCTATATTGACTATGGCTTAGTAGGAGATAAGACTAATGATTCTTTAAAAAATTCACTTTCTGCAAGAAAACCTGTTTCAGGTACAATCGCTTATAACGTTAATAAAAAAATATCTCAAACAAATATGCCTTTTAATTATGGTTCTTCTGAAAATGAGAGAATAAGAGCGGGCGAGGAAGTATTATTACCTAGTCATTATTTTTCTTCATCAGAACTACAAAAAGAAAATATTGCAGAAGGAAAAAGACTCTACGGTCTATTTTGCGCTCATTGTCATGGCGACAAAGGTAATGGCGATGGAAAAGTTATTACAGTTGGTGGCTATCCTGCTGCACCTCCTGCTTATAATACTTTAAAAGATAGAAAGCCAGGTTCTGTATTTCATACCATCACTCATGGAAAAAATGCAATGGGTCCTCATGCATCACAGTTAAACAAAGATGAAAGATGGAAAGTTGCAATGTATGTAAGAACCATGCAGTTTGATGGAGATTTGAATTTAGAAGAATTAATTTCTGGAAATTTAGAAGAAAAATAAATTATATAAAATGAACTATAAAATTTCAGATAAAGCAAAAAAAGTTACTCTTGGAGTTGCAATTGTTGGTTTAGTTTTATTAGTTATTGGATTCTTTCAACAAAAAGAGTTTGTTTATGCCAATAAAATAGACGATCACTCTGTTGAAATTAAATACAATGGTCATGCTGATCAAGACGCCCAAAATGCTCTTAAAGAATCCATCACTTCAAAATTAACTGGTTATGACATCGAAATTCATGATGCTAATCATGGCCATAACGAGCATGCAACCAATGATGATTCTCATGGACATCACGGACCTACTTTCTTATGGAACATACACTTTAAACACGCTGAAAATCATTCATCTCTAATTGGAAGTCATGAAAGTGGGGCAGATATTTTAATTGATAAAGTAAATAACGGTGAAATATCTTTTTTTGATAATGGTTTTAGAAGATTTTGGTCCAATCTTCTTGTTAATGGTTTTTTCTTTTTTGGTATTGCCCTTGGAGCATTATTTTATTTGGCATTACATTATGCAACTGAATCAGGTTGGGGTGTTGTGTTGCTAAGAATTTTTGAAGGAATTATGTCTGCAATGCCAATTGGTATTGGTGTTTTACTTGTAGTTTTTTTAGCAGGTTCTTTTGGTGCCCACCACATATATCCATGGATGGATTCAGATCTTTTAGATCCAAATTCATCTCATTTTGATCCTATTATTTATGGAAAAAAGGCTTATTTAAATCTACCATTCTTTTGGATAAGAGTCGTAGCATATTTCACCACTTTTTATCTTTTCTTAAAATGGTTTAAGAAAAAATCGAAAGAACAAGATGAAATTGGTGGTACCGAGAGTCATTTTAAAATGTACAGAAGAGGAGCTTTGTTTTTAGTCTTTTTTGCTGTTTTTTCTTCAACCATGTCTTGGGATTTTATAATGTCGATTGACACCCATTGGTTTAGTACTTTATTTGGTTGGTATGTTTTTTCCGGTATTTGGTTAAGTGGTATGATTATGGTAATGATGATTACACTTTACCTTAGAAAAGGTGGTTTTCTCCCTAATGTTAATGAGAGTCATATACACGATGTCGGTAAATGGATGTTTGCCCTAAGTTTCTTATGGAGTTACTTATGGTTTTCACAATTCATGCTAATTTGGTATTCGAATATCCCGGAAGAAGTTATTTATTTTACAGAAAGAATTGAAAATTATAAACTTTTATTCTTCGGAACTTTTATTGTTAATTTTTTCTTTCCTATGGTCTTCTTTATGTCCAGAGATACCAAAAGATCTGCAGGATTTTTAATTGTAATAGGTCTGATAATTTTTATAGGTCATTGGTTTGATGTTTTCAATATGGTTATGCCAGGAACACTATTTGACCAATGGGAAATAGGTTTATTAGAAATAGGAATGTTTTTAATGTTCTTAGGGGTCTTTGTTTACACTGTTCTGAATGCCATTTCAAAATCACCGTTACTCCAAAAAAATCATCCATTTTTGGAAGAAAGTAAACACCATGAATATTAATTTTTAAAAGATTATGGAAATAAAGTTTATAATTATTATTACAGTAGCACTCTTTTTCATTGCCTTGGTGCAATTAATGAAGATATATGATCTTGCAGCTAAAGTAAGAGGTGAAAAGTCTCAAGAGAAGGTCTCTAGAAGCGAAAACATGTTGATGGCTAATTTAATGTTGGTCTTTATGGTTGTTTTCTTTGGTTTTGTAATTTGGTTGATCTCTAAATATGGTTCAAACTCTGGACTGTATACTTCTGCCACAATTCACGGAAGAGATATAGATGAATTATTGATGTTCAATTGGTGGATTATTCTTCCAGTTTTTTTTATAACGAATACGCTGTTATTTGGTTTCTCATGGAAATATTATCACAGAGAAGAAAGAACAGCCTTATATTATCCACACAACAACAAACTTGAGGCTGTATGGACGATTGTCCCAGCAATTGTTTTAGCGTTCATCGTTATTTATGGTTTAATGACTTGGAATAAAATTATGTATAACCAAGAAAAAGGAGAAATAGTTGAGGTATATGGATATCAATTTGGTTGGATTGTAAGGTATTCAGGTGTAGACAATACACTTGGAAAAGCAGATTATAAAATGGTTTCTGCTACAAACCCACTTGGAGTTATTACAGAAAGTACAATTAAAGATACATATCTTGAAATTGATCAAAGAGTAAATGATATAGATTCTATATTGTCTAATAATATTAATGGTGATGGTGAATACTTATTGCCTGAATCTAAAGTTGATAAGCTTCAAGAAGAATTAGATAGACATAAAAGAAGGAAATATAGAATCGAAGCATCTATCGACAGAAAAGAAAATAATGTTAATGTATATGAATCCAGCAACGATGATATAATTGTACAAGAAATACACTTAGTAAAAGATCAACCTTATACATTTAAATTTAGATCAAAAGACGTTATTCATTGCCCTTGGTTTCCTCATTTCAGAGCACAAATAAATGCTGTACCAGGAATGGAAACCAGTTTTGCACTTACTCCTACTATTACCACTGCTGAAATGAGAGCAGATCCAGACGTTCAAAAGCATTGGGAAAACATCAATGTTATCCATAACGAAAGAAAAAGAAGAATTGGTGAAGAAGAAGAAAGAGTTCTGTTTGATTATGTTCTTATGTGTAATAAAATTTGTGGGGCAGGTCATTCTAATATGCAATTAAAAGTAATTGTTGAAACACAAGAAGAATTTAACAACTGGATTGAGAATAATGGAGATAATAAACGTTTAACCTTTTCTGGCCAAGAAGTTAGTTGGAGTAAGACAAAAGAACAAGCATCTCTTTGATTTTTAAATTTGTAATAAATAATTTGAAATGGCGCACGACACACATCATCACAAGGAAAGTTTTATAACAAAATATTTATTTAGCCAAGATCATAAAATGATTGCTAAGCAGTATTTGCTAACAGCAATTTTTATGGGAGCTATAGGTATAACCCTTTCCGCTTTATTTAGAATGAAATTAGGCTGGCCTGATGAAAGATTCCCTCTTTTAGAATCTATTCTAGGTTCTGATGCAGCTCCTGATGGATTATTAGACAGTAATTGGTATCTCGGTTTAGTAACTCTACATGGAACAATAATGGTATTTTTTGTATTAACTGGAGGCCTTTCAGGAACCTTTTCTAATTTGTTAATTCCACTTCAAGTTGGAGCTAGAGATATGGCTTCTGGATTATTAAATATGATTGCTTATTGGTTGTTTTTTCTTTCAAGTGTTCTAATGGCAGCTTCCCTTTTTATCGAAACAGGACCTGCAATGGCGGGTTGGACGGTATACCCTCCATTAAGTGTTTTAGCAGAATTTCAACCAGGCTCAGGATTAGGTATGACTCTATGGTTATTGTCGATGACTGTATTTATTGCCTCATCATTGATAGGTGGTATTAATTATATTGTAACCATACTAAACCTTCGAACTAAAGGGATGACAATGACAAGATTACCTTTAACAATCTGGGCGTTTTTTATAACCGCTATTTTAGGTGTCCTATCATTTCCAGTATTGCTATCTGCTGCTGTTTTATTACTAATGGATAGAGGATTTGGAACTAGTTTTTACATGAGCGATATTGTGACATCGTCTGGAGCGTTAGATGCTACTGGTGGAAGTCCAATTCTCTATGAACATTTATTTTGGTTCTTAGGACACCCTGAGGTTTATATTATCCTCTTACCTGCTTTAGGTATGACTTCTGAAATTATATCTACTTGTTCTAGAAAACCAATATTCGGATATCGAGCTATGATTGGTTCAATGCTTGCTATAGGTTTCCTTTCATTTATTGTTTGGGGGCATCATATGTTTTTAACTGGCATGAATCCTTTTCTTGGAGGCGTTTTCACTTTTACAACATTATTGATTGCAATTCCTTCAGCAGTAAAAGCCTTTAACTACATAACAACTATCTGGAAAGGTAACGTTATTATGACACCCGCTATGTTATTTTGTATAGGATCTGTTTCTACTTTTATTTCGGGTGGTTTAACTGGTATTATTTTAGCAGATTCAGCTCTAGATATATCTCAGCACGATACTTATTTTGTTGTTGGGCACTTTCATATTGTTATGGGAATGACAGCGATACTCGGAATGTTTGCAGGGATCTACCACTGGTTCCCTAAAATGTATGGTAAGTCGATGAATAAAAGAATGGGAATGGTTCATTTTTGGATTACAATAGTTTGTGGTTACGGTGTATTCTTACCAATGCACTTTTTAGGAGAAGGTGGTTTGCCAAGAAGGTATTATGAAAATACTAATTTCCCAATGTTTGATCATTTTCTTGATTTAAACATTATGATATCAATTTTTGCTAGTGTTGGAGTAATAGCTCAAGTTATTTTCTTTTTTAATTTTTTCTACAGCATTTTTAGAGGACCAAAATCTTCACAAAATCCATGGAATGCAAATTCGCTAGAATGGACAACTCCTGTAGAGCACGTTCACGGTAATTGGATTGGTGAAATCCCAACAGTTCACAGATGGCCATACGACTATAGTAAGCCTGGGAAGGATACAGATTTTGTGCCACAGCACATTCCTTTAGATGATAACGAAGAAGAACACTAATATCTATACGTAACTTTTTTAAAATCCGTAGCTTTACTGTATGCGGATTTTTTTTTTATTTCTTTTTTTATTTTTAGAACACAATTCTTTTTCGCAAAAAAAGTTAGATAACATTATTACTAATAATAGTTATGGTCTTAGGTTAGAGGTGAAGAATTTCTTTGTCTCAAATGACCGGTATAAAATTCAGGAGATGAAACCATTCTATAACATAAATGACAAATTTAAAGTGGGTTTTGGATTCTGTTTTTTAAGAGAAAAGAGTTTTAATACTCATGATTTCGATTTAAATATTAATGCATGTAATTTTTTCATTTCTCACTCAAGTCAACTATCTAATATATTTTCTGCCGAGGCAACCATTGATTTTGGAATGGGTAGATTAAAGACAATATCATTTCAAAATGAAATCAACAAGTGTCCTTATTCATTTTTTGAACCAGCATTAATTTTAAATTATGATGGATTTAATCTTTTTAGTTTAGGTCTTGGAAGTGGTTTCAGAATAACAAAAAAAAGCGATTTCATTATTAAGGAAAATTTGACTTTACCAACCATCATATTAAGATTTTCCTTAAAGTTTACAGAAATATATAATCACTTTTTAGATCGTTCAAATACATCATTATATTTGAATAATGATTGAGGAATATGATTTCAGGTCTAATGAACAAGACCAAACGGATAAGACCTACGAAATTGCTTTAAGACCTAAATATTTAGAAGATTTTGCTGGGCAACCTCTTGTGGTAGAGAATTTAAGCATTTTTGTTTCAGCTGCTAAGATGAGAGAAGAAAGTTTAGATCATGTTTTATTACACGGACCTCCAGGACTTGGCAAAACTACTTTAGCTCAAATTATTGCAAATGAAATGCAGGTCGGTATTAAAATATCTTCTGGCCCCGTATTAGATAAACCAGGAGATTTAGCAGGATTACTCACTAACTTGGAAAAAGGAGATGTACTATTTATAGATGAGATACATAGGTTAAGCCCTGTAATAGAAGAATATTTATATTCCGCAATGGAAGATTATAAAATTGATATTGTCTTGGATACCGGACCTAACGCAAGAACTGTCCAAATAGATCTTAATCCTTTTACATTAATTGGAGCAACTACACGAAGTGGTTTATTAACCGCACCTTTAAGAGCTCGATTTGGTATTAATTGCAGACTGCATTATTACGATCAATCTACTTTGAAATCTATTATTAACAGATCTGCTGGGATATTGGATATTCCTTTAAAAGATAAAGCTGCTATAGAGATATCTGGGAGAAGCAGGGGAACACCTCGAATAGCCAACGCTCTTCTTAGAAGAGTAAGAGACTACGCTCAAGTAAAAGGAGATGGAACGATTACTAATGATATTACTCAACTAGCATTAACAGCTTTACAAGTTGACAAGCATGGTTTAGATGAAATGGATAATAAAATCCTAACAGCTATAATAGATAAATATAAAGGTGGACCTGTTGGAATAAATACTTTGGCTACTGTGGTAGGTGAAGAATCTGGTACTATTGAAGAAGTTTACGAACCTTTTTTAGTTCAACAAGGGTATATGGTTAGAACTTCAAGAGGAAGAATGGTAACAGACTTGGCCTATCAACATTTAAATAGAGTTAAAAACAATCCTGGCCAACAAGAAATATTTTGAATATTTTTCAGAGAACGAAACTTATTAAAGACAAAGCTTTTTATTTAGGATTTTCCCATGTAGGAATTTCCAAGGCTGGTTTTCTAGAAAAAGAAGCCAGAAATCTAGAAAAATGGCTCAATAAAAATTACCATGGAAAAATGTCTTACATGGAAAACTATTTTGATTTAAGAACTGATACAACAAAATTAGTTCCTGATGCAAAGTCCGTCATTACTCTTTTATTTAATTATTACAATCCAAATAAGCAAGGCGATGCTACCGCCCCAAAAATCTCAATGTATTCTTATGGTAATGACTATCATAAAGTGATTAAGAAAAAGTTAAGAACTTTACAAAGTTATATAACAGATAATTTTGGAGACATTTCGATCAGAGGTTTTGTGGATTCTGCTCCAGTTATGGATAAGGCATGGGCTGAGAAAAGTGGGTTAGGATGGATAGGAAAGCATAGTAACTTAATTAATAAAGATAAGGGTTCATATTTTTTTATTGCTGAGTTAATTTTGGATCTAGAATTAGAAACAGATTTACCAATTAAAGATTATTGCGGAACTTGTACAAAATGCATCGATGCTTGTCCAACGGATGCAATTATAGAACCATACGTAGTTGATGGCTCCAAATGTATTTCTTATCTAACTATAGAATTAAAAAATGAGATTATTCCTCAAGAGTTTAAGGGAAAAATGGATAACTGGATGTTTGGTTGTGATGTTTGTCAACAAGTTTGTCCCTGGAATAAATTTTCAACTCCTCATGAAGAACCACTATTTAATCCTTCTATAGATTTATTAAATTATACTAAAAAAGATTGGGAAGAAATTAATGAGGAATCCTACAAACAATTATTTAAACATTCAGCAGTGAAAAGGACTAAATATAAAGGACTTAAAAGAAATATAAATTTTTTAAAATCTTAACTATGAGATTCCATTGGGCTACATTAATAATGATTTATTTGGTAATAATAGCAGGTTCTATTGTTAGAATAACAGAGTCAGGAATGGGCTGTCCAGATTGGCCTAAATGTTTTAATCAATATATTCCTCCAACTAGTATATCTGACTTGCCAGAAAATTATCAGCATTATTATTCAGCTGTTAGAGAAAAAAAAATTAAAAAGTTTACATCTTTTTTAACCAAAGTAGGTTTGCAGGAAAAAGCAAAATTAATTAATGCTGATAAATCCTTATTGTACGAGCAACCTTTTAATGTATGGAATACTTGGCTGGAATATATTAACAGATTAATAGGTGCTTTAGCCGGATTATTCATCCTTGGAGGGTTTATATATGCGTGGAGACAAAAAGAAAAGAAAAGAATTAAAATACTATTAGGTTTAGGACTTATTCTCTTGACTTTTTTTCAAGCTTGGTGGGGTTCAATGGTAGTTGCAACAAATATAGTTCCTTGGGTTTTGACAATTCACATGGTAATTGCCACCATTATGATAAGTTGGCAGATTTTAATTATTTCAACCTGGAGTAATTCTTTAATAACGATATCACGAACTCTAAAAATAATTGCTTTCATAGGACTCATAATTTTTTTATTTCAAATAATTATTGGCACACAGGTTCGTCAAATAGTTGACCATTGGTTAGATTCAAGTTCTAGATCAGATTTGGTCTTAGATAAGTTTGATTTATTTTTATCCCACAGAAGTTTGGCTTTATTTGTAGTCCTATTTAGTTTGTTTTTAGGTATATATTCTTACCTAACTAAACAAAAATTAGTAGAGATTAAAATTTTTATAATATGTGTAATAATTGAAGCTTTAGTTGGTAAAATTTTAGCAGATTACAGCCTTCCTTATATTTTACAACCTGTTCATTTATTATTAGCGATGGTATCCTTTGGCTGTATGTCTAGCATTCTTTTTAATTATAAGCGTATTAAAAATTGAAATTTTTAAATTTTTTAATAGTAATTATTTTTTTTTCTTCTTCTTGTAAAAGTAATGTTGAAGAAATTTATTCAAATATAGATGGTTTAGACCATGGAGAAATTTTAAAAGGACCAGAAAGTGTAGAAAAACATTGTTTGAAACTTATTTATAAAATCGATACTACTTTTTCCGATAAATACTTTAAAATTCTAGTTGATAAGCTAATTTCGGGTCCTAAAATTTGGCGTCCCTATTATTTTAATACTTTGTCTTTATACTGTGATAATGTTAATGATGAAAATAAAAACTTATTGGAGGTTTCTATTTTTAATTATTTCATTCACAATCCGAAAGAATATTTAGAACACATTAAAAAAATGAATTTTAAGAATAGTGATTGTATTTTACAAAACATTGCCAATTACATACAACAGTATCTAAAAGAAAGTAATATTACCATAATAAGCATGAAAAATGTTGCACGTAAATATTGTGAAAACTGTTCAAATGAAGAAACGGAGACCCTTTATCAATACTTAGATCTTGCAAGCAAGTATCAGTCCGAGTGATTTACTTACTATTTAAGAAAACAAACGGAATTAGCATCTCTTCTAATGAAATCCCGCCATGTTGAAATGTGTCGTTATATAAGTTCGCAAAACGGTGATAATTATTAGGATAAACAAAAAAGTTATTTTCTTTGGCAAAGACATATGAACTACTTAATGAATTTTTAGGTAATAAAAACTCTTCTGGATTTAAAGCCTCCATGACCTCTTTCTTATTATAAGTAAGGTTTTTAGAAACTTTATACCTCATATTGCTATTGATTTGTTTGGGTCCCATTATTTTGGATGCGTTTTTGACTCTTATCGTTCCATGATCTGTAGTTAAAAATACCTTACATGATTTCTCACTCATTTTTTTCATCATTTCATATAAAGGAGAATGTTTAAACCAGCTTAAGGTTAATGACCTGTAGGCTGATTCATCTTCAGCTAATTCTTTTATTACCTCCATGTCTGTTCTTGCATGAGATAAGGTGTCTACAAAATTATACACAATCGTATTCAAATTATTTTGAAGTAGATTATTGAATTCGTTTAGTAGCTTTTTCCCTTTGTTAAGATTGGTGATTTTATGATAAGAGGATTTTAAATTTAGAGAATTTCTTCTAAGGTTTTCATTTAACAGGAACTCTTCGTGTAGGTTTTTACCCTCATCAGATTCTTCGTCAACCCATTTTTGACCAAATCTTTTTTTAATTTCTAATGGCATTAGTCCAGCAAATAATGAATTTCGAGAGTACTGTGTTGTAGTTGGTAAAATACTGCAATAAACATCTTCTTCATTAACAGTAAACAATTCCTCAATAACCGGTTTGATGATCAACCATTGATCAAGTCTAAGATTGTCAATTACTAAAAGAAAATAATTCTCTTCCTTAAGCTTGGGAAATAATTTTTTTTCTAAAAGATTATTGCTCAATATTATTTCTTTCTCTTCTAGTAAATCTAAATAATTACGATCTATATATTTACTAAATAATTGGTTTGCTTCTTCTTTTTGCATATTAAATATTTCAGACATATTTTCATCTGACGTCTCTAATTGTAGTTCCCAATAGTTTAATTTTTTAAATAGCTCTATCCATTCTGTTAAATCCATAGATCTATTTAAATCATTACTAATTTCTCTAAAGTTTTGCTGATAGGAAACAGTATTGGTTTCGCTTATAAGTCTTTTACTATCTAGTTGTTTTTTAATCGCCATTAATATTTGGTTGGGATTCACAGGCTTAATGAGATAGTCAGATATTTGCTTGCCGATGGCTTCTTCCATAATCATTTCCTCCTCACTTTTCGTAATCATTATTATAGGAATGGTAGGGTGTATAGTTTTAATTTCTTCTAACGCTTTTAGCCCACTCATTCCAGGCATATTTTCATCTAGAAATACAATGTCAAAAGAATTTTCTTTAAATTCTTGAACTGCTTCATTTCCTGAGTTAACAGCAAAAACTTCATGATTTTTCTTTTCTAAGAAAATAATGTGAGGTTTTAAACTGTCTATTTCATCGTCTGCCCAAAGTATTCTTGCCACTGTTATTGATTTAATTAGATTTGCTTAAACTTAAAGATTCAATATGAAAAGAAATTCAATAAGTAAAATATTAAACGATCCAGTTTACGGATTTATTACACTAAATAAAGGAATTTTATTGAATATTGTTGATCATCCATTCTTTCAAAGATTATCAAGGATAAAACAACTGGGATTAACTTATTTAGTTTATCCGGGTGCTCATCATACTAGATTTCATCATGCAATAGGGGCATCTCACTTAATGAGTCAGGCTATTCAGACATTAAAACAAAACGAGGTTGCAATTAATAAAGAAGAAGAAGAAGCTGTCATTCTTGCCATATTACTACACGATATTGGACACGGTCCTTTTTCACATGCTTTAGAAAACAGTTTTATAAAAGGTGTTTCTCATGAGGATATTTCCATTGAATTCATGAATTCTTTAAATAAAGAGTTTGATGGAGCTCTTGATTTAGCCCTAGAAATTTTTCAGGACAAATATTCAAAAGGATTTTTGCATGATTTAGTTTCTTCACAGTTGGATATGGACAGGTTAGACTATCTAAAAAGAGATAGTTTTTTCACCGGTGTTTCTGAGGGTGTAGTTAGCAATGAAAGAATAATTAAAATGTTTGCTGTAGCAAACGATGAACTTGTTGTTAGAGAGAAAGGAATTTATTCTATTGAGAAATTTATTGTTGCTCGAAGACTCATGTATTGGCAAGTTTATTTACATAAAACAGTTTTATCTGCTGAATTTTTATTAGCTAAAATTTTAGAACGAGCTAGGGAGATTTATAACGAGGATAAAAAATTATTTATGGTCCCAAATATGTTATATTTTTTAGAAAAAAAAATCACAAAAGAGAATTATCAAGACTTTGATTTCTTAAAATATTTTTCAAAATTAGATGATTTTGATGTTTTTACTTGTATTAAAGTATGGGCTGAGAGCAAGGATAAAGTCATTTCAAAGTTAAGTAATATGTTGATTAATAGAAATCTCTTAAAGGTTCAAATAAGCTCTAAAAAGTTCTCTTCTGAAAAGCTTGAAAAAATTAAATTATCCCACCAAAAAAATCTTGGTATTACTGCTGAAGAGATAAATTATTTTGTATTTCAAAAAGAAATGACCAATAATGCATACGATCCAAGAAAAGATAAAATTAAAATCCTGTTCAATAATGGACTTATAAAAGACATTACTTTGGCTTCTGACAATTTAAATATAAGTGCATTGTCTAAACCTGTTAAAAAATACTATTTATTTGCACCAAACTTCTAATTTATAGTATCTTTTAATCATATTTCTTATTTTTAATTTTAATGGAATTCACATCTCAGCAAATAGCAGAATTAATTAATGGAAAAGTTGAAGGAGATAATGAAATTTTAGTAAATAAATTTTCAAAAATTGAAAATGCTGAGTTCCATTCCTTGTCCTTTTTGGCTAATCCCAAATACGAGACTTATATTTATCAAACAAAAGCAAGCGTTGTTCTTGTTAATAACGATTTTATTCCTTCAAAACCTTTGCCAAAAACACTCACCTTAATCAAAGTAGAAAATGCTTATGAAAGTTTAGCGAAGTTGCTCAACTTTTATGAAAATATGGGATCAAAGCCTACTGGAATTGAGTCCCCAGTATTTATTCATGATTCTGCAAAAATTGGTAAAGCTGTTTATATTGGAGCTTTTTCTTACATTTCCGAAGGTGTTGTTATAGGAGATAATGCACAGATTCATTCCCACTGCCACATTGGTAAAGCTTCAACAATTGGTGAAAATTCTGTTTTGAACCCTGGTGTTAAAATATATCAAAACACCATTTTAGGTGAAAATTGTATAATTCATTCTAATGCAGTTATTGGATCAGATGGATTTGGTTTTGCTCCAAATACCGAAAATGAATATAAAAAAGTGTCCCAAATTGGTAATGTCATTATAAAAGACCATGTTGAAATTGGTGCTAATACTACTATTGATCGTGCTACTATTGGTTCTACCGTTATAAATAAAGGAGTTAAAATTGACAATCTTGTACAAATTGGACATAACGTAGAAGTTGGTGAAAACACAGTAATTGCTGCTCAAACTGGGGTTGCAGGGTCTACGAAAATTGATACTGATGTAATGATCGGTGGACAAGTGGGGATTGGTGGTCACTTGAAAATTTCAAAAGGAACTAAAATTGCGGCTCAAAGTGGTATCTCTAAATCTGTTGTAAAAGAAAATACTGTTTTACAAGGCACTCCAGCTTTTTCTTCTAATCAATTTAAAAGAAGTTTTGTTTTATTTAAGAATTTCCCAGGACTAAAGAAAGAAATTGAAGCGATACAGTCAGAACTTAAAAAAAGTTAATTAATGAGTAATCAAAAAACATTAAGAAATTCTATCGATTTTGAGGGCGTTGGACTTCACACTGGAAATAAAGTTAAAATGACTTTAGAACCGGCGAAAGAAAATTTCGGAATAAAATTTCAACGAATAGACCTTGAGAACTCGCCAATTATTCCAGCTTCGATTGACTTGGTAAATGAAACTCAAAGAAGTACTACTTTAGAGAAAGATGGAATAAAAATAATTACTGTTGAACATATTATGTCTGCTCTTTATGCTATGGGCGTCAATAATGTTTTAGTAAAAATAAATAATCCTGAAATCCCTATTTTAGATGGGAGTTCTCGGTTTTTTGTGGAAGAAATTCAAAAAGTAGGTTTAAAGAATCAAACGGCACCTCTAAACTATGTTAAGTTAAATAAACCTATCCATTACGTTGACAAGGAAACAGGTTCTGAAATTTTATTTGTTCCAGCAAATAATTTTATTCTTTCTGTACTTTTAGACTATGAAAATCCAGTTTTAGGGACTCAATATGCTGAAATTAGAAACTTAGATAATTACTCAAAAGAGATAGCTAATTGTAAAACATTTGTTTTATTAACAGAGTTAGAGAAACTTTCTCAAGCAAATCTTATAAAAGGAGGAGATTTACATAATGCAATTGTTTTAGTTGATAGAAGTGATATAAAGGATGAAGAAATTAGAAATTTAGCTCATCTTTTAGGCAAGGATGCTACTGATATTAAAGTAAATGGAAATATTTTAAATAATTGTGAACTACAGTTTCATAACGAACCAGCTCGGCATAAATTACTTGATGTAATCGGTGATCTTGCGTTAATTGGAATGCCTATTGTCGGTCACATAATCACCAAAAAACCAGGACATAAATTAAATACCTCATTTGCTAAAATCTTAAAAAAAGCCATGAAAGAACAAGAAAAGGAACCTAGATATTTTGACTTAACTAAAAAGCCACTTTATGATATAGTTGATATTGAAAAAATGCTTCCTCACAGATATCCCTTTTTACTGATTGATAAAGTTATGGAAATCAATGAAAATGGAATAATAGGAGTGAAGAATGTAACGATGAATGAAAATTATTTCATGGGACATTTTCCAAGTAACCCTGTTATGCCAGGTGTTCTTCAAATTGAAGCAATGGCTCAAGCAGGTGGAATTTTTTCACTAAGTAAGGTAGAAGATCCGCATTTATACTCTACCTATTTTATGAAAATTGACAATGTAAAATTTAAGAAAAAAGTAATTCCTGGAGACACGTTAGTTTTTGAATTGAATTTAATTACTCCAATAAGAAGAGGTCTTGTTCACATGAGAGGAAAGGGATATGTTAATGGTGAGGTTTGTATTGAAGCTGAAATGCTTGCTTCAGTAGTAAAAGATAGAGAAGAAAAAAAATAATTTTTGGTATTTAAAAAAATAAAATGAATAATAATCTAACAAACGTTCATCCCAAAGCTAAAATTGGTAAAAACGTCACCATTGAACCTTTTGCTACCATATATGAAGATGTAGTAATTGGTGATAATTGCTGGATTGCTTCGAATTCAGTAATTATGAATGGCGCTAGGATAGGGAATAATTGCAAAATCTTTCCTGGAGCTATTATTTCAGCAGAGTCTCAAGACTTAAAATATAATGGAGAGTATGCAATTACTGAGATTGGTGACAATACAACTATAAGAGAATACGTTACTATTCACAAAGGTACTTTAGATAAAAAAACTACAAAAATTGGTAGCAATTGCTTGCTTATGTCTTATGTTCATGTGGCCCACGACTGTATCATTGGAAACAATGTAGTCATTGCGAATTTAGTACAATTAGCTGGTCATGTAATAGTTGGGGACTGGGTTATAATTGAAGGTACTGCTGCAATTCAACAGTTTGTACACATTGGCCAACACGCCTTTATTGCTGGGGGATCGCTGGTTAGAAAGAATGTTCCTCCATACGTTAAGGCAGCAAGAGAACCGCTTTCCTATATTGGTGTAAATACAATTGGGTTAAGACGAAGAGGCTTTAATGATCAACAAATTATAAATATTGAAGATATTTATAGAGTTATCTACGTTCAGAATAGTAATATGACTACCGCTTTAAGAGTGGCAGATTTAGAAATTCCAATTTCAGATGAAAAAGAAGTGATATTAGAATTTATCAGAAATTCTACTAAAGGAATTATGAGAGGTCTGAGTTAAATAACCTATTCAAGTTCTTCTTTAACAACTTGCAATATTCTCATATTATCTCTGTTTAGAACATAACCAATTATAGATAAATTCTCTACATTATAGGATAGGTCAATAGCCGGATCAGGTAGTTGATATGAAAAATCATTATATATAACGGAGTCTTTTAACACAGATCCATTTATTATTTGTGTTCCCCAAGTTCCATTTATATTGTCTGATAGTATGGCGTGGTGGTGGTAATTAGTGTCAATTATCCCTTGATCAAATTTTTGAGGTGAAATAACATCATTTCTAATTAAATATAATACTAAATGATAATTTCCTGTTAGATCATTCAATACAGAAGTCTCAGTATGTACGTATAAGCCATTTGTTTGCGAAAAATTAAATGATTTGATTTGAATATTAATGTTAAGAGAATCATTGTCATTTTCATCATTTACTCCACTAACCCATTGAGACTTCAGATACCAAACACTGTTTGATAAACCACCATCATTTCTATTTATTGTTCCCATAGGATTTCCTAAAAATCCGTTCATTTCACTACCTCTTACATATTCATTACCTGCTTCAGTCTCATAATTATTGGTGAATAATTCATCTGTTTCCTGAAACCCCCCATCTATACTCGCATGAATTGAAGCTACTATAACGTTTAGACTGCTATCCTCTTCAATGCTTTTAGCAATTATCCCTGCTTCAGGACAATTTGTACAAAGATGTCCAGTATAATCTTCTAACAAAATTCCTTTTTCATTGAGATTCTCTCCCCACTCATTTTGAGGATTAGCGATATCGTAATAGTTTGAAGTATAGTCAGCAGGATCGCCTGGAAAAAAACTCCAATCAAATTTACCATATTCTTCAGCTACAGGTGATTCGATTTTATCGCAAGCAAATAAAAAGAAGGCTAATAAAGGAATTAATATTTTTTTCATTTTAAAAACTTGAGGTGAAAGAAAAGGTTAAACCATTTGAAGCAGGAACTGCTCTACATACACCACCTACACAAAAAACACCAGCTCTTTGCTTCCCATATTGTAATGAAAACCTATGTGATCCGTTTATGAAACCTGCAGAAATTAGTCCGTAATGAATTCTTTTATTTAGGTCACTGTTCCCAGAGTTATATTGATCAAGAACAGCGACATACCAATGTGGACTGAAAGTATATTCGACTTGGCCAAATAACCAATCTCCTTTATCATTGTCTGTCCACATTGCTTGAGTTTCAAATCTTAGAGAATGGTGTCTATTGATTTTATAAGTTAAATCAAGAACTGCAATTTGGGTGTAAATCATTTTATAATAACCAGCTACTTTTACCGCATCGTCATTGAAAACGAAGTTGAAATAGTTTAAGTTAACTTTGACTTTCTTATTTATCTTTCTCTTAATTTCTAGATTGAAATCCTGAAACAAAATACTATCAGATCTTGAGAATAATGACGTTGTGTAACTGTTTCTATTACTACCCATATCAGAAATAAACTTTCTTTCAGGAACATAAGCTGTTGCGAAATTTAATGCCACTGAAGTTCCGTACTTCCCGCCTAAAATAGTTTTTTTTGGGATTTTATAAAGAACATCTAATTGGTAAGCAATTTCTCCATAAAAATTTGTAGCATATGGGTAAAGTGTTGCTGCTAGATTATAGGTATGTTGTTTAGTTAAAGCTGGTAAGTAGCCTATCAATAAATCAGTTGGCCCTACATTTACATTGGTAGATCTCCAGAGCATATTATCCATATGCTTTGCTGAAAAATCTATAGCAAAACCTTTAGTTGAATATCCAAGATTTAATAGTAAACCTTCTCCATTTTTATATATGTAATTGAAGTTTTTATCTTGATCAGGGTAAGGATCGTTTATTTTATGCACATATTCTCCACTAAAACGAATCTTTTGATATCTTAAATTCATCCTAAAACAGGTTGCACCTACATTTTTAGGCATATTATAAAGAGTTGTGTTGTTATCAGTATTGAATTTACTAACAAAACTTCCACCTAAGGTTGCTTTTAATTTCCAGGAATTGCTGCTATCCAATAGCTCATTTAAATTTAATTCTCCATCTATAGCTCTAATAATCCCGTTTCCATTTATCAATTTATCATCAAATGAATATCGTTGCTTCCCAATCATACCTTTAAGGTAGATTCCTTTTGTTGGTTCATAAGTAAGCTTTATTCCATCTAAGGCATTATCAATACCTAATTGTCTTTCTTCATAAGCTCTAAAAATCATTCCACTACCAAATTGATCATAAAAGTTTCCAATAGTAACTCCTACACCATCTCCGCTCCAAGACATATACCGGTAGCCTAAACCTGTTCCATTAAAAGTGGTTGGATAGCCTTCTAAAGTATTAAGATAACTCTCATATCTAATACCAGATCTAAAATTCCCTTTTTGGTAATTTACATTAGCAAAACCATTGAAACCATATAAGTGTTCTGGTAATGCAGCATTTATCAAAGTATCTTCTTGATAGTATTGTCCAATTGCCTGAATATTTCCTGAGACAACCCCAGTTTGTGAATCCTCTTGACCTTTAATAATTAATGAGCTCCAAATAAATAATAATAATAAATAATGCTTATTTATCATTTAGATATTTTAATTAACTCTTCATAAAGTTCTTCCTCATCCCCTGGAGAATAATTATTATGATCCCAAACTATTTTACCACTGCCGTTCACCAAGAAAGTATGAGGGACATTGTTCACATTCATAGCTCTCTTGTAATCTCCATTTGGGTCCAGCAATACCATATATTCCCAACCTTGAGCATTTATGTAAGGCTCTACTCTTGTACTTGATCTTGCGTCATCGATAGAAATGGCAATTAGCTGAACACCTGTTTCGTCAACCCAGTCGTCATATTCTTCAGCTATAGTATTTAATTCTGCCTTACAAGGTTTGCACCATGTTGCCCAAAAACTAATAATTACAGGTTTCCCATTATTAGAAAACTTGGATAAATTTTGGGTATTCCCATTGACATCTTTAAGGTTGATATTAGGTAATTGTCCGTAGTTAATTATTGAAACAGAACAAAATAAAAAGAAGAAGAAGATTTTTTTCATGGGAATAATTACAGTTATTTAACTTGTAAAAAGATTAATGTTTTGTGAATATAACAATAATCTTACAAATATTATTTAAGATGATTGACCATTTGAATTAGGATAATTAAAATAGCTATATTTGAAAAAATTAAATCATGAAGCAATTCTTACTATTCTTAGTAGTCACTATCACAGCTCTGACTTCTTTTGGACAAATTGACATTTTATGGGACGATGATCCAGGGGTAAATTATAATGGACAGACAATTAATATTACAAAAGATTATGCCGGATTTGACGTTTATATGCATTGTCAAAATACTGGTTCTTCAGCCTTAGATGTCAAATTCAGAAGAGTTGTACTAAGTTCAAATGACACACTTTTTAATGATCAATTTTGTGATAATAATTTATGCTATTCTTGTTTTGGAGATGACTGGACGACTCCTGCTTCAAATCCTTTACAGCCAGGTGACTCCTGTTTAATGAAAGGAACTTTTTATTTTTATGATGGTGGTAATGTACTCATTAGATACTACATTGTAGACGTATTTGATAATCCTATAGACTCAGTAGATGTAAATATTACGAATACCGTCGGTTTTCAAGATAAATTTGATAACATTTCTATATATCCAAATCCAACCAAGGAGATGATCAATATTAATTTTTCTAATAAAAATTATGAAAAATTAAATTATCAGTTATTTGATATGAATGGTAGAGAAATCATTAATGCACTTTTAACGCCAAATCAGAATCTACTTGATCTTAAGGGATTAAAATCTGGCATTTATACCCTTAAAATTTACAATCAAGAAAATTTACTAAAAAAGAGTAAAATCATAAAAAGATAGTCTTAGTTAGTAGTAAAATAACCTTAAGAAGGTACTGTACTTTTCTCAGTATTTAAATAAATCACTCCATTAACATTTAGATGTTATAGTTTTTGTGCATTTAGTAAGTTGTAATCTTATTAGATGTTTAATTTAGCTTATTATACGTTAAATACATGTCAGAAAAAAAATTTAAAAAAGATGCTCTTGACTACCATAGTTCTGGAAGAAAAGGTAAAATTGAAGTAATTCCTACCAAGCCTTACACTTCTCAAAGAGACCTTTCTTTAGCTTATTCACCTGGAGTAGCAGAACCTTGTTTGGCAATTAATAAAAACAACGACAATGTATATAAATACACCGCTAAGGGAAACTTGGTTGCAGTAATTTCTAATGGAACTGCAGTTTTAGGTTTGGGAGATATTGGTCCAGAAGCTTCTAAGCCAGTTATGGAAGGAAAAGGTTTGCTTTTTAAAATCTTTGCCGATATTGATGTTTTTGATATTGAGGTAAATGAAACAGATGTTGATAAATTTATTGCTACTGTAAAAGCTATTGCTCCCACTTTTGGAGGAATAAACTTAGAAGACATCAAAGCTCCAGAAGCTTTTATAATTGAAGAACGTTTAAAAAAAGAACTTGACATCCCAATTATGCACGACGATCAGCATGGAACAGCTATAATATCCTCTGCTGCCCTGCTAAATGCTCTTGAAATTGCCAAGAAGAAAATAGAAAAAGTTAAAATAGTTGTAAGTGGAGCAGGTGCTTCTGCACAATCTTGTGTTAAATTGTACATTTCTTTAGGGGTGAAAAAAAGTAATATTTTCATGTACGATTCTAAAGGATTAATTCATGAATCCAGAAAAGATCAATTGGATGAAAATAAACAATTTTTCATGCAGCATGGTAAGAATCCAAGTCTCGAAGAAGCATTTAAAAATGCCGATGTTTTTTTAGGTCTTTCAAAGGGAGGTATTGTTGATGAATCAATGATTAAAAACATGGCTAAAAATCCTATTGTTTTTGCTTTGGCGAATCCAAACCCGGAAATTGAGTACGATTTAGCAATTAAAACCAGAGACGATCTAATTATGGCCACCGGTAGATCAGATCATCCCAATCAGGTAAATAATGTTTTAGGTTTCCCCTATATTTTTAGAGGTGCTTTAGATGTTAGAGCTACTATGATTAATGAGGAAATGAAGTTAGCTGCAGTTAAGGCCATTGCCCTTTTAGCAAAAGAACAGGTTCCAGACGTAGTTAATGAAGCTTATGACGCAAAAAGTATTTCCTTTGGAAGAACACAAATAATTCCTAAACCACTTGATCCAAGATTAATATATTGGGTAGCACCAGCAGTAGCTAAAGCTGCAATGGACTCAGGTGTTGCTAAGAAACCTATAAAAGATTGGAAAAAGTATGAGTTAAATTTAATGGAGCGTTTAGGTTTGGGAAATAAGCTTATTAGAAACTTAACAGCTAAAGCAAAACGAAATCCTAAAAAAGTTGTTTTTGCTGAAGCTGACCACTATAAAATCTTGAAGGCTGCTGAAATGGCTCTGGAAGAAGGCATTGCTATACCTATACTTTTAGGTAAAAGACAGAAGATTCAAAAAATTATTGATGAGTACAACTTAGATTTATCTAATTGTGAAATTATAGATCCAAGAAATGAGAGTGAATTAAAACATAGAGAATCATTTGCAGAAATTCTTCATGAGAAACGAAAGAGAAGAGGTCTTACTTTTTATGAAGCAAAAAAATTAATGAGAGAAAGGAATTATTTTGCAGCTGCTATGGTAGAAACAGGAAGGGCAGATGTAATGATTTCTGGACTTACGAGAAGCTATAAAGATTCCATTCGGCCGGCTTTAAGAGTAATTGGTGTAGAAGACGGGATAAACAAAATTGCTGGAATGTATATTTTGATTAGTAAAGATGGTCCTATGTTTTTTGCTGATACAACAATTAATATTAACCCCACGGTTGAAGAAATTATTGATATTACTTTACTGGTTGCAAAAACAGTAAAGCAGTATAAAATTGAACCTAAAATTGCACTTTTAAGCTATTCAAACTTTGGTTCAAATGAAGGAGAGGATGCTATAAAAATGAGAGAAGCCTCTAAAATTCTTCATCAAAAGCATCCAGAATTAATTGTAGATGGTGAATTACAAGCCAATTTTGCTGTAAATAAAGAATTAATTAATGATTTTTTTCCATTTTCAATGTTGTCTGGAAACAGTGCAAATACTTTAATTTTTCCAAGTTTAAGTTCTGGAAATATAGCTTATAAATTAGTTCAAGAGATGAGTCAAAATGAAGCAATTGGTCCAGTTTTATTGGGAATGAAGAAACCAGTTCATGTTTTACAAATTGGATCTTCAGTAAGAGAAATTTTAAATATGATCACACTTGGTGTGGTTGATGTTCAAAACCGTAAATAAATATTATGATTGCACATATAGAAGGTATTCTTGAATCTAAAACAACATCTTCTGTTGTTATTGACGTTAATGGAGTTGGCTACATGCTCAATATCTCTTTGAATACTTTTGAATCTTTACCGTCAAAAGGAAAGCTAAGACTTTACAGCCATTTAACTGTAAGGGAAGATGCTCACATCTTATTTGGATTTGCTCACGAAGAAGAAAGACTTATGTTCAAAGAACTAATAAATGTTTCTGGTGTCGGTGCTAGTACCGCTTTAATGATATTATCATCTATGAAACCTTCTGAAGTTGTTACAGCTGTTGGTCAGAGCGATGTAAATGCGTTTAAAAGTGTGAAAGGAATTGGGTTAAAGTCTGCACAAAGAATTATAGTTGATTTAAAAGGAAAACTAGATAAAATAGAAACTAATAATGAATTTTTGTCCTCTGAGGGCAATACCTATAAAAATGAAGCGTTATCAGCATTAACAGTTTTAGGTATTGATAAAAAGAAAGCTTCAAATACCATAGACGAAATTATGAAAAACAACGAAATTTCATCTGTAGAAGAGCTCATTAAAAAAACTCTAAAGGCGGTCTAAAATAACAAATTGCATTATAATTCTATTCTTAGAAAAACATTTTCATTAATTGTTTTAGTTGTCCTTATAGGATACAATACTAAAGCAAATAATGTTCCTAGTGCACCAATTATAGCGCTTGATTCACCTGATATCGATTTAATTTTCCCGATTAATGATCCTCTAGACCCAACCAATTTTTCTCTTGGTTTAATTGATTTCAATCTTCCATTAAATATTCAAAATAACATACATTTTGATCCTGTGACAGGTAATTATGTATACAATTCTTTATTGGGAGACAGTTTAAATTTTAGACCTTCTAGTGAAGTTTCACTATCAGAGTATTTGAAATTACAACATCAGGAATCAATGGATGATTTTTGGAAGAAAAAATTAGATGAAATATCTGATTACAAGTACAAAAAAGTGGAAGATGAGATTAAGATAAATGGACCACCAGAAAAGAAAATGTTTGGTAGTGATTTTGTTGAAATTAGACCTCAAGGATCTGCAGAACTAAGTTTTGGTCTTAATTCTTCAAGAACTGACAACCCTGTACTTCCAGAGAGAAATAGAAGTTTAACAACTTTTGATTTTGACCAAAAAATTCAGATGAATTTGACTGGGAAAATTGGAGATTTAATGGACTTGGGGTTTAATTATAATACTGAAGCAACTTTTGATTTTGACAATCAGCTTAATCTTGATTATTCTGGGAAAGAGGATGATATTCTACAAAAATTAGAAGCGGGAAATGTTTCTCTTCCTTTAAACAGTACTTTAATTTCTGGAAGTCAAAGTCTGTTTGGAATAAAGTCTGAGCTGAAATTTGGAAAACTAACTGCTACAACTGTGCTGTCTCAGCAAAAAGGGCAGAAAAAAGAAATAGAAGTGTCTGGTGGAGCACAGCTTAATGAGTTTGAAATAAATGCAGATAATTACGAGGAAAATAGACATTTTTTCTTAAGTTTTTTTTTCAGAGATAGTTATAATCAATCTATGAAAACACTTCCTATGATTACTTCTGGGATTCAGATTCAGAGAATCGAAGTTTGGGTAACAAACAGAAATAATACGATACAAAATACAAGAAACATTCTTTGTTTTTCTGATTTAGGAGAACCTAAAATTAATCAGCTGGAAAACCCACTATGGATTTCTGGAGGCTATTCAGTACCAGATAATTCACATAATTCGCTCTACAATAATATAAATACCAACTCTAATATTAGAAATTATGTAAATGCTAGTAATGAACTCTCTGGATCAAATTATAATATGAATCAAGGAATTGAGTTCGAAAAAGTGGAAAATGCAAGAATGCTAAGCTCTAACGAATTTTCTTACAACTCAGTTTTAGGTTTTATATCCTTAAATCAGTCATTAAATAACGACCAAGTCCTTGGGGTTGCTTATCAGTATACCTATGCTGGAAAAACCTATCAAGTCGGAGAGCTCTCTACTGATGGTGTTGCTGGACAAAGTGCGCTCTATTTAAAGTTGTTAAAATCTACTATTAGAAACCCAAAGAAAAAATTATGGGATTTAATGATGAAAAATGTATATTCTCTTGGGGCTTACCAAGTATCTTCTGACAATTTTAGACTGGATATTTGGTATAATAACCCTTCAACTTCAATTGATATTAATTACATTCCTAAGCCGGGGGTTGATGATAAATTATTAATTCAGCTTTTAGATCTTGACAGACTCAATCAGCAACAACAACTTTATCAAGATGGATTATTTGATTTTGTGCCGATTACATCTGCTCAGGGAAAAATCGCAAATGGTGGAACTATAAATCCTAGAAATGGAAAACTTTATTTTACAACAATTGAGCCTTTCGGTAAAAGTATAGAACAAAAAATGTTGAACGAAGGTATTTCTAGCTCCATAATTGAAAAAGTAGCTTTCACACAACTTTACGACAGTACCAAGACTGCTGCTCAACAACTTCCTGAGTTAAACAGATTTAAAATAAGAGGAACTTATCAATCCTCTGTAAGCTCTGAAATTTCTTTAAATGCTATGAATATTCCTCAAGGCTCTGTTGTTGTAACTGCTGGTGGTCAAATTTTAACCGAAGGAGCTCAATATATGGTTGATTATAATCTGGGAAGAGTTAAAATTTTAGACGATGGTATACTTAGTTCTGGAACTCCAATAAAAATTTCTCTGGAAAGTAATTCTCTTTTTAGTGTTCAAATGAAAACTTTACTGGGAACACACTTAGATTATAAAATCAATAAAGATGCTAATATTGGAGCTACAATTCTAAAGTTAAAAGAAAGACCTCTTACTCCTAAAGTAAATGCAGGAGACGAGCCAATTTCTAACACAATGTTAGGAATTGATGGAGGGTTTAAGAAAGAAGTTCCAATTTTAACGAAATGGGTCGACATGTTACCATTTATTGAAACCAAGAAAAAGTCCATTTTGAATTTTTCGGGCGAGGTTGCAGCATTGATCCCAGGTCACAATAAGGCCATTGATATTACTCAAGAAAATGGATCTTCTTATATTGACGATTTTGAAGGCAGTCAGAGTGCTATTGACATACGAACTATTAATAATTGGGTTCTGGCCTCAGTTCCTCAAGGGCAGCCAAACCTTTTCCCAGAAGCTTCTCTTTATAACGACATCAACTACGGAAAGAATCGAGCAAAATTTTCGTGGTATGTGATAGACCCCTTGTTTCACAGTAAAACTTCTTCGTTAACACCAGGCCATTTGAAAGGTTCAGCATTTCAAAAAAATCATTTAATGAGACAGGTTTTAGTGGACGAGGTTTTCCCAAATAAACAACTAGGTACTGGACAGCTGACTAATATTCCCATTTTTGATATTTCTTATTACCCTAAAGAAAGAGGACCTTATAATTTTGATGTTCAACCAGGAAGTTACAGTGCAGGTTTAAACCAAGTTACAGGTCAGTTAAACAATCCTGAAACAAGGTGGGGAGGGATTATGAGAACATTAACTACCAATGATTTTGAAGCAGCAAATATAGAATTCATTCAATTTTGGGTAATGGATCCGTTCAATGAAGATTCAGAAAATAGTTCTGGTGGTGAATTTTATTTTAACCTTGGTAATGTTTCTGAAGATTTGCTTAGAGATGGTAGAAAATCTTTTGAAAATGGATTACCACCTGACGGTGATTACGACGCTTACTCTAATGAGCTAGAATATACTGCATGGGGAGTAGTTCCAAATACTCAAGTGATAGTCAATGCATTTAATAATAATTTATCTTCAAGACAATTTCAGGACATTGGTTTTGATGGTTTGTCGGATAGTCAGGAATTATCCTATTTCGATAATTATGTATCTAAAATTCAAAATCATATTTCAGATCCAAATATCATATCGAAAATCATCAACGATCCATCTGGCGACAATTTTAACTACTACAGGGACGACGATTATGATATTCAAGAGCTAAGCATTCGAGACAGATATAAAAACTACAACAACCCCGATGGTAATTCTCCAACTTCAGAGATGTCAGACACCATGAATGCTGATAAATACCCTACTTCTGCTTCTACCTTACCAAATGTTGAGGATATTAATCTGGACAATAATTTAAGTGAGTCTGAAAGTTATTTTCAGTACAAAATAGACTTCAAACCAAACAAAATGGAGGTAGGTAAAAATTTCATTACCGATAAAGTACAGCATATTGATCCAGAAACTCAAAAAGAAGTTTATTGGTATCAATTCAGAGTTCCTGTAACTGCCTACTCTAAAAGGGTGAACGATATTCAAGATTTTAGATCTATTCGTTTTATTAGAATGTTTTTACATGGATGGAGTGAAAATGTGACATTAAGATTTGCTAGATTGGAATTAATTAGAGGAGAATGGAGAAGATATTTAGGTAGTTTACTTGCAGACGGAGAATATATTCAAAATGAAGAGGCCAATACATTTTTTAATATAAGCGCAGTAAATCTCGAAGATAACGGTACTAGAGATCCTATAAATTATGTTTTACCAGAAGGAATTATTAGGGAAACTAATTATCAGACTGCAAACCTTGCTCAACAGAACGAACAGAGTTTGGTTTTAGATGTATGTGGTTTAAAAGACGGAGATTCTAGAGCAATCTATAGAAATGTAACCCTTGATATTAGGAATTACAATAAAATTCAAATGTTTGTTCATGGGGAGTCTAACGCAGGTTCAGAACCAATTAACGATAATGAAGCTACTGTATTTGTAAGATTGGGTACTGACTTTGTGTCCAATTATTATGAATATGAAATGCCTGTTAAAATATCAAGTTGGGGAAATAATACTGCTAGTTCTGTTTGGCCCCAAGAAAATAATTTAACTATTAATTTAAATCATCTTAAAGATTTAAAGAAAAATCGAAATGCTACAGATTACAGCAATTTTGATAGATTTACAAGAGTAGATCCTGATAACTCCAGTTCTAATATTACTGTGGTGGGGAATCCAAATCTACAAGGTGTTAAGACCATAATGATTGGAGTAAGAAACCCTAAAAGTAACGATCCAAATAATCAATGGAAACCCGACGATGGTTTAGAAAAATGTTTGGAAGTCTGGGTTAACGAATTAAGACTTAGTGACTTTAATGAAAATGGAGGCTGGGCTGCAATAGGAAGAATGACTGCAAATCTTGCAGATTTTGCTGATGTAGCATTGTCAGGTAATTATTCAACACCTGGGTTTGGAAGTATCGAAAAACGAGTAAGTGAAAGACAACAAGAATTTATTTACGGTTTTGACGCGTCAACAACTGTAAATTTGGATAAGTTTTTCGGAGATCAATCGGGTATCAACTTACCAATGTACGTTGGTTATTCAAGAAACATTATTAAACCTTTATATGATCCACTTAGTCCAGATTTGTTATTTGAAAAAGGAATTACTGAGCCAGAAAAATTATGGAATGATCGATTTTATAATGGAATTGACTTAACGGAGAGAAAATCCATAAACTTTACAAACATTAAATTTAATACCAAGAAAAAAAGTAAGTCTCCGAAAAAAAAGATAACTAAAGAAGAAGTTCTTAAGGAAAGTGAAAGTGAAAGTGAAAAAACAACAGAAAAGACAAAACCTAAAAAGAAGAAAATTAATTCACAGAAAATTGCCCTGCCTTGGGATATTTCAAATTTTAGTTTTAACTATTCATTTACGGAACTTTCTCATAGAGACATCAATACGAGACAAGACTTACAGCGAAATTACTTAGGTTCTGTCAATTATCTTTATAACAGTAAGGTTAAAGCCTTTGAGCCATTTAAAAAGAATAAATTTTTAAGAAAATCAAAATGGCTAAGACTAATAAGAGATTTTAATATTTATCTACTACCCAAACAAATTGCAATTAGATCAAACATGAATAGAACCTATAATGTTTTTTCTACGAGGTATAATTTTCCTGGTGGAGAAAATTTTGAAGTTCCACAGTACGGAAAACAATTTAATTGGGATAGGAATTACGACTTTAAGTATGATATCACGAAAAATTTGAAATTTGATTTACAGGCTACAAATGGTGCTTTTGTTACTGAAACACCAGGAAGAATCGACTACGGTATTTTCGGATACGATAACCAAGACGATAAAGATGTTGTAAATAACAGCTTGAAAACATTTGGTGAAAACATGAATTACAATCATGTGGGAAATGTTTCGTTTAAATGGCCTTTGAAAAACTTTCCTTTAACCGATTGGATTTCTTTAACAACGAGGTATACTGGAAATTTTGATTGGACAAGAGCTCCTTTGGCTCTTGACAATGATACGTTGTCAGTTGGTAACATTCTTCAAAATTCAAGAGTTTTAGCATGGTCAGGTAAATTAAATTTTATTACCCTATACAATAAAGTTCCTTATTTAAAAAAAGTAAATAGAAAATATGGCAATTCCAGAAACTCAAGATCAAGGAGTAATACAACTAAAGGTGGTAAAAAAGATAAAGTGAATCCAGAAAAATCTGAGGTGGTCAAGAAAAAGAAAGAGGCAGAGTCTAATAAATTAATCGATCAATTTGCTAGGTTACTAATGTCTGTAAAAAGTATAAATGCAACATTTAATACTAATGATGGAATCATGCTCCCAGGATATGCCAACAGAACCAATTTATTAGGAATGGATAATAATTGGTCAGCTCCAGGGATTGATTTTATTTCTGGGGGATACCAAGAAAGAGATTTATTAGGAAATAAAACTGACTTTATATTCGCTCACTATGCAGCAGGTAACAGTTGGTTGGTAGATACAAATAATTACCAATACATCAGTACTCAATATACGGTAAACCACACAGAAAACATGACCTTTAAAGCTTCAGTAAAACCTATTAAAAGTCTTAGAATAGATCTTTCGGCCGATCGTAATTTAATGGAAAATAAAACCTCAAATCTTGGATTAGATGACGATCGTTATTTTGAACTATTAAATAACCAGTTTAACGGATCTTTTAGCACTTCAATAATTTCTTTGAAAACAGCTTTTGGACCTGATAAAATGAATGATACAACATTGACCAACCAAATTTGGGAAAACTTACTTTCTTACAGGCAATCGATTTCGAAACTAATGTCTCAATCGAATCCTAACTCAAATAATAATTTAGAAAATTCCGGTTATTACACCGGTTATGATAGTACACAACAAGATGTAATTATAGGGTCATTTATGTGTGCTTACCTTGGTGAAACACCTACTTTAAGTAATATTAATCCAATGAGCAGGAAAATACCAGTTCCAAATTGGAGAATTACTTTTGATGGATTAGGAAAGATTAAATCTCTTAGAAAATATATTAAAAAATTGTCTTTTACTCATGCCTACAGATCTAACTTTTCGGTTGGAAATTATACTACAAATTTAAGTGGCCAGTGGGATGAAAATGGCAATGCAACTGAGACTGATATTGCTGGAAACTATATTTCTCAAAAACAAATTATGACCTTGAATATTCTTGAACAATTTGCGCCATTATTAGGTGTTGATTTAACATTGTCAAATAATATGTCTGTAAAGTTTGAGGTTAAAAAAGACAGAAATATTTCTTTAAGTTTAGCGAATAATCAAATAACAGAGATTAAAGGAAGTGAAATTAAGTTTGGATCTGGGTACACTTGGAGAAAATTATCTCTACCTTTTAAAATTGCTGGTAAAACATTAGATCCTAGTGATTTAAGAATGAGACTGGATGTTTCAATAAGAGATAATAAAACTATAACCAGGAAAATTGTCGAAAACCAAAATCAAGCAACAGCAGGACAGAGAGCTGTAAGCATTCAATTTTCAGGAGATTACAATTTGACCAAGCAATTAATGTTGAGAATCTATTTTGACAGAAGAGTAAACACACCTTTTGTTTCGACTTCTTTTCCAACTGCAAATACTAATGCTGGTTTTGCAATTAGATTTCAACTTAGATGATTTTTTTTGTTAATTTGCCATAAAATAATTGACTATGAATATTCCTAAAGATTTAAAGTATACTAAAGATCATGAATGGATTAAAGTAGACGGAGACATTGCAACTATTGGAATTACCGATTTTGCTCAAGGTGAGCTCGGCGATATTGTATATGTAGAAGTAGATACTATAGATGAAACATTGGAAAAAGAAGAAGTTTTTGGAACAGTTGAAGCTGTTAAAACAGTATCTGATTTATTTATGCCTATTTCAGGTGAAATTATAGAATTTAACGAATCCTTAGAATCCAACCCTGAGAAAGTGAATGAAGACCCTTATAATGAGGGGTGGATGATAAAATTAAAGATGAGTGATTCGTCGGAATTAGAAGATTTATTATCTCCCGAAGACTATCAAAACACTGTAAGTTAAATACACTTTGGTATGATTTTTGGATATTTATATTTAAATACTAAATTTACCATCTAATATGAAACCTAAAAAGAATATAGAAGTAGATGCAGAAGATATCAAATCAAGAACAGTTTATGTTCTTTCTGGTTTGGTTCTAGTAACCGCATTTATTTTATGTCTTGTCGAGTATAAAAAAATTGATTTAGCCGGAGCAAGTATCGAATCTTCACTGACAGCTTTGGAGGACGAAGAGGTTGTGGAAATTAATCCTAATACGCCACCACCACCACCACCACCACCACCACCACCAGCTCCACCAGAAGAGGTAGAAGTTTTAGAAGAAGAAGATGAAAGAGAAGAAACGAATGTTATAATTATAGATCAAGAGGCTGATATTGATATCGTTATTGAAGTTGAAGAAGAACCAGAACCAGTAGTAGAACAAATTTTTGATGTTGTTGAAGAAAATCCAGAATTTATTGGTGGAATGGCAAAATTGTATGAATTTTTAGGTAAAAACATACAATATCCTGAAATGGCAAAAGAGAATGGTATTCAAGGAAAAGTTTTTGTTCAGTTTGTAGTTTGGAAAGATGGAACCATAAAAGATGTTAAGGTCGTTAAGGGCGTACATAAAACATTAGATGGGGAAGCACAAAGAGTTGTAAAATCTATGCCTAAGTGGACACCAGGTAAACAAAGAGGGACTGCTGTAAATGCAAGATTTACACTTCCGATCAAATTTAGAATTAGTTAAATAATCATTCCTGCACCAACTGTGCTGTTGGTATTTTCGTCAATTAAAATTAAGCTACCAGTAGATCTATTTTTACTGTACTTGTCTATAAATAGGGGTTGAGTTACTCTAATTGAAATTCTGGCGATGTCATTACAGTTAATTTCCTTATTCTTTGGATTTCTGTGCAGTGTATTAATGTTAACCTTGTATAGAATTTCTTTAACAATTGCACGAACTTCTTTAGTAGTATGTTTGACAGCATATTTACCCTTCTCTAATAAAGGTTTCTCCCCCATCCAACATATCATTAATTCAATTTCTTGAGTAGATTTTGGTTGATTGTTTGGTCTCACTATCATATCTCCTCGACTAACATCTAAATCATCTTCAAGAGTGATGGTGGCAGACATGGGAGCAAAAACCTCTTCTAATTCTTTATCAAAATTCAGAATAGATTTAATTTTAGATTGAAACCCAGAAGGCAATACTACTACATCATCTCCCTTTTTTAATACTCCACTAGAAACCCTTCCTGCATAACCTCTAAAGTCGTGAAAATTTGTTTTTTGAGGTCTAATAACTTGCTGAACTGGGAATCTACAATCGATGAGATTGTAGTCAGAAGCAATGTGGATGTTTTCTAGTAAGTGTAATAAGGTGCCTCCTTGATACCAATCCATGGTTGAAGATCTGTTAACTATATTATCTCCTATCAATGCGCTTACTGGAATAAAGTTAACATCTGTAGTTGTTAATTTTGAACTGAAATTTGCCAACTCTTTTTTGATTTCAATGAATTTGTCTTGCTTGTAATTCACCAAGTCCATTTTATTAATACAATAAATAATATGGGGAATTCCTAATAAAGACGCGATAAATGAATGTCTTTTAGTTTGCTCAACAATTCCTTTTCTTGCATCAACAAGGATTAAAGCTAGATTAGCAGTACTAGCTCCGGTAACCATGTTTCTGGTGTATTGTATATGCCCAGGAGTGTCAGCAATTATAAATTTTCTTTTAGGGGTAGCAAAATATCTATAGGCAACATCAATTGTGATTCCTTGTTCTCTTTCAGCTCTAAGCCCATCTGTTAATAAAGCAAGATTTACACGTTCTTCTCCTTTTTTGGCACTGACTGTTTCGATGGCCTCCATTTGATCTTTAAATATGGACTTACTGTCGTATAGTAATCTGCCAATTAATGTACTTTTACCATCGTCAACACTACCAGCTGTGGTAAATCTAAGCAAATCCATGTTTAAGTATTCAGTGCTCATATCCTTAAAAATATCCCTCCTTTTTTCGATCTTCCATAGCTGCCTCTGATCTTTTGTCATCCGCTCTTCCTCCTCTTTCTGTAATTCTAGATGCAGCAACTTCTGCAATAATTTTCTCCAAACTATCTGCTGACGAAACGGTAGCTCCTGTACAGGTTGCATCACCAATAGTTCTAAATCTAACTTGCATTTTTTTAACTTTTTCGTTGGGCAAGGTTTCTATAAAGTCTGTTTTTGCCATGACTACTCCTTTTCTTTCAAAGCAATTTCTTGTATGAGAAAAATAAAGTGAAGGGATTTTTATATCCTCTAACATAATGTATTGCCAAATATCCATTTCCGTCCAATTACTAATAGGAAATGCTCTAAAATGCTCTCCAAAGTTTTTTTTACCATTAAATATATTCCAAAGTTCGGGTCTTTGATTTTTAGGATTCCATTGACCAAATTCATCTCTATGAGAAAAAAATCGTTCTTTGGCTCTGGCTTTTTCTTCATCTCGTCTTGCCCCTCCCATTGCACAATCAAATTGATGTTTTTCGATGCCATCTAATAAAGTAGTTGTCTGAAGTTTATTTCTACTAGAGTTGATTCCTTTTTCTTCAACTACTTTACCTTCATCAATTGATTTTTGTACAGATTCAATAATTAAATTTCCATTCGTTTCTTTTATCAATTGGTCACGGAATTCATATAATTCGTCAAAGTTGTGTCCAGTGTCGATATGCATTAATGGAAATGGTACGCTAGCAGGATAAAATGCCTTCCGTGCCAAATGGTAACAAACTATAGAATCTTTTCCTCCAGAAAAAAGTAAAACTGGATTTTCAAATTGTGCAACTACTTCTCTTATTACATATATTGATTCAGCTTCAAGTTCTTTTAAATGTGTTAAATGGTAATTATTCAAAGTTTATTTAATTAGTTGTAGGGCAAAATTATATAAAATTCTTGACGAATCTTCTGCAGATAAATTTTGGGTAGGTATAATAAGTTCAGCGGAAATAGGTTCTTCAAATGGAGCTGAAACTCCTGTAAAGTTTTTAATTTCTCCTAATGCTGCTTTTTTGTACAATCCTTTTGTATCTCTTTTTGTACAATCCTCCAAACTAGTATTAACAAAAATCTCATTGAAATCTTTAGAACCGATAATTTTTTTTGCTAAAGACCTCATTTTTTTTGTGGGACTTATAAAACAGCAGATGGTTACCACTCCATTTTCTATAAATAATTTAGTAATTTCTGCGATTCTTCTAATATTTTCTGTACGATCTTCTTCACTAAATGTTAAGTTTTTATTGACACCCAATCTTATGTTGTCACCATCTAAAACTTGTGTAAGAATTCCGTCTGAATGTAATTTTTCTGCAGTTAATTTTGCTATAGTTGTTTTCCCTGAACCAGACAACCCAGTAAGCCAAAAGCAAGTTCCTTTTTGACTTAAAAGATTCTCTTTTTCTTTCCTAGAAATTAATTCGTTTTTTGATGAAAATAGATTTTTCATTTAGATATTATATTCTCAAATCTATAAATAAAGTAGATTACTTATGGGTTATTACTGGATTCATTACCTTTGATAATTAAATTTTTGTAGAATTTTGATAAATTTTTTCTCAAATACTAAGGTAGATAAAGTCGGAATTGAAGATAGAGTCAGTAGAATTTCCAAAAGAAGTTTAAAAAGTGATGCTAAACTAGATGGTTTAAAAATGATTTTAAGCATGATAGATCTAACAACATTAGAAGGTATGGATACGGTACTTAAGGTGCAACAACTATGTTATAAGGCTACTCATCTACATTATCAAATATCTAATCTCCCAAATGTAGCAGCTGTTTGTGTTTATCCCAATATGGTCAAGACAGCTGTAGACGCACTTAAGGGAACAGATGTTAAAGTAGCAAGTGTTGCAACTGCATTTCCTAGCGGAAACTCCACTTTAGAGATTAAAATTAAAGATACAAAAGAAGCAATTATTAACGGAGCCGATGAAGTAGATATGGTAATTAGTAGAGGAAAATTTCATTCAGGTGAATACAATTATGTGTACGATGAAATTGCAGCTATAAAAGAAGTATGTGGTGAAAAAGTAAGACTGAAAGTAATATTAGAAACTGGTGAACTTGGAGATTTTGACCACATAAGAATGGCTAGTGAAATAGCAATTAACGCAGGTGCAGATTTTATTAAAACATCAACTGGTAAAATTTCACCCGCTGCTACCTTACCGATAACTCTTGTAATGTTAGAAACTATTAAGGATTTTTATTACAAAACAGGTAAAATAGTTGGTATGAAACCAGCTGGTGGAATATCAAATTCGAAGTTAGCATTGCAATATTTGATGTTAGTCAAAGAAACCTTAGGGCCTATTTGGTTAGATAAAAAATGGTTTAGATTTGGAGCAAGCAGCCTGGCCAATGATGTTCTAATGCAAATTGTAAAACAGCAAACCGGAAAATACCAATCCAAAAATTATTTTTCAAACGATTAGATAATGAATTCAAATATTCAACCTTTAGAATTTAATGGAGACTGGAACTTATCTCCCTCATTAGAAAGTACAGATCATATTGACTTAAAAGATAAATACGGTCTTTTCATTAACGGAGGTTTCTTAGAACCATTGTCGAATAAATATTTCTCAACAATAAATCCTTCTAATGAAAATCAAATTTCATTAATTGCAGAAGCAGGATCTGAGGATATCAATCTAGCTGTAAAATCAGCTAAAGATGCTTATGAAAATGTATGGTCTAAAATGCCTGCAAAAGAACGCTCAAAATATATTTACAGAATAGCCAGATTAATTCAAGAAAAGGCCAAAGAATTAGCTGTTATTGAAACATTAGACGGAGGAAAACCAATTAGAGAGTCTAGAGATGTTGATGTGCCATTAGCAGCAGCTCATTTTTTTTATTATGCGGGTTGGGCAGATAAGTTAGATTACGCATTTCCAAATAGAAACCCTAAATCTATTGGAGTGGTAGGCCAAATAATTCCATGGAATTTTCCACTAATGATGGCAGCTTGGAAAATTGCACCTGCACTAGCTACTGGAAATACGGTGGTTTTAAAGCCTGCAGAATCCACTTCTTTAACGGCATTAAAATTAGCTGAGATTATTCAACAAGCTGATTTGCCACCAGGTGTGGTAAATATTGTGACGGGAGCTGGATCAACTGGAAAATTAATAGTGAACCACAAAGATATTAAGAAAATAGCTTTTACCGGTTCAACATCAGTAGGTAAATCTATAATGAAAAGTATTGCAGGAACTTCCAAAAAATCAACTATGGAACTAGGGGGTAAAGCAGCGAATATAGTGTTTGACGACGCTCCTTTAGATCAAGCTGTTGAAGGTGTTGTGAATGGTATTTATTTTAATCAAGGCCATGTGTGCTGTGCAGGCTCTCGTTTACTGGTGCAGGAATCAATTAATGAAATTTTTATTCGTAAGCTAAGAGATAGAATACAATCATTAATCTTAGGAAACCCTCTGGATAAAAATACCGATATAGGAGCTGTAAATTCAAAATCTCAGCTGGACACTATTAACAAATATATTGATATTGGTAAGAATGAAGGAGCAGAAATTTTCCAATTAAATTGCACTATTCCTGATAAAGGTTTTTGGTGTCCGCCCACTTTATTTACCAATGTTTCACAATCTCATGTAATTGCACAAGAGGAAATTTTTGGTCCTGTTTTAGCTATACAAACATTTAGAACTATTGATGAAGCAATAACAAAAGCAAATAACACACCTTATGGACTGTCAGCAGGAGTCTGGACAGATAAAGGATCGAAGGTGTTTAATTTAACTTCCAAGCTTAATGCCGGTGTAATATGGGCGAATACTTACAATAAATTTGATCCGACTTCACCATTTGGAGGTTATAAAGAAAGCGGACACGGTAGAGAAGGAGGACTTCATGGTTTGGAAGCGTATTTAAATTTAGAATAATGTCAGAAAGAATTAAAGTTTTAAAAACATATAAAATTTTTATAGACGGTAAATTTCCTAGAACAGAGTCTGGAAGATATTATCAAACTAAAAATAACGGTATTCCTATTGCAAATATTTGTATGTCTTCTAGAAAAGATATGAAAAATGCAGTGGCAGCAGCAAGAAAGGCTTTTTTAGGATGGTCGAACAGAACTGCATATAATAGAAGTCAGATTTTATACAGAATTGCTGAAATGTTAGAGACGAGAAAAAGTCAATTTTTAGAAGAATTAGTTTTACAAGGTTGGACTAATAAAAATGCAGAATTGGAAATTTATAAAACCATTGATAGAATCATATACTTTGCAGGATGGGCAGATAAAATCAACCAAGTTTTTGGTTCTGTAAATCCAGTCGCAACTTCTCATTTTAATTTCACCATGCTTGAGCCAATGGGTGTGGTAGGGTTAATTACCAACGAAGAAACACCATTACTTGCAATAGCTTCTTGTATTATCCCTGCTATTGTTTCAGGAAATACTGTTGTTGTTATTGCATCTGAGAAAGCTCCTTTAAGTGCTTTAACTTTTGCAGAAGTAATTTCTAATTCAGATGTTCCCCCAGGAGTTGTAAATATATTATCTGGGAGTAAAAAAGAATTGAGTCCACATATATACAGCCACATGGATGTAAATGCAATAGGAGATTTCTCTAATTTAACTAATGATGAAATTAAATTAACTGCAGTTGAAAATTTAAAAAGAATTAGATCATTTGGGGCTTCCGAAATTTCTAATGATAATTTTGATTCCCCTTACGTAATAAAGGATTTTATGGAAGCTAAAACAACTTGGCACCCAATTGAATCAGGATTTGCGAATTCTAATAGCTATTAAAAAATTTTGGGCTTCATGAAAGAAAATGATAAACTAGACAAATGGTTGTCGGTTGCAAAAAAAGCAGCAATTGAAGCAGGTTTAGAGATTTTGAAAGTTTATCACCAAAAAATTGACGTAGAATTTAAAAAAGATAATTCACCTTTAACTATTGCTGATAAAAACGCGAATCATATTATTGAAAAATATTTATTGACAACAAACATCCCGATACTTAGTGAGGAAGGGAGACACGCTCCCTATCAAGAAAGGAAAAATTGGAATTTAGTTTGGATAGTAGATCCATTAGATGGAACTAAAGAATTTATTAAAAAAAATGGAGAGTTTACAGTAAATATAGCTCTGGTAAAAAATGGCATTCCAATTATTGGTGTTATTTATGTCCCTGTATCTAAATGTTTATATTTCGCCTCTTATCAAGGTTCTTTTAAGGAATTAGAAGGAGAGCGGCTTAAACTACCTTTAATGAGAAATAATAATATTTATAAGGTGGTAGGAAGTAGAAGTCATATAAGTTCTGAAACTGAAAAATATTATGCTGATTTAAAGAAGGAGAAAAATGAAATTGAATTTGTGTCCCTAGGAAGCTCAATTAAAATATGTCTGGTAGCTGAGGGAGTTGCAGATGTTTATCCTAGATTTGCACCAACTATGGAGTGGGATACTGCTGCAGGTCACGCTATTGCAAAATACGCCAATAAGAAGCTTATAGATTTAGAAACAGAACAAGAAATGGTTTACAACCGTTCAAATTTGAAAAATAATTGGTTTATAGTTAAATAAATGAAGAGAAAAATTGCACTTATAACTGGAGTAACAGGTCAAGACGGGGCTTATTTGTCTGAACTATTGATTAATAAAAATTATGAGGTACATGGTATTAAAAGAAGATCATCTTCATTTAATACTTCTAGAATAGATCATTTATATCAGGACAAACATCAGGAAAATTTAAATTTTTTCCTTCATTATGGAGATCTTACAGACTCCACTAATTTAATAAGGATAATTCAAGAAGTTCAACCTGATGAAATCTATAATTTAGGAGCACAATCTCATGTCAAAGTTTCTTTTGAAATCCCTGAATATACTGCTAACTCAGATGCTGTTGGGACCCTAAGATTACTGGAGGCAATTAGAATTTTGAAAATGGAAGATAAAGTAAAGTTTTATCAGGCATCCACTTCTGAATTATATGGAAAAGTTCAAGAAGTTCCTCAAAATGAAAATACACCTTTTTATCCGAGAAGTCCATACGGAGTAGCTAAGTTGTACGCATATTGGATTGTGAAAAATTATCGTGAAGCATACAAGATGTTTGCTTGTAATGGCATCTTATTTAATCATGAAAGTCCTCTAAGAGGAGAGACATTTGTTACAAGGAAAATAACTAGGGCTGTTGCTAAAATAAATTTAAAAATTCAAGAAAAATTGTTTTTGGGCAATCTAGATGCCAAAAGAGATTGGGGTCATGCTAAAGACTATGTAGAAGGAATGTGGAAAATGTTACAATATAAGCAACCAGAAGATTTCGTTTTAGCAACAGGAAAAACACATACAATAAGAGAATTTTGTGAATTATCGTTTAAGGAAATTGGAGTAACAATAAGCTGGAAAGGAGAAGGAATAAATGAGGTAGGCATAGACGATGCCACAGGAAAAGAAATCATAGCTATTGATTCAAGTTATTACCGCCCTACAGAAGTAGATCTTTTAGTTGGAAATGCAAAAAAGGCCAGTAAATTACTCAATTGGACACCAAAGACTAATTTAAAATCGATCATTAAAGAAATGATAAGTTCTGATTTAGAAAACATTAAGAAGAGTATTTAACAGATGAGACTTTCTAAAAAATCAAAAATATATATTGCTGGCCATAACGGCATGGTTGGTTCTGCCATTGTTAGAAAACTCAATTCTTTAGGGTATCAAAATTTAATTGTGGAGACTTCTAAAAATTTAGATTTAAGAAACAGTTTGGAAACAGAATCATTTTTTAAATTAAAAAAACCTGAATTTGTTTTTTTAGCAGCTGCTAAAGTGGGGGGGATATTAGCCAACTCTACTTATAAAGCAGACTTTATTTATGATAATCTAATGATTCAAAGCAACGTTATTAAAAATGCTCACAAGTATGATGTAAAAAAGCTTTTATTTTTAGGATCTTCCTGTATATATCCTAAGGAATCACCACAACCTATTAAGGAAGAATATTTACTTTCAGGTCTTTTAGAAACAACCAATGAGCCGTATGCTATTGCAAAAATTGCGGGGCTAAAAATGTGTGAATATTTTAGAGAACAATATGGATGTAATTTTATTTCAGCGATGCCCACTAATTTGTACGGGCCTAACGATAATTTTAATCTGAAAACTTCTCACGTCTTTGCTGCATTAATTAGGAAATTTCATGAAGCTAAATTTCAAAATTTGTCAGAAATAGAACTTTGGGGAACAGGTAGTCCAAAAAGAGAATTTCTCCATGTTGATGATTTAGCGGAGGCTCTTATTTTTTTAATGAACAATTACGATTCCAACTCAACTATTAATGTGGGTACTGGAGAAGATGTATCTATTAAAGAATTGGCAAATAACATGCAAAAATTGATTGGATTCAATGGAGCTATTTATTGGAATGAAGAAATGCCAGATGGAACACCAAGGAAATTGTTAAACGTTAGTAAAATCAATAATCTAGGTTGGAAGTCTAGAATAGAGCTTACCAATGGTATTGAGCAAACTTATCGTTGGTACACTAAAAATATTGGTAATTAGAAACTATGAAAAAGTATTTACTTTTATTTTTAAACTTTCTTTTTCTATTTTCTTATCATTCACAAGTTAAAAATAGTAGTTTTTCTTATTTCAATTTAAATAAAACTTACAAAAAAGTACAACATTTAGCTATACAACCCTATTTAGAATCTCATCAATTTCAGCCCGATACTAATATTGCTAAATACAAAAAAAAGATTCTAAATAAACTTTTTTCACAAAGTTTATTAGATGTCGTAGACGACGAGGTACATTTAAAATTAGACCCTTTATTTAATTTTAGTTTAGGCCCCAGAAATAATGAATTAGACTATCGATATTATTCAAATGTCAGAGGCATAAAAATTAGTGGAGACCTAGGGTCAAATCTTTCTTTTGAAACAAGATTTTATGAAAATCAATTTTTTTATGCAGACTACTTAAGAGAAAAATCAGATCTAAGAGCTAATCCTTCACTTGGGGTGGATGGTATTGCCTTTGGATT
>JAQXDK010000044.1 GCA_029251405.1 Flavobacteriales bacterium
CTTTTGGGAATACCAGTTCTGTAAGTGGAGCAACTAACGTCACAGCAGATGGCTCTACGGATGTAATAACGTTTACTGTTTACAGTGGTACTTTAGCAAGTGATGCGTCTACAGCGGAAAGTAACGATGTTGATGCAAGTGACAAATTAATTTGGTTTGATAATAAATATTATTCAGATGGTAATACCAATCCAAATACATTAGGTAATTGGTATACAGCAACTAATGGAACAGGATTGAATCCTTCAAATTTCACAACTTCGTCAGATAAATTTATAGTTCAATCTGGAGATACTTACACAGCAAATGGGACTTGGTCAGTTGCTGGAGAAATAGAAGTAGATGGTACGCTAGATGTTAATAGTAGAACAGTAACAATGACAGGAGCAACAGATATTGATGGTACGTTAATAATTAGTACAGGAACTTACAATGCAGATGGAGCAAGTGATATAGACGGAACATTATCAATTACAGGAACTGGAGTTTATGATGCAGATAATACTTTTACTGCAGCAAGTGGAGCAGTAACATTCACAGGGGCTGGATTTTTAAGATGTGATAATACAGTTACAGACCTTGGAACTTTAAGTACTGGTGCTGGAACTGTACAGTATGATGGTGGAGTACAGCAAGTACTAGCCGATGATTACTATAACCTTGTAATTGATCAAAGTGGAAATAAGACTGCTCAGGGTGCAGTTAATGTAGCTAATGACATGACTATTTCAAACTCTGCAACCTATTTAACTGAAAATTATACAACAACTGTTACTGGAGCAACTTCTGTAAGTGCAATATTAGAAGTAAATAGTTCTAGTGGAATATTTCATGCTGGAGGTGGGTTTTCTGCATCAGGTAATATAAATTTTTCAGCAAATGGAATTTTAAGATTTATAACTGTTTCTCCAACATCTTTAGGAACTCTTGATAATACTGAAGGACGTGTTATTTATAAAAACGGTGCAACAAATGTTTTGGCTGATGATTACCACAATTTACAGGTGGTTGACGGGGGAACAGCTAGAACTGCCCAAGGAGATATTAATGTCTCTGGTGATTTTATAATTGGCTCAAGCGCTGAACTAAATTTAGGAAACAATACATTGACGTTAACTGGAGACGCCGATATAAATGGAATATTAGATTTTGACAACGGAGGAATTTTTGATGCCAATGATGAATTTGATGCAACTGGTGGAACAGTACAATTTACAGGAGTTGGAGGATCTTTAAAACTGGGTGGAGCTACGGTTACAAGTCTTGGAAATACGCTTACAGAAGGTACAGGTACTATTGAATATGACTACGCAGGAAATCAAACAGTAATCTCTGAAACTTACTATAATTTAACCATCAATAATGCTACTGGAACCAAAACAGCTGGTGGTGCTTTGGATATAGATGGTGATTTAACAGTTACTGCGGGTGAGTTAGCAATGACTAGTTATGATGCAGATGTTGCAACTGGAAAAACCATTACTGTAGGACCCGATGGAACTAGCGATGGAACTTTGTCCATAACTACAGGTACATTTACAGCAAATGGATCTTCGTCTGATATAAATGGGACATTAATAATTAACGGAAATGGAATTTATGATGCAGATGGTGATTTTGATGGTACTAGTGGAGCTGTTCGATTTAATGGAGTTGGAGGGACTTTAAGGCTAGGCGGAGCAACGGTAACAAGTATCGGAGGAACATTTGTTCATGGAACAGGAACTGTAGAATATGACTATTTTGGAAATCAATCTGTAAAAGCAAGAAACTATTACAATTTAGAGATTGATGGCTCAAGTATTTCAGATGTAAAATCTGTTGTGAATGGCTTTACAGTAGATAATAATCTTACTGTAAGCTCAACAAGTGCCTTTGATGTATTGGCAAGAACTATTATTGTAACTGGGGCTTCTGATGTAAATGGAATACTTAACATAAACGGTAGTGGAGTATTTGATGGGAATGGTGCATTTGATGCTACTGGAGGAAATATAAATATGGATGGAACAGCAAGATTGCAATTAAATAGTACTGTAACAAGCTTAGGAACTTTGGATGATGCTGCAGGAACTGTTGAATATGACCAAGACGGAACCCAGACTATCCTTTCAGCACATACATATTACGATTTAGAAATAGATGGTTCAGGTTCTAAACGTACCGATGGTAATACTACTGCTAATAATGTTTCAATAACAGCTGCTGGTACACTGGATATTAATTTTGGAAGTGATGACTTAACAATTAAGGGAGATTTTTCTAATTCTGGAGCTTTAAGTGCATCAAATAGAAAAATTACATTTAGTGGTTCCACACAAAATACTTCCGCTTTAATTAATGACAACACTGTAGATTTGGTTGTCAATAAATCTAGTACAGGCGGAATTACTTTTCAAGGTGCTAGTTCTTTTGATCAAGTAACTGTGACGGACGGATATTTAGATATTGGAGCTTACACTTTTACTGCTAATAACACCATTTCAATAGCTGCTGCCGGAACTTTAAAAATTCCTAATAGTGGAACGTTTAATGCCGATGGTCAGTTAACAACATCTGGAGAAATCGATTTCACTGGTTCAGGTTCTCAAGGAGATTTAATTTGTAGTAATACAAGTGCCAATACCTTTGGAACTATGGATGATGCTGCCGGAACTGTAACTTTTGATGGTGGAAGTTCCCAAGCTATTCCATCAGAAACTTTCTTTAATCTTAAAAATAGTAATACCAATGGTTTAACAATGAGTGGTGATGCAACTGTCGAAGGAGAATTAAATTTAAATGTGGCTGCAGACATCACAACAGGTGCTAACACACTTACTATTGGTTCAGGTGGTTCTATTGCTAATGCTGCAGCTGATCGACATATTAATGTAGATAATACATCTGGATATTTAGGGAAAACTTTTGGGTCAGGTTCTGCTTTTTCTTTTCCAGTTGGTAACGGAACTATTCTAAGACCTATCAGATTAACGACCGACGCTGGGTCTACAACCTTTAAGTTAAGGTATGACGACAATAGATTTACTGGAGCTGGAGTAGGTGCTGCTAGTGGAAATGTTTCTGGTGGTGGTTTTGCTAGTGGGCATATTAGTGGTTTCGATGGTAGTAATACAGACATTACCAAAGGTTATTATTATGATGTAAGAAAAACTTCTGGAAGTGCTAATGCTGCTTTATACGTTAGTTGGACAGATGATGACGATTACGGAACTGGTGGTAATGTTTTTGCTCCAGATTTAAACGGAATAGCGTGGGGGACTTGGAATGGAAGCAGATGGGACGATATTTCCTCTACTGCATCTGGAAATATAAATATTGGAAATATTACTACTGCTTCTGCTGTTACAGATTTTAGTGGCTTCTTTTTTACATTAGGATCTACAGACGGAGAAAATAATCTCCCTATAGATTTAATGTCTTTTGAAGGGGAGTGTATGGATAACCAAACCAACTTAGAGTTTGTAGTAGCGTCTCAAGTAAATAACGAATACTTTACTATTGAAAGAAGTAAAAACTTATTTTCTTGGGAAAAATTAGGTGACATAACTGGTGGAGGAACCAACAATGAAGAAACTACTTACAGCTATAAAGATGTATCTCCAAATTCTGGTGATAATTATTACAGACTATCACAAACAGATATAGATGGAACTACAGAATCTTTCTCTCCTATTGTGGTGAATTGTGACAGTAAAGTAGATAATTATAGAATTTATCCAAATCCAACTACAAACTTAATTACAATTGAATTTGAATTAGAATATTTCCAAGGAGATAATATACAGTTAGTTTTAAGAGATTTAAAAGGAACTAACTTAAAAACTACTTCAGTTGCTTTAAGTAGAGGTTATAATTCTTTTAATGTTGATTTAAGTGAACTACCTAAAGGTTTTTATATGATACAATTCCAAGGAACTAAAAATCATATTCCAGAAAGAAGAGTTGTTAAGTTATAGACTAGTGTATTTTAAGATTGAGATTTGTAATTGTTAAATTAAAATTCAAACTTAAAAAAACCTTTTTCAATATAGCTTTCGTATTTGACTACATTGAACTTATAAAAGGTTGCAGGTTTGTGGGCAACTCCTTCTTGTTTTTCGGCTAATTTGTCGAGTACATCTAGGTTAATAATTTTTCTTCTGAAATTCCTATTGTCTATCTTCTTATTAAAAATAGCCTCGTAGAGTTTTTGCATTTCATTTAGAGTAAATTTTTCTGGAAGCAAATTGTATCCAATAGGCCTAATCTTAGTATTGGAACGCAGGTATTCTATACTGCTATTCAATATTTTAAAATGATCGAATGGTAAATTTAGAATTTCTTTTAGTGGAATCCACTTGGCAAATTTTGCAAATGACGAAGGGTTTAACTCGTAATCTGACATTCGAATTAACGAATAGTAACCTATAGTAACCACTCTTGCATTGGGGTTGGTTCTCACAGATTTTAACCAAGGTTGATCTTCTTTTTTTTTGATTCTATCAGGATCTCCAAATGCTCCAAATTGTTCTAAATAGATACTGGTAAGTCCTGTTAATTCTTTTAAAACTCTTTCAGCAGCCATGTTTAAGTTTTCATGGTCGTAGACTAAATTACCAGGAAGAGCATGGGCAGAAACAACATTTTTTAATTCATTTTCTCTGTCAATTAAAAGAACATGTAGTTCTTTCCCATCAAATCCAAAAATCACACAATCAACTGAGATATTAGGATTAAGCTGATTATTGATTTCTTTTTTTATGATTTCTCTTGACACGTTTTTAATTATATTTACTTAATGTCATTTTAACGTTTATGAATATAGTAGTTTTTTTTTATTATTTCTTCAAATCTGTTTTTTTACATTTTATTATTTCAACAGTATTATAATATTAATTTATGAAAAAAATAATTCTCATTTTCTCTATTTTATTTAACTGTGGTTTTTTATTTTCTCAAAATCTATTACACCATGTTGAACCCATTAGTTGGTGGGTAAATATGAAATCTTCAAAATTTCAAATATTAATTCATGGAGATCAGCTCAAAGAATTGGAAATTAATATTCCAGATAGTAAAATTGAATTATTAAAAGTGCACTATTTAGATAATGAAAACTATGTTGCACTCGATGTTGAAGTAATTGAAAGAGGAGAAGCTTTCAGTTTTGATATTTATTTTTCTAAGAATGATCAACTGATTGAAAAGTACAATTACCAAATGGGATTAAAGTCTGAGAGGAATATGGAAAATGAATCTTTTTCCTCTAAAGATGTAATTTACTTAATAACCCCTGACAGATTTTCCAATGGAGACAAGAACAATGATATTGTAAAATCTTTAAAAGAACAAAAAATGAATCGTGAAGACCCCAGTGCTAGACACGGAGGAGATATTCAGGGAATTATTAACCATTTAGATTATATAGCCGAGATGGGTTTTACAGCAATTTGGTCTACACCATTACTAGAAAACAACATGAAAGAGCTTTCTTACCACGGTTATGCAATAACAGATCTATACAAGATTGACCCAAGAATGGGAAGTAATGACTTGTACAAAGAATTAGCTCTTAAAGCGAAATCAAAGGGAATAAAACTTATCAAAGATGTTGTTTTAAACCATATTGGCTCAAATCATTGGTGGATGAATGACTTACCAGCAGAAAATTGGATAAATAACACTGCTAATTATGTAAATACTTCTCACACCAGAGAAGCTCTTCACGATCCATACTCTGTAGAAAAAGATGTTGTTGGATTTACAGACGGATGGTTTGTTAAACAAATGCCAGACCTCAACCAGAGGAATCCTTTTTTAGCTACTTATATCATTCAAAATTCTTTGTGGTGGATTGAATATGCTCAATTATCAGGTTTCAGAGTAGACACATATTCTTACTCTGACAGAGTTTTTTTAAATTCTTGGAATAAAGCGATTGATAACGAGTATCCTGGATTCAATATTGTTGGTGAGGAATGGACTACTGATAAATCCATTATTGGCCTTTGGCAAAAGCCAAATTTAATACAAAATGAGGCTGTATCAATAATTCAAAAACACTCATCTTTTATCCCTTCCTTAATGGATTTTCCACTTAACGAAGCTCTTGTAGAAGCTCTACAGCCTAAAGACCAAAAATGGGATCATAAACTCTCTATTTTATACAGAAATATGGCGCAAGATTATCTATACCCTAAAGCTGATAATATGGTTGTTTTTTTAGACAATCACGACATGAGTAGGGCATATTACCAATTAAAACACGATTTTAGTTATTGGAAAATGGCTCAAGCTTTTTTAATGACAACCAGAGGCATACCGCAAGTGTATTACGGAACGGAAGTTTTACTTTCCGATAGTGTTAAACCTGGAGATCATGGCGTGCTTAGAGAAGATTTTCCCGGAGGTTGGGATACGGATGTAAAAAATGCATTTTCTGGAAAAATGTCTGTGTTGCAAAATGATGCGCAAGTATTCTTAAAACAACTTTTAAACTGGCGTAAGAATTGTACTGCCATTCATAATGGGGCATTGAGACACTTTGCTCCAACTTATGATAACGAAGTATATACAGTGGTTAGATATGATGAAAATAGTCTGGTGTTATTAGTTCTAAATAACGAAAAGGATAACATCGAAATTATCCCCAACAATTACATTAATGAAATTGATTTTAAAAAGACAGCTACTAAAGCTAAAGTTATAATGACAAATAATTTTATAGATCTTAATACTAAAGTTTCTATAAATCCAAAAAACTTTTTACTACTAGAAATTGAGCTTTAAATTTTAATGAATTCTTTAGTTACTATTTGATTATTTTGTCTAATAATTAAAAAATAATTTCCTTTTTTGAGGTTTTCTATATTTATATGATTTTCGTTTACTAATGGCTTTTCTGACAATACTATTTCTCCTTTTGTATTTACAATAGCATAGCTTAAAGATTTATTACTTTTTGAATTGTGGCTTACTTTTATAAAATGGCTGCTTGGGTTAGGATATATATTTACTTCCCATTCTGCCATTTTAAATTCCTCAATATCTACGGTGTTTTGAATTACAGGTTGGTCTAATTTTACATCGGTATATATTCGATATTCACCTGGATTTAAAGTAATATTAGTGTTACCTGTTATTTCAAGACTATCTCCAGTAAAGTATTCATACCACCAACCGTTATTTTGGAAGTAAAGAATTTTATCTTGACTATTTACATCAATATTTACAGCTACTAGTGCATTCATATTAGGGTTATTAAGTGTTAGTGTTTTTACAGCTCCATTCAAGCTGTAAGTAAAATCGTCTCCAGTAAACACCGGATGAGATTTCCTTAGATTGATGGTTGCTTTATAGACGTCGTAAAGTCTTTTCCTGCTATTTTCAGATAAATAGTTCCATAGTATGGGTTTGTTACAGATTCTACATGGGTAGTCAATCGAAATGTCATAACCCATTTCACCAAATTGCCAAATCATCTTTGGCCCCGGAGTAGTTAGCATTAAAACTGCTAATCCCTCTGTTCGCTCTAATGCCTTAATAGGGTTTTTCGCATTTTGCGAACCATTGGTGTTTCCATAAGTTATGTTTTTGTACATGATTCTTTCTTCATCGTGACTCTCCATATAAGATATTAAGTGAGGATCGTTCCATAGTCTGTATTTGTAAACACCTCCAACGAGATTTGAATTTGCAGGGAACCCCATCGCTGATTCTTGATAGCCATGGGTAACATTTCCCCAAAGCATCATTCCATAATTAGCTAATATTTTTTCTTCGTTATTTGCTGCCCAATGCTCTAATATCACATATGAATTTGGATGGACAGACCAAATAGTATCCGCCATTCTTTTTAATAAATCAATTCTATCGTCATCGTAGTTGTTAGAATTGTTACTAAAACCTTTAGTGAAATCGAACCTAAATCCATCTATATGATATTCGTCCAGCCAAAAATGATTCACTCTATCGATAAAATTTCGTGTGGCTTGTGAAGAATGATCAAAATCGTATCCCCAACAATAAGGAGGGTGAGGACAAACTTCGTTAAACCACGGATTGTTTGCAGCAGGTCTGCTATTAATACCGTCCCAATAAAGGTTCACCATGGGACTTTGTCCAAATGCTTGATTAAAAACAATATCGTTAATTACTGCAATTCCTCTTCCGTGACACGAATCAACAAAAGTTTTAAAATGTTCAGGTGTTCCGTAATATTTATCTAACGCCATGTGAAAACTAGGATTATATCCCCAGCTTTCATTATTTTCAAATTCACTCGGTGGCATTAATTCTATAGCATTAATTCCTAGATTACTTAAATAATCCAAGGTATCTATTAGTGTTTTGTAACTGTGAGAAGCAACAAAATCTCTTACAAGAAGTTCATATATAATTAAATCTTTTTTTGCTGGTGGTGAAAAGTTTGTGTTTACCCAATTATAAGGTGTTTTCCCCGGCTCCATTACAGTAACAAAACCATTAGTTTTAGAACTTGGGTAGGGAATAGGATTTGGATAATTTAGGCTTCCAATGTTTCCATCGTTATTAGGATCTAAAATTAATGGACTTAAGGGATCGGCAATTTTAATGATTCCATCAACTAAATACTGATAGGTGTATTTTTGACCTGGAATTAGATTCGAAATAGTTTTCCACCAATACAAGCTGTCAGTAGAAAGATTCATGAAAGAGTTGGAATTAACCATCCAATCATTATGATCTCCAATTAGATTAACTGTGTTTTTTTCTGGAGCAAAGAATTTTAAAGTTACTGTAGAATCGTCAATATAATTAATTCCATCTACCAAATTAGAAGGTGGGTTGCTGAGGTTTAAAGAAGGGATAACTACATAATTAATAGTATCGTAAATAGTGGTATTACCGTCATTAGCTACAAATATTAACTCGTGGTCTCCAGGGTTATTAATAGAGATACTTTTATCTAAAGAATTACTGTTTACAGTATCTGCTATAAGAATACCGTTATCGTATAGCTCGAGCGTTGCTAATGAGTTAGCCTGACCATTGAAAGTAATAGTATCATATAAATTTACCAGTTGGTCGGAATAGGGTTTTATTATGGCCGCCTGAAAACCTCCATTTACAGGGTATATTGGGTAGAAGATGTCTCCCATTGTTGCAGTTTTACCTTCTAGTGAACCGTTGAAATTTCTAAAAACAAAAGCTAATTTAGCGACATTAGTTCCAGTAGGAAAACCGTAATATTGATCTATGTCAATAATCAATTCATGAATATTATTTCCTAAATCAGTCATTAGGACATTAGTATCCGCTTGCCCCCAACTCCCCTGAGTATATGACCAAGAACTAGGTAAACCACTTTGGGTAACTACTCCGGTATGCGTATAAACAGGACTAACACCAACTAAACCTCCATTTCCTTGAGTTGCATCATATTGAACAGTTATTACATCATTCACCGTTGGAAATGCTGGTGTAATTTGAATAATTTGAGAAAATCCAATATTACCTAAAAAAATAAAAGTGAATAAATAAATAAAATTAAGTTTCATAAGTGAAATTTATAAAAAAAGCCCCCGAAGGAGCTTTTGTTATATTATTGATTAAATAATTATTTTACAATTAATTTACCAGCGTTTACTTCATCTCCTGAAGCAACTTGAAATATATAAATTCCAGAATTTAAAGTAGATGTATTGTAGGAAATAGAATGAACTCCTTTAGTCATGTAACTATTGCTTACATTATCTATTAACTTACCAGTTAAATCAAATAGATTAATTCTAACTTCTTTACTATTTCTTAAAATAATATTAAAGTTGGTATTTTCATTTGCAGGATTAGGAGCAACAGTCACGATGTCGTTTAATACAACTTCATTTACATTAGTAGCGCAAGGAGATAATGCAGCAATATCCACCATGAAGTCAGCACAGCCACCCGCACCATCATCATCTTTTCCTTCACTAGCCCAAGCTCCAGCAGGATCAGTTGGTCCCATATTGTAAACAAAGTGTACAGTAGAAGCAGCTACACCATAATAGGCAGAAGGATCAAAAGTAACTGTGTAAACGTCAGCTCCGTCATTACTAGCTTGTAAAGCTGTTGGAGCATCCCAATCAATTACTGTAGACCAAGAGTCAGCTCCAGAATGAAAGCCAATAGTAGCCATTCCTGATAAACTTCCTGGTGCAGCAGCACAATTATAGGAGTTGTCAAAGGAAATGCTTAAGTCACTACCATTTAAACAGGCACTAATTGCAGCATTATTCTGAGCATTAATCCCTAAGGAGATGCAGCAAAAAGAGAAAAGTGTTACGTATATTTTTTTCATAATTTATAATTTAATTTTACACTAATTTAAAAAAAAAATAACTTAACGTTAAAATGACGTTAAAAAAATTTTAAATTTGGTTTGTTGTTATTTAATCCCAATTGATATGAATTTTAATTTATTTAAAAATATTTTTTTTATTACTTGTTTTTTATTCTCTTCTTTTACTTACAGTCAATTTTCTATTTCAGGAAAAATAGTAGATCAAGATGGTGAAGCTCTTGTAGGCGCAACGGTGTATGTTATGGAACTTAGTACAGGTTCTTCAACTGATATTGGGGGTAATTATCTGATTGCAAACATTGAAAAAGGAAATTATTCAATTGTTTTTTCTGCGGTTGGCTACAAAAAAATAAAAGAAACTATTGCTATTAATTCAAACGTCATCAAAAATTTTACTTTATCAGAAGATGCTCTTTTATTAGATGAGGCAGTAGTAATTGGTTATGGAACAGCAAGGACTAAAGATTTAACTGGATCTGCTGCAATTATAAGAAGTGAAGACTTTAACAAAGGTTCTGTTACCACACCAGAACAATTAGTAATGGGGAAAGTTCCAGGAGTAAAAATTAATTCTAACAACGGAGCTCCAGGTTCAGGTAGTACTATAAGAATTAGAGGAGGTACTTCAATAAATGCAAGTAATGATCCATTAATTGTGATCGATGGGGTTCCATTGGATAACGGAGGAATAGCAGGTTCTGCCAATCCATTAAACCTAATCAATCCAAATGATATTGAAACATTTGTTGTTTTAAAAGATGCTTCAGCAACTGCAATATATGGATCTAGAGGTGCAAATGGAGTAATTTTGATAACTACTAAAAGGGGAAAAGGTGATGATATTAATGTCAGTTTTACAACAAATAACTCATTATCTTCAGTTGTCAAGTATACTGATGTATTAAGTGCTGCTGATTACAGTGATGTTGTTAATGAATTTGGTTCCCAAACTCAAATAGATAAACTGGGAGATTCCAGTACTAATTGGCAAGAAAAAATATATAGAATGGCTTACATTAATGAGAATAATGTTTCTGTTTCAGGAGGATTGAAAGGAGTTCCATTTAGATTTTCAGCAGGAAATAAACATGAAGAAGGTCTTCTTAAAAGGCACAAATTAGACAGGTATTCTACTTCTTTAAATTTGTCACCTAAATTTTTTAAAAATCAAATTGCTTTGGATGTGAATTCAAGATATGTAAGAACTGATAATTTTTTTACTGATCAAAGTGCCATTTGGGCTGCTACTCAATTTGATCCAACTATGCCGGTCTACAGTGGCGATACTGCATATGGTGGATATTATGAAACACTTTTTACTGCAGGTGGGAACTCTGGAAAACCTGTTCCATTAGCTATTAGGAATCCACTAGGAATTGTAAATCAAAAAGAGGATGTTAGTGAGGTCAATAGATTTATTGGTAATGCTAAAGTAACATATAGTCCAAATTCAATTCCTGAACTTAAAGCAGTTTTAAATGTTGGTACAGATATTGTTAACTCTAACGGATCTGTTTCTATACCTGAATATGCAGCATCTAATTTTCAAAATGGGGGTTTTAAAACTCAATATGAAATGGAGAAATCCAATCAATTAATTGAAGGGTTTTTAAATTATTCTAACTCAGAAAAAGCCTTGAAACATAGATTGGATGTGACTGGTGGATATTCATTTCAAGAATGGTCTACTAAAAGTCCTTCTTATCCAGGGCTTAATATAGCAGGAGACACATTAAATGCACCAGGAATTCCTACAGAGACAAAAAATGCATTACTTTCCTTTTATTCAAGAGGTATTTATTCTTATGCTGATAAATATATTGTTACAGCAACCATGAGAAGAGACGGTTCTTCAAGGTTTAGTCCTGAAAATAGATGGGGCTGGTTTCCATCTGTTTCTGCTGCTTGGATTATTAGCGAAGAATCTTTTTTGAAAGATGCAGATTTCCTTACCTATTTTAAGGCAAGAGTAGGGTATGGTATCACGGGGCAACAAGATATTTTTTACGATTACCCTTATATTGCTAACTACCAAGAAGGTTCTATAACTGCTCAATATCAGTTTGGTAATCAATTTGTAAGTACATTAAGACCTGATGGTTACGATTACAATATAAAGTGGGAAACAACATCAAGCACGAATATTGGAATTGATTTCGGAATGTTGAATGATAAAATAAGTGGGTCTTTTGACTATTATTTAAAAGAAACATCAGATTTATTAGCAACTGTGCCAGTAGTTGCTGGAACCAACTTCACCAACTTCATTTTAACTAATGTTGGTAGCATGAAAAATGAGGGTATGGAAATAAATCTAAATTTAGGATTATTAAAAAATGCAACTACAAGTATAGATTTAGGTTTAAATGCAACCTACAATAAAAATACTGTGACTGGATTGTCATTAGTCCCCGACACCAGTTCTATAGGAATTCAAGTTGGCGGTATTTCTGGAGGAATTGGAAACACAGCGCAAATACACACAGTTGGGCACCCTACCTTTACATATTTTTTCTATGAATCAACTTATAACGCTGATGGTAGTCCAATAGAAGATCAATTTATTGATCAAAATAACGATAGTATTATCAATATTGATGATAGAGTAAGATCAGGTAATCCAAATCCAAATTGGTTTTTAGGAGCTAATTTAAACGCATCTTATAAAAATTGGTTTCTAGGTACTTCTATGAGAGCTGAACTCGGTGCTTATGTTTATAATAATTTAGCTTCAAATTATGGTAATTTACAAGCTGGAAATTCAACGTTTAACTCTTCAAATATTCATGCTAGTTTTTTAGAAACCAATTTTCAAGGAAATTCTAACGAGCAATTATTAAGTAATTACTTCCTTGAAAAAGCAAATTTTTTGAGAATGGATTATTTTACTTTTGGTTATAATTTTAAAAATATGTTGTCTGATAAGTTTAGTTTAAATGCGGCTTTTACAATAAATAATGTTTTTGTTTTAACTAAATATTCTGGAATGGATCCAGAGGTTGTTGGAGGTATCGATAATAATATTTATCCAAGACCTAGAATTTATTCCTTAAACCTAACCTTTGACTTTTAATTTAAATATTATGAATTATTTTAAAAAAATAAACTACCTATTTTTAATTACTTCAACAGTAATGGTTTTTTCATGTTCTAAAAGACTTGATTTAGAACCGCCTATAGGACTTTCATCTGTAGATGTTTATAAAGATGCCAATAATTATGAAAAAGTGATTGCAAAATTATATGCTGGTATGTCTTTGTCTGGACTTCATGGCCCTTCAGGGAATCCTGATATTGCTGGAATTGATGAAGGTTTTTCACAGTACATAAGAGTTTTATGGAATTTACAAGAGCTTCCAACAGACCATGCAATTTGTAGATGGAACGATGTTGGAATTCCTGAAATGTGTAAAATGGAATGGAGTGCGGATAACTCTTTTGTAAAAGCCATGTATTCTAGAATATATTTTCAAATCCCTATTGCCAATGTTTTTATTAAAGAATCTACCGATGAGAGTATGGATGAGAAAGGATTTAGTGAGGAACAACAATCAACAATAAGAATTTATAGAGCAGAAGCTAGATTTTTAAGAGCCTTGAGTTATTATCATGCCATGGATTTATTTGGAAATGTTCCATTTGTTGATGAAACTACTCCAATTGGGGTTTTTTATCCTGAGCAAAAGATGAGACCAGAACTGTTCAATTGGATAGAGTCTGAGCTGAAGGCAATAGAAAATAGTTTATTAGATGCCAACCAAATCCCTTATGGTAGAGCTAGTAAATCAGCTGCTCAGTCATTACTTGCAAAAATGTATTTGAACGCAGAAGTATATACTTCCAATTCAAAATGGTCTGAATGTATTGACTATTGCAATAAAGTTATAAACGATGGTGGATTTTCTTTAGACGACAATTATTCAGAATTATTTATGGCAGATAACCATACTTCACCAGAAATTATTTTCCCAATTTGTTTTGACGGTCAATACACACAAACGTGGGGAGGAACAACATTTTTAATATGTGCTGCACTAGGAAGTACTATGGATGCTAGTGATTACGGTATGAATAATGGTTGGAATGGTTTAAGAGCTACACCAACATTTGTCAATATTTTCACTGATTCAACTCTTGATACAAGATGGAAATTTCATACTTCTGGTGAAAAGGTAATTCTGGGAGATACTACTACTGTTTATCAAGATGTGAATATAGGTGAAGTGTTAACCAACTGCCCCGATACAAGTGGATACTTAGTAGGTAAGTTTAGTAATATTGATCAAATGGGAAACCCTGGGTCACATGTTTCTTTAACTCATTCCGATACCGATTTCCCCATGTTTAGATTAGCTGATATATATTTAATGTTAGCTGAGGCATCACTTAATAATGGTGATCAAGGAACTGCTTTAACTTACATGAATTTTTTAAGAGAAAGAGCATATGGGAATTCAAATTTTAATTTTTCCACTGTTAATTTAGAGGATGTATTAAATGAGAGAAGTAAAGAATTGTATTGGGAGTGCACGAGAAGAACAGACTTAATTAGACATAATAAGTACACAACTTCAGATTTATTATGGTCGTTTAAAGGGGGTGAAATTAATGGCATGGGTGTAGACGAGTACAGAAATATATATCCTCTTCCGACTTATGACATTGTAAACAATCCGAATTTAGAACAGAATCTTGGCTATTAATCGAATAATTTTATCTGTAAGTTTTTCTTTTTTAATTGTTTTTTCATTTTCACAAAATCTTAGTACTTCAAAACAAGTTACATTACAAGGATTTTGGTGGGATTATTTTAATTCCAATTACAGTTACAGACACGCAGACTACTTGGCAGATCTAGCTCCAAGATTGCGAGCAATTGGGATAGATGCTGTTTGGATTCCTCCATCTATTAAAAATAAACAGATTGTTGATATGGGTTATGCTCCCTTCGATCATTATGATTTAGGAGATAAATATCAAAAAGGATTTTTAAAAACCAAGTTAGGAGACAAAGACCAGCTTTTGAGGATGGTTGCTGTGATGAAAGCTAATGGTATAGATGTTATTCAGGATATTGTTTTAAACCATATAACTGGTGCAGGCAGTCAAAATGGTTCTGGAGGTCAAGATCCACAAGCAATTGACGATGGTTCGAGTAATAAGTATAAAAACTTTAGGTATTCATGTTTTGAAACACCATCGACATTGGAAACCTCTTCTAATTATTTGTCGCGCAAAGGAAGGTTTAGTAAGAACTGGCAAAATTTCTATCCTAATAATAATTATATATGTTGTTCCAACGAAATAAATTCTCCATACTGGGGTCCTGATATTTCTTACGAAGCGAACTCATATGGTCTAAGTTCAAATGCTATTCATAATCCCAATCAAAGCTCTGGGTATATGAGAAGTGAAATGAGAAATTGGTTGCTGTGGTACAAAAAACAAGTTGGCTTTTCAGGAGTTAGAATTGACGCCATAAAACATTTTCCAACGTATGTTGTAGAGGATTTTTTGTGGAACTTACAAAATGGAAATGGTTGGGCAAACACATCAGACGATATGTTTGCAGTAGGAGAGTGGGTGGGGAATTCCACTGAACTCGACCAATGGTGCAGCGACGTCCAAAACAGGGCAGGAACTTTTGATTTTTCATTAAGAAATGCGTTTACAGGTATAGTTCAAGGACTTGGGACTTTTGATTTAGGGAGTGTTCCTAATTATCAACAAGGTAACAGGCTTAGAACAGTTCCATTTGTAAATAATCACGATACTTTTAGACCAATTTTAGATGCTGACGGAAATTACATTAATTGGAATACTTCTCAGCAGCTTGGAGCTCAAATTGAACCAAACGATCCAAGATTAAGTTTGGTATATGCAATTTCTTTTGCTTTAGACGGGGCACCAATGGTTTATTTTGAAGATCTATTTAATATAGGTTATAATGGTAATAGATACAATCATAACCCTAAAGATTCATTAGACTTACCAATGAGGTCGGATATCGTAAATATTATATGGTGTCATCAAAATTTAAACTTTAAAGATGGTTCATATTTAGTTAGATGGCAAGAGAATGACGCTCTTGTTGTTGAAAGAGATGCGAAAGCAATAATTGCTGTTAATGATAGTTGGGACAACTGGAAAACTTTAACAGGAGTTCAGACTAATTGGTTAGATGGCACTGTTCTAAAAGATTATTCGGGAGCCCATTTAAGTACAATTACAGTTTATGGAGGAGGAAAAATTGATTTTACAATTCCTCCATGTGATGGAACCGCACCAAATGGTAGAAAAGGTTATGCAATTTGGGCACCTGACGGGATAACTTCAAATTATTCAAATCCATCGGAGACAATTACTCAAGAATGGGAAATGGCTGATGATTTAGGAGACAGTCATTTAGCGTCATTACAACAAGGAGGTAAATTACCAACTAATAGTTTAGAGTGTAGAGTGGTTGGAAAAGTACATACAAAGTCACAAAGCACCTTAAGTGTAGAGCTTTATCCTTTGTTTAGCAACCTCTCCGTTGACATATTATTATTAGACAGGAATTGTGACATAATAGACTCTGTTTCAGGTATTGGAACCTTAAATCACGACTTTCTAATTTCTAATGAAGATATTTACACACTGAAAATAAGAAACACCACAGACTCTCAACTTGGTCAAAAATGTTGGGTGAAAGTCACTTATCAAGCGCCTGTAGTTCCTGATTTAACCATTCAAAAGAATATTTGTGGATGTTCTTCCATTAGTAACTTGGAGTCTGAAAACTTTGAAAACTACTTTGTTTATCCCAATCCAGTTTCAAATTTCATTTACTTAAAAAACCAAGAAAAGTTTATTAGTGAAAAATACATAATCTTTAATAATCAAGGTTTGGTTATTAAAAATGGAAATTTAAAAAATGGCTCTATTTATATAGGTGATTTGGATAACGGAGTCTATGTTCTTCAATATGAAAATGAAACTAAAAAATTTATTAAAAATTAAATTAAAAAATACTACATGAAAAATTTAAATCAATTAATCATTCTAATTACGATTCCAGTAATATTTTTTTCAAGATGTTCTCAAAGTGAGTCTTTAAAACCAAAAGTTATTCCATGTGAAAGTGATGTCACTCTTTACTATCCTTTAAACTATAATCAAGATGCACACACTCCATCTTTCGCAATCGTTAATGAACCCCGTAAATCATTAGATGAAATAGACTCTAATACAATAAAGGTTTCTTTTTCAAATATAGGTGACAGAGAAGTTGCTCAGGTTACAATAGGAGAAAATATCGATTTATATGGCACTGGAGAAGTGTTGGGCGATTTGGTTAGAAATGGAACAAACTTAAAGCTATGGAACACAGATAATTACGCTTATGGAAAAGACAATGGGCAAAGATTGTATCAATCTCACCCTTGGGTTTTGGGGTTAAGAGAAGATGGGAGCAGCTTTGGTGTTATTGCAGATAATACTTGGAAAATGGAAATTGCACTTGGAGAAAGAATTACGTTCTCTTCTGAGGGTCCTTCTTTTAGAGTATTAGTAATTGAAAAAGATTCTCCTCAAGAAGTTATGCGAGAATTAGCTAAGTTAACGGGTACAATTGCACTTCCTCCATTATGGAGTTTAGGTTTTCACCAATGCAGATATTCCTATTATCCAGATGCAAGAGTTAAGTCTATTGCTGACACCATGCGATTGAAAAATATTCCATGTGATGTTATTTGGATGGACATAGACTATATGCAAGATTTTAGAATATTCACATTCGATTCCATTAATTTTCCCAATCCAAAAGAAACTAATGACTATTTACATAAAAATGGTTTTAAATCTGTTTGGATGATAGATCCAGGAATAAAATCAGAAAGTGGTTATTCTGTATATGATTCAGGAGATTCAATAAATGCATGGGTTAAAAATCAAAAAGACTCAGTATTTACAGGCAAAGTTTGGCCTGGTGACTGTGTTTTTCCAGATTTCACTCAAGATAAGGTATGTAATTGGTGGGGGTCTTTGTATAAAGATTTTATGAGTGTTGGTATTGACGGTGTTTGGAACGATATGAACGAACCGGCTGTTTTTGAAACTTCAGATTGGACAATGCCAAATAGTAATAAGCATAAAGGTGGAAAAACTAAGCCAAATGGCTCTCACCTTAGATATCATAATGTTTATGGAATGATGATGGTAGAAGCTTCGCGAAAAGGAATTATGCATGCTAATCCTGAAAAAAGACCTTTTGTTCTTACAAGATCAAACTTTCTTGGTGGTCATCGGTTTGCAGCAACATGGACTGGAGATAATAACTCGAGTATGAAGCATTTAAAACAATCTATACCAATGAGCTTGAATTTAAGTTTATCAGGGCAACCCTTTAACGGTCCTGATATCGGTGGTTTTGCTGGAAATGCAACACCCGAACTATATGGACACTGGATTGCTGTTGGTGCATTTTATCCGTTTTCTAGGGCTCACGCAACAAAAGGTTCCATTAATCAAGAACCTTGGTCTTTTGGTAGTGAAATTGAACAGGTTTCTAGGGAGGCACTGCAAAGAAGGTACAGGTTGTTACCTTATTTCTATACTCTTTTTCAGGAAAGTTCTAAATCAGGTATGCCTGTGATGAGGCCTTTGTTTTTTCACAATTCTAAAGATTATAATCTAAGAAGAGAGCAGGGGAACTTTTTAATTGGTAGTGATTTGCTTGTGATTCCTAAATGGAATGAAGGCGGAAATATGCCAAATGGAAATTGGAAAACTATTTCTATAAATGGAGAAAGTAGTGAAAACCATAAATATCATCCCGATTTAAAAATTAGACCTGGCGCTATTCTTCCACTTTGTAATGCTATAGAGAATACCTCTGAATTTTCGTTAGATACCCTCACACTTTTAGTATCGTTAGACACGACTTTGAAGGCAAAAGGTGTTTTATACACTGATGCTGGAGACGGATATGCTTATCAAAATGGTGATTTTTCATTGGTTGAATTTAATGCAGAACAAATAGGAAATAGTATTAATATATCTGTTACTTATAAAGAAGGACATCCTTTATCCGATAAAACATTTTTAAATATTCGAATTATAGATAATAAAAAGAGTACTACATCAGTATTTAATATTAATGATGATATTGTGATTCCTATTTAACCTTTAAATACTTGTAATACAGCAGTATAGATCTACTATTCGTCATGTTGACGTTTAATATTTTGTAAATTTGACCTAAATAGTAAGTGTATATTAAACAATAAGTGTATATTTGTTTAAATGATAAGTGAAAAAAGTATAGCATCATTAAAGAATTTTGATCTAATTATATTCGGTGCGAACGGAGACTTAGCCTACAGAAAAATATTTCCAGCGTTATATCATAGGCTCGAGGAAGGACAAGTTAAGCCTAAAAGCAGAATAGCTGCAATGCTTCGTAATACAAAAAACAACCAAGAATATTTATCAACACTTACAAAGTCACTCAGAAAACAAATAAAAGGAATTGATGAAAAAATACTTGCTACTCTTATTGGTAAAGTTGACGTAATAAGTGCCTTAACTATTAATGGGAAATACGCTGATTTGGAATCTTGGTTGAAAAAATCTCCTAATAAAGTTCGTGTTTATTATTTAGCTACACCTTCATCAGTTTTTGGTCAAATTGCCAAGGATTTGCAAGATACTTCATTAATTACAGATGAATCTAGAATAGTTTTAGAAAAACCACTTGGAAAAGATGGTGCTTCTTCTGCTTTAATTAATAATTCAATTTTAAAATATTTTGACGAAAAACAGATTTATAGAATTGATCACTACTTAGGTAAAGAGACTGTACAAAATCTTATGGTCTTAAGATTCGCTAATTATATTTTTGAAAACCTTTGGAATGCCAATCATATTGAAAATGTTCAAATTACAGCTGCTGAAAAATTAGGTATAGAAAAAAGAGGCGAATATTATGATAACTATGGAGCTCTCCTAGACATGGTTCAAAATCATTTATTACAATTACTTTGTCTAATAGCTATGGAGCCACCTTCTGTTTTAACAGCTTCTCAAGTTAGAGTAGAAAAATTAAAAGTTTTAAATGCACTAGAAAAATTCAACGAAGATTCAATAACTACCCGCACTTCAAAAGGTCAATATTCAAGAGGTGAAAAAAATGGAAAAATTATGCCTTCTTACTTAGAAGATGTTGGTACGTATTCTTCTGAAACAGAAACTTATGTTGCTATAAAAACTTATATCAATAATTGGAGATGGAAAGGGGTTCCGTTTTATATTAGAACTGGTAAAAGGATGACTGAGAAATTTTCTGAAATTGTTATTACTTTTAAAGATGTCCCACACAATATTTTCCCAGAAAAAAAGCTTATGGTTCCCAATAAACTAATCATTAGACTTCAACCCAAGGAGAAAATTGAGTTTATTCAAATGGTAAAAGTCCCTGGTCCTGGTGGTTATCGATATAAACCTCTTTCAATGAAGATGGATTATTTAGAATCATTTACTGGAAAATTCCCTGAAGCCTATGAACGTTTATTAATGGATGTTGTAAGAGGAAATCAGACACTTTTCATGAGCAACAAAGAGTTGAAAGCATCTTGGGAATGGATTGCTTCAATTACAGAAAATTGGAAATCCAGTAGTATTAAAAATAATCTTTACAACGCTGGCACTGATGGCCCTGGAGATAGCATACTGGAATCTAATCACAACTGGCATAAAACAAGTAATAAATGATTTGGAAAGATTTTAAAACTGCTGATTCTTTGGAAAAAGAATTACTTAATTCTATAGAAACAAACATTAGAATTTCATTAAAAGAAAATAATGAAGCTTTAATACTTCTTTCTGGGGGTTCAACTCCCTTGTCACTTTACAAAAAGTTTAAAGAAATAAAAAAAATTGACTGGTCAAAAATTAAGTTTGGATTAGTTGATGAGAGGTGGGTTAATAACAGTTCAAAGGATAGTAATTTTTATAATATTTCAGAAGCTCTTGGTGGGCAAATCATCGAAAAAAGTACTTTCATTCCTTTGGTTTATGATGAACTGAATGAGAAAAAAAATATTTCTCAAGCTAAAAAAGCAAACATTGAGTTTTTAGGAAAAAAAACAATTGTCATTTTAGGAATGGGAACAGATGGTCATACAGCATCATTATTTCCTGATAACTCTAAGACTGAAATTGCAATTTCCCAATTGACTCCTAACATCCTAGACAATATAGCACCTGTATCACCAAAAAATAGAATAACACATAACCTGAAATCAATTTTTAATTCTAAAAAAGTGATTCTCTATATAAAGGGACAAGAAAAAAAGAATGTTCTTGAAAAATCTAAAATTGATTTACTTCCTATTAGTTATGTTATTAATACACTTTCTACTCAAGTTGAAACTTTCTGGACAAAGTAAATGAATAAATCAATTTTAAATATAACCAACAGAATAATCGAGAAAAGTAAAGCTTCTAGAAATAATTACTTATTTCAAATGAACGAGGCTTTGAACGATTCTGTTAATAGATCCTCACTTTCTTGTGGAAACCTTGCACATGCTTTTGCCGGATGTGATTTGCATGATAAAGATTCTTTAAAAGGAGACGCTAAAGTAAATATAGGAATCGTAAGCTCCTACAACGACATGCTTTCAGCTCATAAAACTTATGAGACTTACCCCGATTTAATTAGAGACCAAGCTTCCAAAATCGGTGCTGTTGCTCAAGTTGCTGCCTGTGTTCCTGCAATGTGTGATGGAGTAACTCAAGGTCAAAAAGGAATGGAGCTTTCCTTAATTAGTAGAGATGTTATAGCTATGTCAACTGCCATTGGAATGTCTCATAATATGTTTGATGCTGGATTATGTCTTGGTATTTGTGATAAAATTGTCCCTGGATTATTAATTGGAGCTTTGAAATTTGGTCATTTACCTTTTGCTTTTGTTCCTGGAGGACCTATGCCTTCTGGGATTTCTAATGTTGAAAAAAACAGAATAAGACAAGAATATGCAAAAGGTAATATTTCTAAAAAAGAACTTTTAGATGGCGAATCGGCTTCTTATCATTCTGCAGGAACTTGCACTTTTTATGGAACAGCAAATAGCAATCAGATGTTAATGGAAATCATGGGTCTCCATCTTCCTGGTTCTTCCTTTGTTGCTCCAAATACTTCTTTGAGAGAAGCTTTGACCTTAGAATCTGTAAGACAAGTTAAAAACAATGCTACAAGTAAGTCAGGATTATTAAAAGACGTAATTAACGAAAAATCTATTGTCAATGGTATTGTAGGTTTATTAGCCACTGGTGGATCTACTAATTTAACTTTACATATTATTGCAATTGCTGCTGCAGCAGGAATCAAAATTGATTGGCAAGATTTTTCTGATTTATCGGACACTGTACCTTTACTTACTAGAGTTTATCCTAACGGAAGCAGCGATGTTAATGATTTCCATAATGCGGGAGGAATGACTGTTTTAATAAACGAATTATTAAATGGTGGCTTTTTAAATGAAGATGTTGAAACTTTGGTTGGAAAAGGATTAAAAGAATACACTAAATTCCCAACCTTTGAAAATAATCAATTTAAATTCCAAGATAAAGAATTAAAGTCTGGAAATGACGACATTATTGCTACTCATAGTAAGCCATTCAGTCATAATGGTGGAATTAAAGTTTTAAAAGGAAATTTAGGTACATCAGTAATAAAAACATCAGCAGTTGAAGAAGCTAACTGGTATGTGAAAGCTGAAGCAATCGTCATTCAGGAACAAAATCAATTGACTGAACTTTTCCAATCAGGAAATCTTAATAAAGATTTTGTTTTGGTAGTCTCCAACCAAGGTCCTAAATCAAATGGGATGCCAGAGCTTCACCAGTTGACTCCCATATTATCAATCCTCCAACATCAAGGTCATAAAGTAGCACTTGTAACAGATGGAAGAATGTCTGGTGCTTCTGGGAAAATACCTGCTGCAATACACTTGTCTCCAGAAGCTGTAGATAAAGGTCCAATCTCTAAAATCTTAGATGGTGACATTATAGAATTAGATCCAAAAAATTCAAGTTTAAATATTTTAGTGAACGAGGAAAAACTTCTAAAAAGAAAATCAATAATAGTATCTAGAAAAAAATTCGGTATGGGAACTGAACTATTTTCTATGGTAAGACCCTTAATGTCTTCTAGTAAAGAAGGAGCATCTTTTTTAAATTATGAATAATCAAAATAACATAAGATCAGTTTTAAATAATCATAAGATTATACCTGTGGTAACTTTCACCAACAAAGAAGATATTCAGCCGATCGTAGAAAGTTTACTCGATCAACAGATTAAATGTATAGAAGTTACCCTAAGGAATTCCATAAGTAGAGATGCGGTTGAGGTGATAAAGAATATTTATGGGGATAAAATTGCAGTTGGAGTAGGAACAGTTCTTAATAAATCTGATGTTTTATTTTCCCAAGAGAATAATGTAGATTTTATGGTAAGTCCTGGTGCTACCAAAAACCTTATAAACGAATTTGAAAATTCTAAAATTCCATATTTACCAGGTGTATCAACTGTCAATAATGTTATGGAATTATTAGAAATGGATTGTAATACTTTGAAGTTCTTTCCTGCACTATTAAGTGGTGGAGTAAATATGTTGAAACAATTCAATAATTTATTTAAGGATGTAAAGTTTTGTCCAACAGGAGGAATTAACGAATTTAACTATAACGAATTTTTATCACTACCTAATGTAGTTAGTGTTGGAGGTTCTTGGGTTATAAAAAATAAATAAAAATATGATTTTAATTGCAGAAAGTGGTTCAACAAAAACTGATTGGGTTCTTGTAAATGATCAGAATAAAATTACAATTTTCAAGACAATGGGATTCAATCCCTTCTTTCATTCCAGTAAATTTATTGCAGAAAAAATTCAAGAAAATCAAGAGTTTTATCAAGCATCAAAAAATGTAGACAAATTATATTTTTATGGTGCAGGTTGTTCTAGTTTAGAGATGAATAATATTGTTAAATCAGGTTTGAAATCTATTTTCCCAAATACTGAAATTTCTGTTGATCATGATTTACTTGCTTGTGCTTTATCCACTTATCAAGGAGAACCCGCTATATCCTGTATATTAGGAACCGGTTCTAATTCTTGTTATTATGATGGTCAGACTCTAAGAGAAGAGGTTCCTGCAATTGCCTATGTACTTGGAGATGAGGGATCAGGCTCTTTTTATGGTAAGAAATTACTTAGAGATTATCTTTACAATCAATTACCAGAAAGCATAAAGGTAGATTTTGAAGATCAATTTGGTTCCGCTAAATCTGAAATTTTTGAAAGCGTATATATGAAACCACATGCTAATGTATATTTAGCTTCTTTCATGAAGTTTTTAAATAGACATTATCACCACGAATATGTAATAGAAATGATTCAAAATGGAATGAATGAATTCATCAAAATTCATGTTTGTTGTTACCCAGAATATAAATCAGTTAAAACTCATTTTATAGGATCTATCAGTAAAATATTTGAAAGAGAATTAATAGATGCTGCAGCTAATCATGGTGTTATTTTAGGTGGTATTATTCAGAAGCCAGTAGATAATTTAGTAAATTATCATCTAAATTATATTGAGGCTTCTTAAAAATGATGTAGAATTCCTCCTTATAATCTATAAAATTGAGGAAAATAGTAAAATGAATTGGTTTAGCTTTAGTTTAAAAACATCCTCCTTGTTTATTTTACTTACTTGTAGTTCTTAATGATATTAATGGTGGAAATTTAAATCTATCTTGTTTGATAATTCTAAAACAATTATAGAAAGAGATGTAAATGGATTATTTTTTCATGTACCTTATAAAAATGGAATTGTTTTAAAAAGACTACATTCTGCTGTCCTAAAATGAGATTTTAAATTTGTGAAATTTCAAGATAATGGCGAGCTATTTCTTTACAATATAGCTACTGATAAAGAAGAAAAAAGAGAACCTTGAATTTAAAAATTCAATGAAAATAAATGAGTTGGAGATGATATTAATGAAATATTTATGAATTTATCCAAGTTAATTCTATTCTTTATTTATTTTATTGCTATTAATGGTAGTGCTCAATATAGTGTATCAGGAATAGTTACAGAAAAAGAATCTCAAAAGCCATTAATTGGTGTTTCTATTAAAACAGAAAACAGAAAAGGAACTGTTACTAATTCCAAGGGGAGATACACTATAATTCTTTCACAAGGCAAAAATAAAATATCGTATTCTTTTGTCGGCTATGAAACTAAAACTTTCAATCTATTTTTAGATAAAGATTTTGAAAAAAATATCAGTCTTTCAGAAGTCTCAACCGACCTAGATTTAATGGTGGTTTCTGCTTCTAAATTTAAACAAAAAATTGAGGAAGTAACTGTCTCAATGGATGTTATAGGTTCTAAATTTATTGAAAGTAAGAATTGTATTACACTTTCTGACGTCATTAGAAATGCTCCAAGTATTCAATTAATCGATGGTCAGTTAAATATTCGTAGTGGTAGTGGATGGAGTTATGGAACCGGTAGTAGAGTTCTAGTTATGGTGGATGAAATGCCTATTCTATCTGCTGATCAAGGGGAAGTTGATTTTAATTTAATTCCAATAGAAACCATCGAGCAAATAGAAGTAATCAAAGGTGCTGCTTCAGCTTTATATGGTTCTTCAGCTTTAAACGGAATTATTAATATTAAAACTAAGACTCCTTCATTGAAACCAAACACTACAATTAGTTCTTTTATTGGCTTTTGGGACCGTCCGAGAGACTCTAGAAACAAATGGTGGGGTGACTCTATAATGTTGAGAAATGGACTTAGTTTATCTCATAGCAAAAGAATAAAAAATTTGGACCTTATACTATCTGCAAATCATTTCAATGATAGAGGATATATTAAATATATTAACAATCAACAAACTAGATTTTCAGCAAATTCTAAACTTGTAAAGGACAAAGTAATTTTTGGTTTAAACTTAAATTTTATGCAACGAAAAAGTAGCCTATTTGTTATGTGGGATAGCGATACTAATTGCTACATTCCTTTGAATGGTACTAATATTCCAAATAATGGTAATCGTTTCTACATTGATCCATCTATTACTTTTTTTCATAATTCATTTAAACATATATTGAGATCTAGGATATTAAGTAGAAATCTCTACTACAACGATAATCCTGATGATAGAAATAATTCACTAATGTCATTTAATGAATATCAAAACCAATTTCAACAAGAAAATACCACCATCACTTCTGGAATAACCTTAGTCACATTAAGTGGTAAAACCAATAGTTTTAATTCTCAATTCAGCCAAAATGGTAAAATAACAGGACTGAATTATTGCGGCTATTTACAATTAGATCAACGAATTAATAAATTTAATTTTTCTGTTGGAGGAAGATACGAATTCTATGATTTGAATACTAAGCAGTTTGGTCAACCAGTATTTAGAGGTGGTTTGAATTACGAACTTGCAAGTGGATGGAATATTCGTTCTTCTTTTGGACAAGGTTTTAGATTTCCAACAATGACAGAATTATATTTTCAAGGAGACATAGGACCCATAAATCTTTACAACAATCCAAATTTAGTCCCTGAAACAGGTTGGACTACAGAATTAGGAATAAAAAAAGTAATTAAGATTAATAACTTTAAAGGATACATTGATTTAGTAGGTTTTTTAATGGAGTACAATAATATGATGGAATTTACTTTAGGAATTTGGGGCCCCTCAGAACCATCTTCATATGGATTAGGTTTTAGTTCTAGAAATGTAAATAAAGCAAGAATACCTGGTATAGAATTCACCATAAATGGTAGTGGTATGGTACAAGATGATTGGTCTGTTTCAATGCTCTTAGGAGTTACTTACTCCAATCCGTATTCTGTTTATCCAGATAGTTCATTTGAAAATTTATTTACTAGAGATATTACCCAAGTTTCTTTATCTCAAATAGCACTTAATGAATCTAACCCTACAAAATATTCTTTTTCAAACACCAGCTCTATAGAAGGAAGTTCTACTCTTAAATATAGAAGTAAAACTAATATAAGATTGGATTTAGAGTCTGTGTACAAGAAAAAAATAATTATTGGAGTTTCTTGGCAGTATAATTCTAAAATGTCCAATATTGACTATGCATTTACCACTGGATTATTTAATGAAAATACTTTGATTTCTACAGATTTGGGAATTAATAGATCAATGCAAAATTTTAATATTGGTTACAATTTGTTTGATTTTAGAGTCAAATATAATTTGCAAAAAGATTTTACTCTAGGTATATTATGTGAAAATTTATTAAATAAAGATTACATAATAAGACCTGCTATTATGGGTTCTCCTAGAACTTTTATGCTTCAAATACAAAGAAAATTTTAACTACCAGTTGTTAAGAACACAGCTATTTGCAAACGATTCAGATTTAAAATTCCTGAACGATGTCTTAAGTACCCAAATTGAAAATTCATTTGTTTATTAACTTGATATCCTAAAGCAGCAAACAATCTATTTTGATCAAAAGGAGTATTAGAAATATCTAGAAATATTTCGTCATATAATGAGATAAATAAAGGAGACTCTTCATTTTTTGAAATTGGAATTTTCAGAGACAACATATATCTAGCCCTGTTTTTATAGTTAGTAAAAGCTTCGTTTTTAATCCATCTTTGTTCTAATCTGTAACGATGTCTAATTTTAATTCTACCTACAACATTTTTTAAAATAAATTGTTGCCAAATTCTATTTTCAGTAACAATTTTTTCACCCCAACCTTTATCAAATTCATTTTGAGTAGGAATAAAAGCATATCCTGCTGTTACAGATGTATTTTTATCTATGTGATAGTTTAAACCAACCCTTGGTAAAAGCTGATTAAAATTTGAAAGTATTTCATAGTTTCTTAATTGTGTTTCGTAATGTAAACTATAATTATCGCTTAATTTATGTGTTCCAAAATGCATCAACCAACTTCCGAAATTTTCTTCAACATTTTGTCCTTTTATATTATTCGAAAAAAAAATTAAACAGATTACATAGAATATTAGTTTTCTTGTCATGATTATTAATTGTACCATTTTCCTTTTACCATTGTTTTTTCTATGCAGTTTTCACCAAAAGAATATAGTAGGTAAGGGTAGGATTCAGTGGGTTTTGTTAATATTAAATTGGCTTGTTTCCCTACAGTTATAGAGCCTGTTAACTCAGATATTTCCATAGCATAGGCACCATTAATAGTACTGGCATTTATAGCTGTTTGTGGTAAAACTTTCATGTTAATACATGCTATTGAGTTAACTAAATTCATATTCCCATTTGGTGAAGAACCAGGGTTGTAATCACTTGCAAGAGCAAATGCTATGTCATTGTTAATCAATTTATTTGCAGGTGCATAAGGAATATTTATAAAGAAGGAACAGGAGGGAAGGAGGGTAGCAATTGTATCAGAATTTTTCAACTCATTAATATCATTTTCTTTCATAACTTCCAGATGGTCGACGGAAACTGCATTATATTCTATGGCTTTTTTTATTCCTCCAATTGAAGTAAACTGATTTACGTGCACTTTTGGTTTTAGATTATATTTATTACCTGCTTTAAGAATCAAGTCTAGTTCTTCAACTGAGAAATAATTTGTTTCACAAAACACATCTATGTAATCAGCTAAATTTTCTTTAGCTATGTTGGGTAACATTTCATTTATTAATAAATCAATGTAACCGTTTCTATTTTTTTTAAATTCTAATGGAATAGCATGAGCACCTAAAAAAGTAGATTTAATATTAATATTAAAATTTTCCTTTAGTTTCTGAACAGTTCTTAAAATTTTCAGCTCACCTTCCAAACTTAACCCATACCCACTTTTAATTTCAATAGCACCAGTACCTAATTTTATTAAATCTGAAAGCTTTTTTTTAGATTGTTCAAAAAGTAAATTTTCATTAATTTCTTCTAAATGCTTTACTGAGTTAAGTATACCACCACCTCTTTTAGCAATTTCTTGATAGCTTAGGCCATTAATTTTATCAATAAATTCTTTTTCTCTACTTTTTGCAAAAACTAAATGTGTATGGGAATCGTTCCAAGAAGGTAGCACTAAACCTTGATTAGCATCAAATATATTTTGTGTTTCTGTTAAATTTAAATCTTTCATAGATCCAAAATCTTCAATAATCCCCTCATTGATTTTTAAAAAAGCATCATTAATAGTTGAAATTTCATTCATTTGCAAGCCTTTTTTAAGAAGCTGATTCTTAGGTAAAATTCCAACTAATTCTTTAATGTTAATTATGGTTTGTGGTGAATTACTCATTATTGATAGATTTTACGCTCCAAGCATAGGGTTTTCCGCTAAAATATAATTTAGTTGTTTCCCATACTTTTTTAAAAAATAATGAATTCCTATATTTATTAAGCATTATTTCATTGTCCCAGTGGCTGTAAGTAAAGAAAATATTACTGTCATTAATATCTTGTAAAAGTTCTACATGTTTACAACCTTTGAAATTTTCAATTTCGGACTTTGATTTTTCAAAAAAAGATTTAAAACCGTTTATTTTTTCCTTGTTAATATTCAATTTTACAATCCTTGTAATCATTAATCTTTAAATTCTATGGTTATTATATCATTTATAGAAATACCAAAAAGTTGACTTGCACCTCCACCAGAACCTTTGACACCCTTATTAATTGCAATTTCTAAAAAATCACCACTTCCAAAAATTGCTATTCTCTCTCCCTCAACTACTTCGTTGTAATTTTGATGAATTTTTTCTATACTGTACTCAGACTTAGTAAGAAAAATTTTAAACGCTTTTCCTTTACCAACTTCGTTAAATATTTTCTTAGAAATATTAGTAATTAAATTACCATATTTATCAATGTAACCAACCATTCCTTTAATAGTATTCATATCAACTATAGGTCTAAAAAGTTGTTTTGATTTTATATCTTGAATTTCATTACCTACAACAGCTGGAAGACCTCCTCTTGCAAGATGACAAGCTATCGAAACAAAAATATCTTTAGTAGGAAAAGAGTAATTTTCAGATTCAGTATTTCTATTTATATTCCAAATTCCATCTGGTTTTTTATCAAAAATTAGAGAGAAGATACCGTTGTCAGCTCCAATAAAATATTGGTCATAATTTTTAACAATTAAATGCTTATTGGTTTGATTTTTTTCGGCATCAACACCTATAATGTGAATCGTGTTTTTAGGAAATTCTTTGAAGGTGTTTTTTAATACAAATGAAGCGTGAACTATATCAAAAGGTGGTATGTCATGTGAGATGTCAACCACTTTAACATTTGGAAGTTGGTTATAAATAGCACCTTTTATAGCTGCTACGTAATAATCTTCAAGTCCCATGTCAGAAGTAAGTGTAATTAACATGATTTTTTTTAAATATTTTATGCCTATTGATTACCTTTGTTATTCAAAAGTACAATAATTTATAATCTAAAAAATCTCGGTTTAATTGCTTCAAAAAAAAATAAATATTTCAAAATCTTTTCATACGGAAATTTTTGGAAAAAATAATGAAAATTTAGAGCTTCTTAAATTAAATTTTTCAAAACTAAAAATTATTCTTAGAGACGAAGATTTGTCTGTAATAGGGGACACTGACAATGTAGATTCTTTTTTAAAGACATGGGGAGTTATTGAAAATCATCATTCTAAATTTAATGTAATTACAAAAGAAATTTTAAAATCTATTATTGATAATATTTACGATATTAAACACCTAGATTTTCAAAAAGACAATATAATTTTGTACGGTAATAAAGGTAAAGTTATTAGATCTAGAACCATCAATCAATTCAATATGGTAAAAGCAATTGATGAAAATGATTTACTTTTTGCAATTGGACCAGCCGGTTCGGGAAAAACTTATACTGCAGTAGCTTTAGCCGTAAAAGCATTAAAAGAAAAAAGAGTTCAAAAAATAATACTAACTAGACCTGCAGTAGAAGCAGGAGAAAATCTTGGTTTTTTGCCGGGTGATTTAAAAGAAAAGTTAGACCCTTATTTACAACCTCTTTATGATGCTTTGGAAGATATGATACCGTCTCAAAAATTAACAGATTATTTAGACGAAAAAGTTATTCAAATTGCTCCCCTAGGTTTTATGAGAGGCAGAACACTTGATAACGCATTTGTAATCTTAGACGAAGGTCAAAATACAACGGAGAGTCAACTAAAAATGTTTTTAACTAGAATGGGTAAGTCAGCAAAATTTATAGTTACTGGAGATGTTACTCAAATTGATTTACCAAAAAATCAAAAAAGTGGATTAAAAAAAGCATTGGACTTATTTGTAAACGTAAAAGGTATTAATGTAGTTCAATTAAATGAGCACGATGTTGTAAGACACCACCTAGTTAAAACAATTATTAAAATATTTAAATAGCAATTAAATTGAAAGCAATTACCAAAACAAATTTTAATTTCCCGAATCAAAAGTCACTTTATACAGGTAAAGTAAGAGATGTTTATAATATTGACGATGAATATCTAATTATGATAGCAACTGATAGAATTTCAGCATTTGATGTAGTATTGCCAAAAGGCATTCCATTCAAGGGACAAGTTCTAAATCAGTTGGCTTGTAAATTTTTAAAAGCTACTGAAGATATAGTTCCTAATTGGATGATAGCTTCACCAGACCCCAACGTTACTATAGGGCACTTTTTTAAACCTTTTAAAGTAGAAATGGTAATAAGAGGCTACCTTACTGGCCATGCTTGGAGAACCTATCAGTCTGGAAAAAGAAACCTTTGTGGAGTAACTCTTCCTGAAGGGATGATAGAACATCAGAAATTCCCCAATCCAATTATAACACCTTCTACAAAAGCTGATATTGGACATGATGAAGATATTTCAAAAGAGGATATTATTAAAAAAGGTATAGTTTCACAAAGCGATTATCTGCAATTAGAAAAGTACACAAGAGCTATTTTTAAAAGAGGTACGGAAATGGCTGCAGAACGTGGTTTAATTTTAGTTGATACAAAATATGAATTTGGTAAGAAAAATGATCAAATATATTTAATTGATGAAATACACACACCTGATTCAAGCAGGTACTTTTACAAGGAAGGATATGAAGATAGACAGTTAAATGGTGAGCCACAAAAACAATTAAGTAAAGAATTTGTTAGAGAATGGCTTATGGAAAATGGATTTCAAGGAAAACATAACCAAAATGTGCCATTTATGAACGATGATTTCGTCGACTTAGTAACCAATCGATACATTGAGCTTTATGAGAAGGTTAGTGGACTTTTATTTAAAAGGGCCGATTTGGAAAATACCAATGAAAGAATTGAAATGAATATCCTGGATTTTTTATCGAAAAAAGATTAAGCTCAATTAATTTTTAAATTGTGACCCATTTTTTCTTTTTTAGTCTCCAAATACTTTTTATTGTGAACATTACAGTCTACTTCAATTGCGATATTTTCAGTTATTTCTAAACCATAACCAATAAGTCCTGTTCGTTTCTTAGGATTATTACTTAAGAGTTTCATTTTTTTAACACCTATTGCTCTTAGAATTTGTGCGCCAACTCCATAATCTCTTGCATCTCCTTTAAATCCAAGTTTTAAATTTGCTTCCAGAGTATCGTAACCATTTTCTTGGAGCTTGTATGCTTTTAATTTATTTAAAAGTCCAATTCCTCTACCTTCTTGATTCATATATAAAACAACACCTTTAGCTTCTTCATTTATCATTTGCATTGCTGATGATAATTGGTCTCCACAATCGCACCTTAAAGAACCTAAAATATCTCCAGTAAAGCAGGAAGAATGTACTCTTACTAAAACAGGATCATTTTTATCCCACTTTCCTTTTACTAAAGCTAAGTGTTCTTCCCCTGTTGTTATTTGTTTAAATGCCTTGAGCTTAAAGTCTCCATATTTCGTAGGTAAATCAATTTCAACAACTTCTTCTATTAAAGTTTCATGTTTCATCCTATATGCAATAAGGGACTCTATAGTAATAATTTTCAAGTCAAATCTGATAGCAATTTTCTTCAATTCAGGAAGTCTTGCCATAGAACCATCTTCATTCATTATTTCTACAATTAAACCAGCTGGTTCGAACCCGGCAAGTCTACTCAAATCAACTGCGGCTTCTGTGTGTCCAGCTCTCCTTAAAACTCCTCCAGCTTTAGCTCTTAATGGAAAAATATGCCCAGGTTTTCCTAAGTCTTTTGGTTTGGTAGTTGGATTAATTAATGCCTGTACTGTTTTTGCTCTATCGGTAGCAGATATTCCTGTGGAGCAACCATCACCAATTAAATCAATTGAAACTGTAAACGGGGTGTCAAAATGGGAATTGTTAGAGTCCACCATCATTTCCAAACCAAGTTCGTCACATCTTTCTTCAACTAATGGTGTACAAATTAATCCTCTTCCGTGAGTAGCCATGAAATTTATTAATTCTGGATTTGCGTTTCGTGCTGCAGTTACAAAATCACCTTCATTCTCTCTGTCTTCATCATCAACTACGATAACAATTTTACCATTTTTGATGTCTTCTAAAGCTTCTTCAACACTATTCATAATTAATTTTTTAGCAAATTTAGTGATATAATTATTCTAATTACTTTGTTAATCACCTAAGATTTTAATTAAATCTTCATTTGCAGATTCCCAACTGAAATTTTCATCAACATATTCTCTTCCTTTTTCACCTATTTTAGTTGCTAGTTTATCGTCATTTAATAGATTAACAATTAATTCAACAAATTCTTCTGTACGGTTTCCTATGATTATATTTTTCATGTGCTTTGCTCCAAGAGATTGGTTGCAGAGAGGTGATGTTACAGATGGTATTTTCAAGGACATTGCTTCTAAAAGTTTGTTTTGAAGTCCTGAGCCAATAGTCAGTGGAGCAAAGAAAACTTTACCACTACAATAAGTTTCTCTAATGTCATGAACCCATCCGGATATTTTTATATTATCGTTAGACAGTTTTAATATTTGTCTTGTAGGATTACTTCCAGCAATTAAAATTTTGATGTTTGGAATTTTTCTTTTAAGTAGCGGAACTATTTCTTTGGAAATATATTTTGCCGCTTGAACATTTGGAAGATAGCTTAAGTTCCCTACGAAAATTAAATCATATGTTTTTTTAGTGATAATAGGACTAAAAAAAATAGTGTCAATACCATTTGGAATTATGTTAATTTTAGAATTCTCAATATGTGAAATATGATTTCTATCACTTTCAGAAATTATTATGTGGTTGTCAAAAAATTCGTAAGCTAAATTTTCAAATCTTTTCATTCTCTTGCTTTCCATTTTAACAAATGGTTTTTTCCAAATATTTGAAATTTCAATTCTTCTTTCCATTCCTTTAGATAATGCATCCATGTAGTCTAAGGTTTTAGGAACTTCGTGGTTATCTTTAATGTATAGAGCTGTTCTGACTAACTGACAAAAAATATGATCGGGTTGGATTTCGGAAATATTGGTATTGATTTTTTTTTGTATCGAGCTATGGTAAAAATAATTTACTTGAAAAGGCTTGTTGTTTATAAAGGTTTTTGTAAGATTAAAAATTTTAGCTAGATACCCAATTTTATGTATTATTATCTGTTTACAATACTTCCTTAATTGTATCAGACTTTCGTTTTTAATGTTGGTCTCTGTTAACGAAATCAGATATATTTCGTTACTTCTGGAAAGTTCTTTTATCTGATAAAACGATCTTAGTTTATCGCCTTTGTTAATCGGGTAAGGAAATCTAGAAGTTATGTAAATTAATTTCACTGTATTGAATCAAAAAATGATACTAATTTTTTAGATATTTTCTTATAATCATAGCTTTTCACTACGTGTTCTCTTGCATTTTGTCCAATTTCATTTTTGTTGTATGAATTCTTAAATAGTTTTAGAGCTGCTTCCGAAAATTCTTCAGGGCTATCAGCAATAATTATATTTTTTAAATTTTCATATTTTAAACCTTCTGCACCAATTGTTGTTGACACAATTGTTTTTCCATAAGCCATTCCTTCAATAATTTTCACTCTTATTCCACCAGCTGATAAAAGTGGAACTAACATAATGTCATTATTATTAATAAATTTTGATGCATCTTCAATCTCCTTGTGGTTAAAAACATTTTTAAAATCTTTATTAAAAATCCAATCAGGCATATTTTTACCAGCTAAATGAAGTTCTGCATTTGGAATCTGTTCTAAAATTTTGGGCCATATATCGTTTAATAACCAGCTAATGGCTTCTAAATTTGGTTTCCAGTCCATTGCACCAATATGAAAAAACTTTAAATTTTCATCATCTTTTTTTATAGGTTTATATTTTGAGGTATCAATTCCAAAAGGGATGGTTTTTACAGGGACTGGACATTTCAGCTCAATATACTTATCCTTATCTTTTTCGCTTATCGTTGCAATACCGTCAATATTTTGTAAAACATCTAACTCATACTTTTTTAATTGGTTAGACAGTAATTTTAGATATACTTTTTTAGCAGGATTTGCACTTTCTTTGGATAACCTTTTCCAAATTATGTACTCTAGGTTATGTGATCTTAAGATAATTTTAGCAGCACTGAAACTTTTTACAGTTTCAATATATGGTGTTGTAAATAAACTTTCTAATAGAACAATATCATAAGTATTGGCTTTTAGAGTTTTAATGATTAGGCTATTAAAGTCCGGAGAAAAAAATCTAGATATATTATAAGAATCATAGGTTACTAAATTTGAAAAAGCATCTACAATATTGACTTTTGTGTCGATAAAAACAGACTCTATTGAAGATTTATCAATAAAGTCTTTGGTGTAATACTTGACATCAAAAGGGTGCTTAACCGTACTTATAGTTAAGATTTTAACATTTTCAACTTCGTTTATGAGACCATTTGAAATGTTGTTTATTGCAATACATCCACCATCAATAGAAGGAAGTGGTGGCTTATGACATATTTGAAGTACTCTCATTTTTTAAAAATATTTTTCTAAACACCTTACTATACCAATCAAGTTCAAATATTTTAGCGTCTTTATTTGCTTTGTAGAATATAAAGATAGAAATAGGAGTTATACATATAGAACTCAACCACATTCCCAAATTGGGAGCAATACTTAAACTGGAAGACATTTCTTCTCCCGCTCTTGTGATAATAAAATAAATTAAAAATATTAGGATGGCAGTGATAACAGGCCACCCTAATCCTCCTTTTTTAACAATAGAACCCAGAGGAGCTCCCAAGAAAAATAACATAAATACAGCATATGATAATGTAAATTTTCTATTCCACTCAATTTTAAGATTTACTAAGAAGTTATCTGTAGCTATTTTTTTAGCCTTAGCTATTTTTAAATGATTTCTAATTTGGTCTATTTTTTTGATAGCTGTTTGATGGTCTTTCTTAGTTCCTAAAATGGATTGGTTTTTAGTTATAAGATTTAGATAATCAAAATTAGCAGGCTCAACAGTTTGATTGCTATCTTTTAATAGAGAAATTTCGTTAATTAATAAGCTTTCAATTTTATTATGTTGTTTTTTATTGTGTTTTTTTATAGAGTCGTTAAGGTTGTAAATTTGAGATAGACTTAATAAATATTGATCTCTCTTATAAGAACTTTCGTTAGATCTTTCAAATTCAAACTTGTTAAGTTCAAACTTCAATATAGTTTTCTGAAAATTATATTTAGTAAAAGGTAATTTAGAATCTTTAAAAGATTCAGTATTCCATTCCTGTACCATATATCCATTAATAAGTTCTAACTCAAGAGTCCCTTTATTTTCTGGATTAATAAGTCTTCCTTTTTCAGCTCTTATAACTCTTTTAAAATCCCGGGGATCTTTTTTGTAAGACCAAGCTCCAATGGATTGTTTATTCATATTGGAATGATCATATATTAATACATCATTAAATTTTTTTCCATCAGCACTTTTATCACCAATTCTAATGGAAAACAAGTCTGATTTGAAAAAAACACCAGGTTGAAGAACTAAAGCAACTTTTGTATTTTGAATATCTCTTAAAAGTACTCTCATTTTAAAATTCGCAACTGGCCATAGACTGTTAGTGAAGTAAAATGCAAGAAGAGAAATAAATAATATGACAACCATTAGAGGTTTCATTATTTTAATGAGAGAAATTCCAGAAGCCTTTAGAGCTAGTAATTCTTTCTTTTCACCAAGGCTCCCAAAAGTCATAATGGACGCCAACAGTACAGATAAGGGTAAAGCAAGAGGAACCCAATTAGCAGAAGCATAGGTGAGGAGTTCTAGAATAATAGTCCATTCCAATCCTTTCCCCATTAAATCGTCAACATACAGCCATAAGAACTGCATGTCAAGGATAATCATCCAAATAATAAAGTTTAGAAAAAATGGCCCAAGAAAAGAGGCTATAATCATCCAGCTAATTCTCTTCAAATTAATTTAAATTAAAAGATTATTAAAAGTAAATTATCCTCCTATGGCTTGTTTTAGTTTATGAATGTTATTATCCCAAAGAAGTGTTAATTCTTCTTCTTCATCTGCATCCTCATAAAAATCGGTAACAATTAACGCAACTTCTTTAGTCAAGTCGTCAATTCTGATAGTCATCTCAAAAAAGGTCTCATCATCATCATCCTCTTCCCATTTAAATCTGATTGATTCTCCTTTTCTTACATTTTTAAGAACGGCGGTTTCTTCACTGCCATCCCAAAAAAAAGTGAACTTATCATCTTTTAAATTAACATCATCACAAAACCATTCGGATAAACCACTTGCTGTGGTTAGACAATTAAATAAAATAATTGGGGAAGTGTTTATGAGGTACTCTAATTCTAACTTGGCTTTACTCATCTAAGAAATATATACTTTTTTAATATGTCAGCAATATAGAAAAAATTAAATACAAAGTGTACATAAGATAAAAAATCATTAATTTTTATTTACTAATTGAATGTTAAAAATATATATATTTGTCGCCTAATTTGGCGCGGTAGCTCAGACGGTTAGAGCGCAGGATTCATAACCCTGAGGTCGGGGGTTCGATTCCCCCCCGCGCCACTATACTTTTTTCAAGATTCTTTTATTGCTTTAGCAACTCTTTCCACACACATTTTTTCTTTTCTTTTATGCCATTTATTACCGATCAAAAAATTCATTGTTTTGTCAAATGGCATTGTTAGTGTCATGAATTTAATTCCTTTTAACAACCCCCTTGGAGTTACTGCCAATTTTCTAAATGCAACAGAAATTCCTCCAGTAAGATAAGTGTTGTAGTGCCAATGTCCGCTAGGCATGAAAACTCCATCTCCAGCTTCTTGAGTTATTTGATACCCTTTAACATGTTTAAGCCCAGGAAAATCTTTGAAATTTACATTTTTTAAATCCACTAGTGAATGGGTGTTAAAAGGCATCTTGTATAAATACTTGCTGTATTGAGGAGGAAATAGAATTACTTTTTTACTCCCGTAAAATTGTGTCAATAGCACATTAGAATAATCAACATCATAATGAAGTCTCACATCAGTATCTTTTCCACCCAAAAACATAAAACCGAATCGTCTCATTGGATTTAACTTTCTTATCAAAGATGGGCAAGAAAAATCTTTTCTTAAAACTGGGTTTTGTTTATATAGATTGTATCTAAACATTCGTATTGAACTTGGTTCATCTTTAGTAATTAAGTCTAAGAAATCACCAAACCCCATTTTTTTATCGGGGTTAACTGTAGTAGAGTACACATGTTTTTTTTCGTTGTTATCAAAAACACCAATTTGTAAATCACCCATAGTTTTTTTAAACCAATCAATAGTCCATTTTTTACCAGCAGGTTGTAAGTTGGCGAGTCCTTTAATAAGAACCGGCTTACCTGGTAATAAGTATTTTTTTTTGAAATCATTATACGACAAGTCTTCTGCATGTTCTACAGCTATTTCCAAACTTAAATCTATGTTTTGCATTTATTGAATTAATAGATAATAATTTCAAAATTAAATAAAATATAGATAGGAAATTTATATAAAACAGCATTATTTTTAAAGTAAAAATTTATGAGGTTTTTAGTTCATTTTATTTGTTATTTTATGAAGAATCCTTAGACGAAATAGTAGTGTATTTTAATTAATCATAATATTACATTATGAGGGTTTCTCTTCTAGAGTTTAACATAAATGGAATTTATTGTCCTCAAGCAGATACCTATATAGATGCTTGGAGGCCAGTAGATAGAGTCATTATTTCTCATGGTCATGCAGATCATTCTAAATATGGACATAAAAAATATTTAACTCATCACTTCAATGTTCCTATAGTTAAACATAGATTGGGTAAAGTTAATATTGAAGGAAAGAGCTGGGGGGAAAGATTTACGATCAATGGAGTTCACTTTTCCTTACATCCAGCAGGGCATGTCATTGGTTCATCACAAGTTAAAATTGAATACAAGGGCGAAGTTTGGGTTTACAGTGGTGATTATAAGAGAGAAAACGACGGAATTTCTACACCCTTTGAATTAGTTAAGTGTCATACTTTTATTACTGAATGTACTTTTGGCATTCCAGCTTTTAGTTGGAAGAACCAAAATGAGGTGATGGAGGAAATTAATCAATTTTGGAACGAATGTAAATTACTTAACCAGACCGCAATTGTTTTTGCATACAGCTTAGGTAAAGCACAACGATTAATAGCTAATTTAAATCTTGATATTGGAAAAATATATACCCACGCAGCTGTTGAAAATTTAAATGAAGTTATAAGAACATACAAAAATCTACCAGAAACATATAAAATAACTAGAGAGACTAAGAAGGAAGAATTGCTAGGGAATTTAGTAATTGCACCTCCAAGTACTCATGGATCTTCATGGTTGAAAAAAATGGTTCCCTACGTAACTTCTTCCGCTAGTGGTTGGATGACTTTCAGAGGTGCTAGAAGAAGAAGAGCTATTGATAGAGGTTTTGTACTTTCTGACCATGTAGACTGGAAAGATTTAGTAAAAACAATCAGAGAAACAGAAGCAGAAAACATTGTATGTACACACGGATACAAAGAAATTTTTTCTAAATATTTAAATGAAATCGGATACAACGCTTTTATAGAAAATACTCCGTTTGAAGAGAATGAATTATTAGTTGAAAATGATTGATTTTGCTTCATTAATAGAACAGACAGATAAGACAACTAAAACCAATCAGAAGGTAAAAGCTCTAGACGATTTCTTTAAACATGCTTCTGACAAAGATAAGGTATGGGCAATCGCCCTTTTTTCTTCAAGAAGACCCAAGAGAGCTATAAAAACTTCTTCTTTAAGGGGTTTTGCTGCGGAACTTGCAAATATTCCATTATGGTTATTTGAAGAAAGTTATCATATAGTGGGAGATTTAGCAGAAACTATTGCTTTGATAGTTCCAGAAACTCATCATAAAAACCTTTCATTAAAACTTACTTTATCAGACATTATTGAGGAAATTATTGACTTGAAAAATCTAAGTGAACAAGACCAAAAAAAATACCTCTTCGATCGTTGGTCTAGTTTGAATTATTACTCAAGATTTGTTTTCAATAAATTAATTACTGGTGGTTTTAGAATTGGTGTTAGTCAACGATTAATGACCAAGTCATTAGCAAATGTTACTGGAATAGATAAAGATATCATTGCTTATCAAATTATGGGCGATTGGAAACCATCAGAAATCTCTTTTAAAGACTTGATATTGTCTCCAAAAAAAGAATCACTTATTTACAAACCCTACCCATTTTATTTGGCTCACGCTATAGATGTTAAGTTAGAAAATCTAGGAGATTGTAGTCATTGGATTTATGAAAATAAATGGGATGGAATTAGAGCTCAATTAATTAAAAGAAGCAATGAAGTAATGCTTTGGTCGAGAGGAGGTGAGCTTATAAGTTCCCAATTCCCAGAAATAATTGAAATGGGTAATATGATCGAAAATGGAACTGTAATTGATGGTGAAATTTTACCTTTTAACAATGGGAATATTGGTTCATTCAACGATTTACAAAAAAGACTGGGTAGAAAAAACGTAACTAAAAAAACAGTTAATAATAATCCCACGATTTTAAAAGCTTACGATTTATTAGAGCATAACCATTCAGATATTAGAATAAAGTCTTATGCAAATAGAAGAGAAGCACTTAATAAGCTTGTTTTAGATGTTAACCATCCTAATTTAGATATCTCTGATTTTCATGAGATTAAAAATTGGGAAGATGTTGTTACTGCCCATTCACTAGCAAGATCTAAAAATAGTGAGGGTTTAATGATAAAAAATAAAAATGCAGTTTATAAAGTTGGTAGAAAAAAAGGAGATTGGTGGAAATGGAAAGTCGATCCTCTAACAATAGATGCTGTTTTAACTTATGCTATGAGAGGACACGGGAGAAGAGCTAATTTGTTTACAGATTACACTTTTGGCTTGTGGCGGATCAAAAATGATGAAAAAAAAGAATTGGTGACATTTGCAAAAGCTTACTCTGGATTAACTGACAAAGAGTTTAAAAAAGTAGATGCTTTTATAAAAAAAAATACTTTAGAAAGATTTGGTCCTGTTAGAAGCGTTCAACCTCAACTCGTTTTCGAAATTGCATTTGAGGGAATCGCTCCATCTTCTCGTCATAAGTCTGGTTTTGCTGTTAGGTTTCCAAGAATTTTGAGATGGAGAATTGATAAAAGTATAAATGAGGCAAATAGTATTAACGATTTAGAAAATTTACTGCATGTCTGACTTTGAAAGCTGGGTTACAAATTGGATGGGTAAGAAGAACTGGAAACCTCAAAAATTTCAGTCAGATACTTGGAAAGCAGTTCTTAGTGGATACTCGGGATTAGTAAATGCACCTACAGGAAGTGGTAAAACACTGTCCTTATTACCACCAATTTTGTGGCCTAATAAAGATTGTTCTTTAAAAACAAATGTTTTTTGCATTTGGATTACTCCTCTGAGATCATTATCCCAACAGATTAGAATATCTATGGAAGAATTTATTGATGAAAATAACTTGAATTTAACTGTTGGAATAAGAAATGGAGATACCCCTCAAAAAATAAGAAACCTTCAAAGGAAAAAATTCCCTCATATTTTAATAACTACTCCCGAAAGTCTTCAATTACTAATTTCATCTAAAGATTGGGTTAAAAAGTTTTCTTCTTTACAAGCAGTTGTTGTAGATGAATGGCATGAATTAATTGGTTCAAAAAGAGGAGTTCAAACAGAGCTATGTATAGCTGCTTTACAAAATTTAAACTCAAAAATATCGATATGGGGTATTTCAGCTACCATTGGTAATTTGAAAGAAGCAATGTCTGTTTTGTTAGGTGATTTGAATAAAAATGAAAAAAGGGTATTAATTCAATCAAATTTTAAAAAGAAAATTACGGTTCAATCAATTGCACCAAAAGAAATCAAACAAATGCCTTGGAGAGGACACCTTGGTACAAATCTTATTCGTTATTTAACTCCTGTAATAAATAAAAGTCAATCAACATTAATTTTTACAAATACTAGATCACAATGTGAATTATGGTACCAAAAAATTTTAGCTGAAATTCCAGAACTTGCTGGAAATATGGCCATGCATCATGGTAGTATTTCAAAGGAAATAAGAATATGGGTAGAGGACTCTTTAAGAAATAATCAATTAAAGGTAGTAGTATGTACTTCAAGTTTAGATTTAGGTGTTGATTTTCATCCTGTTGAAAGTATCATTCAAATTGGTGGCCCGAAAGGAGTAGCTCGTTTTATTCAAAGAGCGGGGAGAAGCGGTCATCAACCTAATAAAGAAAGTAAGATTTATTTCCTACCCACACATGCAATTGAGTTAATAGAGTGTTCAGCTTTAAATAAAGCAGTTCAACAAGAATATGTGGAACAACGAAAACCTTACATATTATGTTTTGATGTTCTTATTCAGTTTTTAATTTCTTTAGCTGTTTCTGAGGGCTTTTATCCCAATAATGTACTTAATTATATCAAAAAAACACATGCATTTTCACTTATAACTCTTCAAGAATGGGAATGGGTTTTAAAAAACATTACAATTGGTTCTAATAGTTTAAAAGCTTATAACGAATATAAGAAAGTGGATATACTTGAGTCTGGACTATTTAAAGTTAATAGTAGACTTATCGCTATGCGCCATAGACTACAAATTGGGACTATAGTTAGCGATGAGCAGTTACAAATAAAATTAATCAATGGTAAAAGGATTGGTGTAATAGAAGAGTGGTTTATTTCTAAACTTAAAAAAGGAGAAGTTTTTTTATTTGGAGGTCAATTTTATAAGATATTTCAAATTAAAAATATGGAAGTTCTTGTTAAAAAGTCAAAATCAAAAAAAGGAAAAGTTGTCAGCTGGATGGGTGGAAGAATGAGTTTTAGCTCCTACATGAGCGAATTACTTAGAAATGAGCTTTATGAATTAAATAATCCACAATTAAATAAAGACATAAGCCCACTAAATTATTTAGCAAAAATTCAATTACAAATATCAACCATACCTAAAGAAAATGAGTTTTTAATTGAGTCTTTTGAAACTAAGGAAGGTTTTCATACTATTTTTTATCCTTTTGAAGGAAGATTTGTTCACGAAGCATTAAGTCACTTAATTGCTTATAGAATATCGTTACTAAAGCCTGTGACTTTCTCACTAGCTTATAATGATTACGGTTTCGAACTATTAAGTGACGAGTTTTTAAATATTGAAAATATTTTAGACAATAATTTATGGAACGAATCCTATTTATTTGAAGATTTAAATCAAAGCATCAATACTTCAGAAATGGCCAGACGTAAATTTAGAGATATAGCTGTAATATCAGGCTTGATATTTACAGGTATGCCTAACAAAAGAAAGAAAAATAAAGATTTACAATCAGGGTCACAACTGCTCTTCGATGTTTTTAGAGATTACGAACCAGAAAATTTACTTTTTAAGCAATCATTTTCTGAAACTTTTGAATACCAATTAGAAGAGGGAAGATTGAGAAAAGCATTAATAAGAATTCAGAAACAAAAGTTAATTTGGAAGAAAATATCGAAACCTTCTCCTTTTTCATTTCCTATTATAACAGACAGACTAAGAGAAAGTTTAAGTAGTGAACAATTTGACGATAGAATATCTAAAATGTTAAATAATTATTCTTGAAAACTATCGAACATAATATTGAGAATCAAAAAATAATATTCGATTACAGAAAATTTCTTTTTTGGGAAAAGGAGTCTGCCTTGATATTAAGTGATGTTCATGTTGGTAAAATCACACACTTTATAAAAAACGGAATCCCATTACCAGAAAATAGTTCATTTAGTAACTTAAAATTATTAAAATCAATAATATCAGAATACCAACCTCAAAAAGTCTTTTTTTTAGGAGATCTATTTCATTCAAATTATAATTCTGAATGGGATGAATGGTTAAGTTTTTTTAAAAATACTAGTATAAGATTCACTTTAATTAAGGGGAATCATGATCAATTAAATCATCGAATCGAACAATTAAATATTTATAAAGAATTTTTTCTGCCTCCATTTCATTTTTCTCACTTTCCAGAGCTTGTTGATGGTAAGTTCAATATTCATGGACATATTCACCCTGCATATAAATTAACTGGAAAAGGAAAACAAGTATTGAAACTACCGTGTTTCCATATTTGTAAAAACAGCCTTACTTTACCTTCTTTTGGAGCTTTCACTGGTAATCATTTTGTCCGTTTGGAAAATACAAATGATCAAATTTTTATTTTGTCTAAAAATCAAATATTTAAAATCAAGTCTTAAAATTCAAAATATTAAATTACATTTTAGCACGCGTTTTAGTAAAAAATGTTAAAAAATGATTGATAGTTAACATACTCTAAGTATTTTTATTTAAATTAATCTAAAATATATATATCAAAAACAACGATTATACATATAATAATTTCAACATAAAAGTGTTATTTCTTTCACTAATGCTACTTTTTTTATCTAATTACACCTATAAAATTTACAATTCTTACTTAGATATATTAGGAAACGATAAAGTAGAATTAATTAGTGAAATTGAAAGTGAAAACACCAAAGAAACTGAGAAAAATGAAAAGGAATCTGAGCTTGAAGACGCAGATGAATATTTTTTTAACTCTCTAGAAATCTCCACATATTTATTCAATAACAGATTTAATGAAAATTCTGTTAATTTCAATTTACTTTCATTTTTTTGTGAGGTTGACTCACCACCTCCAATTAGTTAATTTTCTTAACTATACTTTCATCTTTACTAAGAATTAATTAACTGTTGGACTTACAACGCAAAAAATAAATATGTTTAAAAAATTTAACTTTTCTACTTTAAAAAACGACTTGCCAGCTGGATTGGTGGTATGGTTAGTCGCATTACCATTATGTTTAGGAATTGGTCAGGGATCTATACCTGTACCCGAAATGATTGACGGTTCCCTTCAAACAATCAAAGATCTAAAATTTATGACTCCATTTTCTGGAATAATTGCAGGTATTATAGGAGGAATTATTGTGACTATTTTTAGTGGTTCAAAGTTCGGTGTAAGCGGGCCAGCTGCAGGTTTAATGTCGATTGTCTTAATTGCTGTTCCTGAAATTGGCTTTAGAGGTTTTTTATTAGCTGTTGTTTTATCTGGAGTTATACAATTTCTTCTTGGATTATTCAGATTGGGTATAGTTGGTTATTTCATACCTACGTCTGTTATACATGGTATGTTAGCATCTATTGGAATAACTTTAATTTTAAAGCAAATTCCTCACGCTTTAGGGGTAGATAATGAACCTGAAGGTGAATTAGCATTTCAACAAGTAGATGGTGAAAATACTTTTTCAGAAATATTACTAAGTCTTGATAATTTAGCAATTGGTGCCTTTATAATCTTTTTAATATCAATGATTATTTTACTTGTTTGGGAGTTGCCAATTGTTAAAAAAAATGACAAATTAAAATTATTTCCGGTATCTCTTTTGGTTGTAGTTATAGGTGCTGTACTAAATCAATTATTTGGCTCAGTCGGAGGCGACTTTAGTGATATGACTTTTTTGGGATCTTCACATTTGGTCAACTTACCTGATGCTTTGTCTAATGGTGACTATCAAAATCTAATTGTAACTCCTGATTTTTCTATGGAAGCATTTGCCAATAAGGATATCTATATTTATGCCATTACTATTGCAATAGTTGCTAGTATTGAAACATTGCTTTGTTTAGAAGCAACTGATAAATTAGATCCTGATAAAAATATATCTCCTACAAATAAAGAGTTAAAAGCCCAAGGAATTGGAAATTTTTTATCTGGATTAATTGGCGGTTTGCCAGTTACGATGGTTATTGTGAGAAGTTCTGCTAATATAAATGCATATGCTAAAACAAAAATGTCTGCCTTTTATCATGGTGTTTTTCTACTCGGTAGTGTCTTTATTTTTCCAACTTTATTAGAGTTAATTCCTCTTTCTTCTTTAGCAGCTATTTTAGTTTTAATAGGCTTTAAGCTGGTTAAAATAAAAAATATAATCAAGCTTTTTAAAACAGACTGGGAAAATGGATTAGTTATAGTTATCACAATTATAGCAGTCTTAAGTACCGATTTATTGTCTGGTGTTGGGATCGGTTTTATAATTGCAATGTTTTTCTTATTAAGAAAGAATTATGAATTAGCTTTTATTTCCCATACAGATGAAGAAAAGAATAAAACAGTTATTTCTTTTGCTCAAATTGTTTCTTTCTTAAATAAAGGTGCACTAATGACTACGCTTCAAAACATTCCAGATGGTGGCTCTGTAAAAATAAGTGCTAAAAAATGTCATACAATGAGTAAAGAGATTCAAGAAGTTATTAAAGATTTTAGAGACATTAATAGTAAAAAGAAAAATATAAGTTTAGATCTAATAGGATTTGAAAAATTTTTTACTGAGGAAAATTAAAACACAATTGACTTAGGTATAATTCCAGTTGCTATTTCTTCTTTTAAATTTCCTGAGCTGTCGATTACGTATAAAATGCCATTTTGTACGTAATCTTTTGCATCCGTAATATATAGATCGTTGTTGTAAGGATTAATTTTTAAATTATAAAAATTATTGGAGTTGTTTGACCATATTTTTGTAGCTAGGGTGTCATCTAAATTTCTAATTCTATATATGTGTTTATTTATAAAATAGACCTGGTTGGTTTGATTGTCAATGTCAATAGAAGTGGCATAGCTTTGGTTGTTCTCTAAATTAAACGATTTAAAGACCACATCATTTTCGGTTTCAATAATAGAAATACTAGAAAACTCATTATTAGAATTATCACCTTGGCACAATACCCAAAGATTTCCTCTTGAATCTTCTTTCATAGAGCTGGGGTTTTTTCCTGTTTGAATACTGTCAATAATAATATCAGATACAGAATTAATTACATATACTTGGTTATTGGCAACATTACAAACGTATGCCTTTCCATTTTTAATAATTAAGTCTTCACACCAACCGTTTACACTTATCTTACTTGTAGTTTGGTCATAGTTGTTGTAAACGGAAATTTCATCAGCGTACAAATCTGTGATATAGAATTTTGAGTTATCTACTTTTGCTATTTTCCTTGGCGATGTAAGATTTTTAATTTCCATTTTCTTTTCAAGATTCTTATCATCTATAACTATGATTTTCCCAGAATTATTCACTACCAGATAAAGTAAGTGATCTGAGTGATAAATACTGTGTAAAACATCTCCAATAGGTTCTTGATTGATCGATTGATATATGTTATTCAATACTTGTTTTGAATTTTCATTGTAAGAAGATAGTGATGCATTTCCGTTTTGAAAGTTACCTTCGTTTCCTATTAATACAAGTCCATTCCCATTTAAAGTAACATTGGTAATGATTTCATCTGGATTTAATTTTATACATGAATACGTTGCAATAATTAAAAAACTAATGATTATAGAGTTTAATTTTTTCATCATTTTAAAAATATTTTTTGTGAAAAATTCTGTGATTTTGAATGGATATTAAATAAATAAATTCCAGCACTTAAAGATTCAATATTTAGTTTGTGTTTTGATTGATGAGCTCCGTTTTCAATATTTTTGTTATATATAATTTCCCCAGTTAAATCTATGATGGAGATGTTAATTTTATTAATCGAAATATTATTGATTGAAAATTCAATGTAGTTATTAAAGACGCTTATTTTTTCAATTAATACCTGATTATCTACTTTCAATGGTTGTTCATGAATTACCCCAACCGCATCCAAATCAAAACCTGAAGAGGGGAAGGGTGTCGGAAAAGGATCGTTAATTAAATTACCTAGATGGTCGATGGTACCATAATTAGGATCAATAGAACCGACAACATCGATTATTTTTATGTGTGTTATATTATCTATATCTAAACCTGGCTCTAAATTCAATTCTTCTAAATCAAAAGGAGTACCATAATTTACTCTGTACTTTCCAGCTAGGTTATTAATTTTTTCAGCATCAACACTTCCAAATGCATCAATTTGTATGCTGTCTTGAGTCAAAGAAGTTGCCTCAAACCTGTAGTAATCTAATCCGTTACTACTCACTTCTACAAATGCTAATTCTAGATAGGTATCGCTGAATGAATTTTCGAAAATTGCAAAATCCCAGCCATTTTCGTTTTTAATTGGTCTTTCAAAAGTAAGTATTGCATGTCCTCCATCTCCAAGGCTCATAATTCCGTTTCCAGGAGCCCCAGCAGCTAAAGAACTGTCACCAGCACTAGCTGTAATCGATTGGGGGTTAGAAATGTCTTCTAAACCAATATTAGCTGAGCAGCTTACAGCCCAATTTATAAAAACACTGCTATCCTTATGGATAGCAGTTGAGCCTTGCACTCCAGTAGCAGGTGCAAATTGGGATTTTACTGTTAATAAGAATAGTAAATTAAATAATAGAATTAATTTATAATTTAAAAATACTTTCATTAATAATACCATCTTTAGATTCAAATTTCAAAATATACTGACCGTTAGGAAGATTGGAGATGTTTAATTGTTTGGTGTTCATTTGTTTTTCCAATATTTCTTCTCCTAAAATATTAAATAACGTGACGGAATAATTAATTTCATTGTTAGTTTTAATAAAAAGAAATTCCGAAGATGGGTTGGGATAGATCTCTAAATCATATTCAGAAATATGATTATTTGATAGAGGATAATTCCCCACATTATCTATACAAAAATAGGCAGGGGTATTCATGCCAAATTGACCAACATCGCTTGAAGTTAACTTAAATTGAACACTGTCATAAATATTTGGTCCTAATTCTATATATTGCCAGTCAGTCACTATATAATCCAAAGAACTGTCCGCATGAGTGAAATCTGCCAGGTAAAATTCTGTACTGTCGATTAAAGTTCCGTTTGAATAACCGTAAATATGTATCTTAAAAAAATCTTGATCAACATTTGTGAACTTTTTAGCAAACGCATCACCATCCCTCATACTATTAGCAGCATAGGTAGAGTTGGATATGTTTACACTAAAGTTTTCTGGGTTATTGAGAACAACGGTTGAATTATTAGTTCCTACAGCATAATTAGCACCTCCAATTCCATGTCCTCCTCCAGCTTTTGAACTGAATAGATTACCTGATCCTGACGTACTACTATCTGTTATATTAGAATAACTCCATCCAGTAGACCAATATCCGAAAACTGCACCGTAGGTAGTGTCGTAAGTATTAGAGAACTGATAGTCTCCAGCGTTAAAAGTACTATTAAACATTAAGTTATTATGCTGTCCTGATAGATCTGATCCGTCCCAGTAAGATTCGGGTGTTAAATTTAGGTTCTCAAAATCAGCTACATTAATTTGAGCATAGAAATTTGTTAAAAATAAAGAAAAGATTAGAGTTGTAGAGTAGTAAAGTTTTTTCATTGTTTTTATTTATTTAATTTAAGATTAAAGCCTATTTCGTGGTTAACCATGGGCATAGGCCTGTTAATTATTAATTGATAATTAATGTTGTATACATTATTAACCTTGTAAAATATTTTAGCAGTATTTTTATTTAATTGAACATTGTAGGTAACATAGATATTCCCCAGATGAAAGGCTGGTAAATAATGGTTGTTGTCATTAGAGGTATATCTATATCCTGTGTAGTTGTGTATGTATGTTAAACTAATATTTTTATTAGTGTATTTAAATTTGAAAATAAATTTATAATGTGGTGCATAGATAAGCTGTTTGTTTAAGATATCATTGTTGTAATTGTAGAAATCTGTATTGGTACTTATATTGTAAGCTGTTTTAGCAGTTAACAAAATATTTCCTTTTACTAACTGATGAGATAATTTAACAGAAGTTTCTAGTCCTCGATTCCATACACTTTTAACATTCATTGGAGACCAAAAACCATCTCCTGGTTGCCATAATATCCAATTGTTTATCCATCTAGAGTAAACAGTAGGTTCAAAACTTAGTTTAATGTTGTTTTTAGAATATTTCCAAATGACACCTATGTCAGAGCTCCAGCCACTTTCAGGTTTCAAATTAAGATTTCCACCTGGATTCCAGTAAAGATCATTTATAGTTGGGAATCTATACACTTTCCCAAAATTTAAATACAAGTCTGTTCTTTTAAATATTTTTTTATTAAGTGAATAAGAGAAAGTCAATGGAGATAGATAGTTTTCGTCCAGCAACACTCTAGAATTAAATAAATGATTCCAACTAGTATCGGATTTTTTTATTTTATAACTACTAGTTAAAGAGAGTCTGTTAACTTGAATCTTATCTAGATAATTATTACCGTTAGTTTTCGCAATTAAATTTGTAAGGTTGATTTTTAAATGGTTAAAATCGTTGTATGTTTTTGAGAAAATAAGTTGATTAAGTAAGGTGTTGCAAGGGTTTGCGCTGTTGATAAATCGAAGTGAATCATTATAAGTATTAAATTCTCTGTAAAAAGCAGTTTTTAATTGTAAAAAATAATTTTTAAAAGGTTGCTTGAAGGATACAAAAATCCGATGATTTTCATCGTTCTGGACGGCATTTGACATAGATTCTAAAATAGTTTTAGGCACCTTTCTTTCTAATAATTGTCCTAAATATGTGATGTCAACTGCAATTTTTGAAAGTTGAATTTTTGAATCAATCATACATGCTATTTGATTTGTTGACGAATTTTCTTGACGTTTAAACTCATCGTTGAAATCGAGATATCTAAAATTATTTTCAGCTTTTTGGCTAAAAAACTTTAAAGAAGTGCTTATTTTATTTCCTTTTAAATTAAATTTTATATAATTGGTTTTTTGTTGGAATGAACCGTAACTACTGCCTGCTTCTAAAGAAGAAGTGTTGTTGCTATTTCCCTCTAGACATATTGCACCAGATAACCCACCATTTCCCCAACTAGAGCTTGGTAAACCGTATGTGAGGTTTACAGAATTGAAAAAAACTGAGGGAATCATAGATAAATCAACTAAACCATTTAGAGGATTATTTAAAAGAAAGTCGTTGTAAACAAGAGAAGTTTGTTGAGAATTACCTCCTCTAATAGAAATGCTACTTAAATTTCCTGGGCTGTAGGATTTTATATAATTTGTAGTTTCTCCTTCGATAATTGAAGAAATTGATTCACTGGTTCTTTCATCTTCTAAAATTAGATTTTTATCGGACTTTAAAAAATCATCGTTTAATAAGAATCTCGACGTTGATTTTTCAAATGTTTTCAATTTTTTAACAGAGTCCATATTCTGTGAGAGATAACAACCATGTGTAAAAAATAGTACCAATACGATAATTAAGTATTTCATAACTTGCTTTATCATTTTGTATAACGTGGAAAGAAAAGGGGGTAGGTAAGGAAATGTTTGAAAATTCCTTAAACTACTATCTAAAATTTAAAAGCTTCAATCCACGAAAGCTAACAGTTACTTATTGTGGCAGGTCTCCTGACTTGTTGAAATCTTATTACCTTCCCGTATTTAAAACAGTGGCATAAAAATAAGATCTTACTCAACTTACAGTTGCGGGACAGTTAATGATTTACACATTATTCCCTATTAATCTTGCGTATTGCAAAAACCAAAACAAGTGATAGTAAAATGAACTATTACAAAGTTAATATTAAATGAATACAAAGAACAAATTATTATTTTAAACACCCTAGTAAGTGATGATTTTATAATTATTTTTGCCCCATGGAAATTAAGAAACCAATTCTTTTGAAGTTGTTAGTTGTTATACAATTTTCAATTTTGAATATCCTATCAATAAACGGTCAAAGTTCTTGGTCCACCTTTATTGATTCAGTTTCAACTCTTTCTTCTCCAAGATCTACGGATTTAAATAATGATGGTGTTAAAGATATTGTGCTAGGAGCAGGAACAGATTCTACATACAGTAATTATGGGGTTGTTGCCTTAAATGGTATCTCAGGTCAATTATTATGGAGTTTACCAACACCCGATGAAATTTTCACTAGTGCTGTTTTTAACGATATTAATAATGATAGTATACCCGACGTTTTTATAGGTGGTAGAAATGCTCAGCTTTATGCAATTGATGGTGTTAACGGTAATGTTATTTGGGAATTTTTCCCTCAAAATTTAGGTTTAAATCCATCTGATTCTGGTTGGTATAATTTTTATTCATCTCAAATATGTGATGATTATGATGGGGACAATGTAAATGATATTTTAGTCACCAACGGTGGAGATCATAAGGCAGCACCCTTTGATCCTAGACCACCAGGTTATTTAATGTTAATTAGTGGAGCTACTGGAAATTTAATTGCTAATGCTGTTTCACCAGATAGTGCTGAAATATATTCATCACCAGTTATTCTAGATAGAGCTGGAGGCATGTCTCCCAGTATTATCTTTGGCACTGGAGGAGAACAGCATGGTGGCGGAATGTATGTTACTAATTTTAACGACTTAATTAACGGAGACCTATCCAATGCCATAATCCTTACCAACCATCCTACAAAAGGTTTTATTGCACCAGCTTCAATTGCAGATGTTTCAGACGATAGTTTCTTAGATATAATTGTTCAGTCCTTTTCAGGAGAATTAACTGCTTTTGACGGTCTCACTTATCAACCTTTATGGGTAAATTCATTTTCAGGTTGTGAATCTAGTGCAGCTCCAACAATTGGGAACTTTACGGGAGGAGATTTGATACCAGATGTGTTTACAGTAGTTTACCGAGGAACAACTCCCACATATTTTGATTACTATCAAGTAATGATTAACGGTTTAACAGGAGAAATTTCTTGGATGGATAGCATTGGTAGTATGCATTTTTCGTCTTCTTCGGCCTTTGATGCAAATGGTGACGGAAGAGATGAAGTGCTGTTTAGTGTGAATTATATTTCTAATTACTTTTCTCATCAGTTGAAGTTGGTAGATTTTCAAAATGATACTGTCTTAGACATTACTCCGCTTTCAGCTGGAGTTAATTTAGGTTGTTCTCCACTCATTGATGATATTGACTCAGACGGTTTAATAGAATTTATCTACACCTTCAAGTATGATAGCCTGAATCCAAGTGCTTGGAAAGGCTTTTATTTTAATAGATTGAATACAAACTATTTGGTTCCATCAAGAGGAATTGCTTGGGGTTGCTATATGGGAACCAACCATACAGGTCATTATAATAGAATGTTAAACTTATGCCCAAATTCAAATTTTGTTTCTACTTGGAGCATAAATCATCCCTCATGTAATAATTTTAACGACGGATCTGTTTATCCAGCTATAATTAATACATCTCCAAATACTTTTTTATGGTCTGATGGATCAGTCTCAGATACACTGCAAAATGTTGCCGCTGGAATACATACGCTCTTCATAACAGATACCAATAACTGTGTAGAGTACCATCAATTTCAATTAAATGATCCTTATTATATATCTTTTGGAAATGTAAATCATAATAACTGTATCGGAGATTCTACAGGAACAGCTACTGTATCCAGTTCTGGATGTGTTTGTCAATTCAGTACATGCACTTATAATTGGGATAATGGATCTTTGATAAAGCATGCGACAAACCTTCAAGCAGGTATGCAACACGTTGTTATAACCCATGCTGATGGATGTGTTGTTGAAGACTCAGTGTACATTAATGATGGACTTCCAGTCATAAATGGTTATTCTTTATCTCATAATTCTTGTTACAATTTAAATGATGCTTCAATTAAATTGTATCCAAGTGATTCTACATCTACTTTTTATAATTGGTCTAATAACTCATCATCAGATTTTATCTCTCAGTTAAGTTCCGGCCAATACTCAGTATATGTAAATAATAATTATTGTTCAGACTCTTTATTCTTCAATATTCAATCTCCAGACACTGTAAGATTAAGTTATTTATCTAATGATGTTCTTTGTTATGGAGATTCAAATGGTGTAATTCAACTAAATCCATTAACTGGAATTTCTCCATTCAATTTTGTTTTTGATGGTTATATTTACAACGATTCTACGTTTGACAATTTAATTGTTGGAACCTATCAAGTATATCTTAAGGATTCTTCAAATTGTAATTCAGATACTCTAGCAATTATAATCAATGAACCAGCTCCATTATTTTTTAATTCAAGTACTATTCCTGAATCTGATTCAGGATTTTTTGATGGAATGGCTACTTTGAATGTCGGTGGAGGCACCAGTCCTTATTCTTATTTTTGGGACCATTTACCTGCAATTAATGATTCTGTTGTTATTTACTTATCTAATGGTTTTTACCCTTTTACAATCAATGACTCCAATGGGTGCTTACTTTCTGATTCGGTATTCATCGGAATTCTTTCCGAAATCAAAGAAATAGATCAAAATAAATTAAGTGTATATCCAATACCATCTAAAGGAAAAGTAATTGTTAAAAATGAGAGCGATTTAATTTCCATAGGACAATTATTTGATTTTACTGGCAAACGTTTTAAAGACGAATTTTTAATTCAACCACTTGAGAGTTACGAATTTCAACTTCCTTACGGAAACTATTTATTAAAACTTGTACAAGGAGATTTTACTACAATGCAAAAGCTTCTTATTATTGAATAATTTCGTTTTAATATCTTTTTTTATAACAGCTGGATTTCTGATTAGTTGTAATTCTTCTAGTAAATACACCTATCCTAAATCTATGGTAGTAACCGCACATCCATTGGCTAGTGAAGTGGGAATAGAGGTGTTAAAAAAAGGAGGTAATGCTGCAGATGCAGCTGTTGCTGTTCAGTTTGCTTTAGCAGTCGTTTATCCCTCTGCTGGAAATATTGGAGGCGGTGGATTTTTTTTGTTTAGATCTGCTAAAGGGTCCTGTTCAAGTTTAGATTTTAGAGAAAAGGCACCTTCAAAAGCGCATAGAAATATGTATTTAGATTCCAATGATCAAGTCATCGAAAATTTAAGTCTCTATTCTCATTTAGCAGTAGGTGTTCCAGGAACAGTTGATGGTATGGTGGAAATCCATAAAAAACATGGTAAACTTCCTTGGAAAGATCTTTTAGAGCCAGCCATAAAATTGGCAGAACATGGATTCCTACTCACCACTAAAGAATCTAAGAATTTAAATAGATTTAATAAAACAAAAGCTTCAAATAGCTACAATCCATATTTTAAGAAGAAATATAAACAAGGAGACACTATTTTTCTTCCAGATTTAGCTAAAACGCTTAAAGCTATTAGAGATTTTAAAAGAGATGGCTTTTACAAAGGAGTTGTTGCTGAAAACTTGATTGATGAAATGTCTAAAAATAACGGTTTAATAAGTCAAGAAGATTTAAACAATTATAAGAGTGTTTGGAGAGATCCGATTTTTGGAACTTACAAAAATTACAAAGTCATAAGTATGGGACCTCCCTCAAGTGGAGGAGTTTTATTGCTGCAGATGTTAAAAATGGCGGAATACAGTTCTTTAGACCAATTAAAATTCCACTCTAAAGAAGCTATTCACTTAATTTCCGAAATAGAAAAAAGGTCTTTTTCTGATAGAGCAAAATATTTTGGAGATCCAGATTTTTATACTGTTCCAACAACTGATTTACTTGATACTAATTACATAAAAAATAGGTTACAGTCTATAGATAAGAATATGGCAACTCCCTCAAAAGAAATATTTGCAGGAGAATGGGATTCTAATGAAAGTGATGAAACTACTCATTATTCTATTGTTGATCAATACGGAAATGCTACATCTGTTACTACTACACTCAATGGGGCTTTTGGAAGTGGTATTATTGTAAAAAATGCTGGTTTTTTATTAAATAATGAAATGGATGACTTTAGTGTTAAACCAGGTCACCCTAATTTATATGGTTTAATTGGTGGAGAAGCTAACTCAATTCAACCTAATAAAAGAATGCTGAGCTCAATGACTCCGACTATTTTAGAAAAAAATGGTGATCTTTTTATGGTTGTTGGTACACCAGGTGGATCCACTATAATTACTGCTGTTTTTCAAACAATTCTAAATGTGATAGAATTTAATAAATCAATTTTAACGTCTGTAAACGCACCTAGGTTCCACCATCAATGGATTCCAGACCAAATTAAATTAGAAAAAGAATTTAGTTTAGATACTAACCTTGTAAATGAATTGAAGTCTTTAAACCATCAACTAAAATTTGTGAATTCTATGAATAGGGTAGATGCAATTTTAATTAAAAACAAAACACTATTTGGAGGTGCGGATAAGAGAGGAGATGATTATGTTTCTTATTTTTAGATTATGAAAATTCATGTTATTGGTGCTGGAATAGGAGGTATGAGCTGTGCTGCAGTTTTAGCTAAAAATGGTTTTGAAGTGGTTGTTTTGGAGCAAAATGATTATTTCGGTGGAAAAGCCAATAGAATTAGTGAGGAAGGCTTTGAATTTGACACAGGACCTTCATTATTAACTTATCCAGATTGGTTTGATGAATTGTTTATTTACTGTGATAAAAATCCCAGAGACTATTATAAATTTCAACGTTTAAATTTGATCACTAGATATTTTGTAAATAATAAAGTTGTGGATGTGATGAGTGACATAGAAAAGACAGCTGATAATTTTGAAAATAAATTTGGATTAAATAAAAAAGTATTTTTAAGGTATATCAATAAATGGATTAAGATTTATAACATATCAGAAAAAATTTTTCTCCTAAAAGAACTGAAATTCAACCTTCTTTTTTTTAAAAACGCCATCAAATGGTTGTTTTCAACAGGTTTTAGTAATATTCTACAATCAATGTCTTCATATAATCGAAGACTAGAGAATAAATATGTAGAACCAATTATGAATAGGTTTGCTACTTACACGGGATCTTCTCCATACAAAACGCCTGCATTTATGAATCAATTAGCAATTGTAGAAATGATTAATGGGGGATATTACCCGGAAGATGGAATACATTCCATTCCGAAGGCTATTTATAAATTATGTCTCGAAATGGGAGTTCAATTTGTTTTCAATACTAAAATTGACGAAATAAAATATGAAAGACAATCTTTTAATATTTCGTCAGGTGCTAAAAACTATAAAAGCACAGTTGTAATTTCAAATATTGATTATTACCACACACAATTTTTATTTAATAGAAAAGTAAATACTTCCTATTCAAAACTATCTACTTCAGCTTTTGTCTTTTATTGGGGAGTTAGAATTAATTCAGATAAGTTAAAGTTGCATAATATTTTATTTTCAAAAAATTATGAAAATGAATTTTCTCAAATTTTTGAAGAAGGGGTTCTCCCAGATGATCCAACTATTTACATCAATATTACTTCAAAAATTAATTCTCAACATGCACCGAAAGATTGTGAAAATTGGTTTGTCATGGTCAATACACCAGCAAATTTGGAAATAGATAATCGAGACAATATTGAAAAAATTAAAAAAGTAATAATTAAGAAAATTGAAGAAAAAATAGGTGTGGACCTATCTAAATTAATTATTTATGAAAACATTTTGACTCCCAAATCCTTGAGTGTCAGCACTGGATCTTACTTAGGTTCTTTGTATGGAGACAATCAAAATTCATTAAATGCTATCGTCAATCGCAAAAAAAATACTGATTCTACTTACAACAATTTTTATTATGTAGGAGGAACTGTTCATCCTGGTGGTGGAATGCCATTAGCCTTAAGGTCAGGAATTAATGTTGCTAAAAAAATTATTAATGAAGCTTAGAAAGAACTTAGTTTATGATATTTCATTCATTGGAATTATTTATTTAGCTGGGATAATTGGTATTAGAGTCCTTCCAGACCTATTTTTGAAAACTTCATTTATTTCAATAATTATTCCACTCGTTATTTACCTTTTTCGTTTCAGCCCTAATAAAATCGATATGTTTTTAATGCTATTGGTTTATTTAATTGCTTTTTTTTCTGAATGGATTGGAGTTTGTTTTGGATACCTATTTGGTGACTATATATATGGTAATTCTTTGGGGTATAAGTTGGACGGAGTTCCATTAGTTATTGGAGCTAACTGGCTTATACTTTGCTTAGTTTCAAGAGATGTGGTAAGTAGAGTCTTCTCAAATAAGCTAATTATTATTGTCTTGTCATCTGTCTTGATGGTGTCAATAGATTTTTTGATAGAACCTTTATCGAATAGTTTAGATTTTTGGACTTGGAAGAATAATACAATTCCTTTTTCAAATTATGTCGACTGGTTTTTAATTGCACTTTTGAATCAATCACTTTTTTCTTTTTTAAGTCTTAAAGAAGATATGTTTTCATGGTCCTTATCTTATTTAATTATCCTTGTTTTATTTTTTCTTACTTTTTATTTCTAATGAGTTTTAGTTATTGGGAGAATAAACATTGGTTAACAGGTAATGATTTTACTATAGTAGGAAGTGGAATTGTTGGTTTAACATGCGCTATTTATTTAAAAGAAAGGTTTCCAAAAGCTAAAATAAACATTCTTGAAAAAGGAGTTCTGCCTCAAGGAGCAAGTACGAAAAATGCTGGATTTGCTTGTTTTGGAAGTGTTTCAGAACTTCTAGGAGATTTAAAAAACCATTCTTCTGAAGAAGTGGTTCAGCTGATAAAAGAACGCTACAATGGTTTACAAACTTTAAGAAATTTAGTCGGCGATATTGGTCTTGACTACCATCAACATTCAGGATATGAATTATTCACGGATCAAGTCTCTTTTGAGAATTGTAATTCGAGTTTGGAGAAAATCAATAAAATGTTATTTCCTTTATTTAAAGACGACGTTTTCCATTTAGTTGATAATAAGTTCAATTTTAAGAATTGTCTATCTAAATACATCACGAATAAATTTGAGGGTCAATTAGATCCTGGTAAAATGATGTCTCAGTTATTGAGAATTGCTCAAAAAAATGGAGTTAAAATTTTAAATAATACATTTGTTAAAACCTATTCTGAAGGTAAAACCCATGTGAAAATTCACAGTAATAATGGTGATTTTACAACGTCCAATCTATTGTTTGCAACTAATGGTTTTTCTAAAAATTTGGTGGATGTTGATGTGGTTCCAGCTAGAGCACAGGTTTTAATTACGAAGCCTCTGGTTGATTTGTCTGTAAAAGGAGTTTTTCATATGGAAGAAGGATATTATTATTTTAGAAATATAGATAACAGAATATTAATTGGTGGAGGAAGAAATTTGGACTTTAAGACTGAAGAAACTACGACATTTGGCCAAACAGAATTGATTCAATCAAAACTTGAAAAATTATTAAGAACGGTTATATTACCAGGTAAAGATTTTCAAGTTGATTACAGCTGGAGTGGGGTAATGGGAGTTGGTACTCAAAAAAAGCCAATACTTAAACAACTTTCTGACAGAACATATTGTGGTGTAAGATTGGGTGGTATGGGTGTTGCTATTGGCTGTTCAGTTGGTAAACAATTAGCTGCATTGGTAGATTAATAGTTTTTAAAATTCTTATAACAAAGAATCCTATCATACATATCTATAGGATCTTGGTAATATACTTTTATAACATATTCATTGTTGGTTTCAAAATGTGCTCCTTCAATGGCTCTTGTACTTATTTTTTTTGAATTTTTTGTAACGTATATGTAATTGTAAAAACCTTGTTTTAATAAAATCTTGTTGTGGTATTTTTTGGTTAAAGAATCATATTTCATTAGAAATTTTTGATCTAAAACCCAATTAGATAGCTGTCCAAATATGAAAATACTGTCTGCTATTTGTTTCCTCATGTCGAGATTGAAGTTAACCCATCCATATTCCGACTGGTAATCAAAGTCGTCATTGTCATACGTTCGAATAAAAAATCTTCCGTTCATGTCTTTATAGTCTAAATACTGTTTGTATGATCTTTTGACCTCATTCCTTAAAAGTACTTGGTAGCAAGAGTCTCTAAAAATAGTTTTGTCAACAAACTGACTACCGTTTCTAAAAGAACTTATGTCAAAAAATCTAAATTCATTAGATCCGTTGAATGTTTGGTCATCATCCTGAAGAAATACTAATTTATTTTCTTTAATAAAGTTGGGGCCAGAAAGCCACTGTTCGTTAAAATATTGATGATTTTGTTGGATATTTATAAATATATTAGAAAATGGATCAATAGTAGCACCTGAATTGTAAGTGCATTCTATTTGGTAAGCTTGTAAATAGTTACTTTGTTCAACATTGCTAGATTCATCAATTTGAAAATTTACATTAGATAGTTGTTCACTAACGTAAAATTTTAAAAAAGCTAATGGCTGATGGGGTATGCCTTCAACAAATATTTTGATGATGTAGTTACCTGATATCAGGAATTTTGTATTCTGGTTTGGAAGATTGAAATTATAGTGCACATATTGTTGAATTGGTCCATATGATATCTGCTGGTTTTCAATGTAGTCGGAATCAAACCCTTCCACAGCATCCATGCTGTTTACGTTACTTTTTCCCCAGTTTTTGTTACAATGAATTAATTGGTATTGTAATGACTCTGGATGACCACTTAGTAAATCAAAATTTATGGATACTGGGTTTTGTGAATTCATGGTGTAAAATGGATCTCCCAAAATGATACTTCCTTTACTGAAAGTTAAACTTTTGAAATTTTCATCAAAAATCTTTTGAGTATACTTTTTTATATTCAATTCCTTTTCAATATTTTCTTCTACTACATAATATTCATTTACAGCTTGATTTTTTTGGTTTTGAATTGAACATGTTGTGAAGAATACACATATAGCCAATGCTTGTAAAATGCCATCTGTAAAGCCGTTGTTATTTATAATCATTCTAAATTAGATATTGTTTAGTAATATTATTAATCACTAAATGGTAAAACAATACAAATTTATAAATTTGTCGACCATAGAAATTAATTTTCATCATTTATGAAATTAACAGTAAAAAAAGGCCTAGATATTAATATTAAAGGCGCCCCTGAGATGGTGTTATCAGATGCTTCTACAAAAGAATTTGCATTAAAGCCATCTGACTTTCCCAATTTAGTTCCCAAATTATTAGTTAAAGAAGGTGACACTGTTAAATGTGGTACATCAGTATTTTGCGATAAGTATAATGATAAAATCAACTTTTCGTCACCTGTAAGTGGCACAATTGATAAAATAGTTAGAGGAGAAAAAAGAAGAATTTTAGCTGTTACTATAATTTCAGATGATAAATTTACTCAAGAAAATATTGGTACCAAAGATTACACGAAACTTAATAAAGAAGAACTAAAAAGTGACCTTCTTAAAATGGGTCTTTGGCCATTCTTAAGAATGAGACCTATAGATATTATTGCACAACCTAACGATAATCCTAAATCAATATTTGTTTCTGGTTTTGATTCAAGTCCTCTGTCTCCGGATTATGATTTTTTAATGAAAGATAAGTCTGCTGAATTCAATGCTGGATTGGAGCTTTTAAATATGCTTACCGATGGAAAAGTACATTTGCAAACCAGAAATAAATCCAGTGAAGTTTTTACAAATGCAAAAAACGTCCAGAGAAACATTGTTAAAGGTCCTCACCCAGCAGGAAATGTTGGAACACAAATCCATGAAATTGATCCGATTAACAAAGGTGAAGTAGTTTGGTATATCAACCCACAGGATGTTTTAATTATGGGAAGGTTTTCATTAACTGGTGTTTATGATGCTCGTAAAACAATAGCTTTAGTAGGTGAAGGGACATCAGAAAAAAAATATTTCAATACAGTTTCTGGTTGTTCTATCGACTCTATTTTATCAAATTCTAAAGTAGAAGATAACAGTAGAATATTATCTGGTAATCCACTTACTGGTGAAAAAGTCGAAAAAAATGGATTTCTTGGTTTTTATCATCATCAAATTTCCGTTCTACCCGAAGGAAACCAACATAAATTTTTCCTTACTGAAGGTTGGTTAAGTTTGGGATTCAATAAGTTTTCAGCATCCAAATCTTACCCTACTTGGTTACTGCCTAAATCTAAATCCTACAATTTTGATACAAATTTAAATGGAGAGGAGAGAGCATTTGTTGTTTCTGGACAATATGAAAAAGTATTTCCATTTGATATTTACCCTGTTCAGTTAATAAAATCAATTGTTACTAACGATATTGAAAAGATGGAAAATTTAGGGATCTATGAAGTTGCACCAGAAGATTTTGCACTTTGTGAATTTGTTTGCACTTCTAAAATCAATGTTCAAAACATTGTAAGGGAAGGATTAGATTTAGTTTATAAAGAATGTATGTAATTTAAAATATATTAAATTGGAATTTTTAAGAAAAATATTTGATAATGCCCACGAAAAGCTCAACTCTAATGAGAAAACTAAAAAGTTTTTTCCTCTTATAGATGCTTTCGATACTTTAATGTTTACACCTAACCATGTTACTAATAAAGGCTCACACATCAGAGACGCAATTGATTTAAAGAGAACAATGATGTTGGTTATAATTGCTTTAATACCTTGTTTGTTATTTGGCATATACAACACTGGATACCAGCACTTTAGAGTTTTAGATCAGTTGGGTGATGTTTCTTTTTGGGAAATCATTCTTAAAGGAGCTCTTGTTGTTTTACCTCTCGTTGTAGTATCTTATGGAGCAGGTCTTTTAGTTGAATTTATATTTGCTATTAGAAATGGACACACTGTTCAAGAAGGTTTTTTAGTATCTGGTATGTTGATTCCGCTTTGTATGCCTGCAGACGTTCCTTTATGGATGGTTGCTGTAGCTACCATGTTTGCAGTCGTTATTGGTAAAGAAGTTTTTGGAGGTACAGGCATGAATATATTAAACGTTGCTCTTACTGCAAGGGCTTTCTTATTTTTCGCACATCCAACTAAAATGTCGGGAAACGAAGTTTGGGTTACTGGTTTTTCAGATCTGAAAGGTGAAAAATATGCATCCTTAATAAATAGTTCAAATCCACAAGGTATTGTAGACGGAAGTTCAGGAGCCACTGCCCTTGGTGATTTGGCTTCATTTATGCAAGATTCTCCAGTTTTAGAAAATACTCAAGCATTTCAAGCCAAATACTCATTAATGGATTCTTTTTTAGGATTTATCCCAGGTTCAGTCGGTGAAACTTCAGCTTTAATGTGTTTAATTGGCGCTGGTATACTATTATGGACAGGAATCGCAAGTTGGAGAGTTATTTCCTCATTTTTTATTGGTGGTTTTATAATGGCCAGTATTTTAAATTTTGTTGGTGGTAATGGTTATTTCGAATTACCTGCAATTCATCAATTAATGCTAGGTGGTTTCATGTTTGGAATGGTATTTATGGCAACTGATCCGGTTACTGCAGCACATACCAACACGGGTAAATTTATTTATGGTTTTCTTGGAGGATTTTTAGGTATACTTATAAGAATGGTAAATCCTGCGTACCCTGAAGGAATAATGTTAGCAATATTAATCGCAAATGTTTTTGCTCCTTTAATTGATCACATGGTTATTCAAAGTAATATTAACAGACGTTTAAAACGTTTAAAAACTGCATAAAATGGCTATAAATAAAGACAGTAACACATACACCATCAGTTTTGCAATAGTTTTAGTAGTAATTGTTGGTGGGCTCTTAGCAATGATTGCTAATGGTTTAAAACCTATTCAGGATGAAAATTTAATGAATGAAAAAAAGCAAAATATATTAAATTGTCTTCCAGGTAACAAAGCAATATCTAGAGACGAAGCAGGTTCTGTTTTTTCAGACTTTGTAAAACAGAGAGTAATATTGGATTACAACGGTAAAATCAAAGACAACACACTTTTAGATAACTCAGTAGAGTTAAACAATAAAAATACAAATGATGCATTCAGTGTTGATCTTTTGAAAGAATACAAAACTATAAAAGATCAAGAGTCTAGAAATTACCCACTTTACATTTGCGATGTTAAAGGACAAACCTATTATGTTGCTCCGGTAATGGGAAAAGGGTTGTGGGCAGCTGTCTGGGGATTTATAGCTCTAGATGACTTAGGAAACAAAATTTCAGGAACAGTTTTTGATCACAAGTCTGAAACGCCTGGATTAGGTGCAGAAATTTCTCAAGATTTCTTTGAAGATCAATTCATTGGTAAGCTTATTTCCAATAATAATGATTTCAAATCTATTGAAGTTAACAAACCAGGAAACCCATTGAATGATTACCAAGTAGATGGAATTAGTGGAGGTACATTTACTAGTGTTGGTGTTGAAGAAATGATGAGTAGAACATTAGTTGTTTACCATAAGTATATTAAAAATTTAAATAAATCTTAATCTTCAAAATATGTCAGAACAAACAGTAGCAATTGAAGAAAAGAAAAAAGTGGTTAAAGAAAGAGAACCATTATTTTCTAAGAAAAATAAAAAGTTAATAACTGATCCCTTAGATGAGAATAATCCTATTACCATCCAAGTTTTAGGAATTTGTTCTGCATTAGCTGTAACTGTGCAAATGAAAGCCGCTGTTGTGATGTCTGTAGCTGTATTATTTGTCCTTATTCTAGCTAATGTTTCCGTTTCTTTAATTAGAAATTTGATACCAAACAGAATTAGAATTATTGTTCAGTTAGTAGTTGTTGCTGCACTTGTAATCATTGTTGATCAGGTTTTAAAAGCGTATTTGTTTGATGTTTCTAAGGAACTTTCAGTTTTTGTTGGGTTGATAATTACCAATTGTATAATAATGGGTAGACTTGAAGCTTTTGCTTTGGGTAATAAACCGTGGCCTTCTGCACTTGATGCTATTGGAAATTCACTTGGTTATGGAATGGTTCTCGTAATTGTTTCATTTTTTAAAGAACTTTTTGGATCTGGCAAATTATTCGGTTTCGAAATATTTGGAAACGCTACTGAGCAAACAGGTCTTTACGCAATGGGATACATGGATAATGGCTTAATGTTACTACCACCTTCATCACTTATTATAGTTGCAGTTTACATATGGATTCAGAAATTGAGAAATCCTAGTTTAATAGAAACACATTAATATTTATTATGGATTTAGTTAATATATTTATTAGAAGCGCATTTGTCGACAATATGATTTTTGCCTTTTTCTTTGGCATGTGCTCTTACTTAGCTGTGTCTAAAACTGTAAAAACAGCTTTTGGATTGGGAATGGCTGTAATATTTGTTTTGGTAGTAACTATACCAATTAATTATTTAATAGAAAACTACGTATTAAAAGAAGGAGCATTGAGCTGGTTAGGTTCAGAGTTCTCAGATGTAAATTTGAGTTATTTAACCTTTATTATGTTCATTGCTGTAATTGCTTCAACCGTGCAATTAGTAGAGATGATCGTAGAAAAAATATCTCCTGCTCTTTATGGAGCATTGGGGATTTTCTTGCCTTTAATAGCTGTGAATTGTGCAATACTTGGAGGAGCACTATTTATGCAAGAAAAGCAATTTGCAACTATTGGCCAAGCTACCGTTTATGGTTTAGGTTCTGGAGTTGGTTGGTTTATTGCAGTGGTATTAATTGCTGCAATTAGAGAAAGAATTAGATATGCTAATATACCTGGTCCTTTAAGAGGAGTTGGTATGGCTTTTTTGATTACAGGTTTAATGGGATTAGCCTTTTTAGGTTTTATGGGTTTTGAAATATAATTTGATTAATAGTTTATAAATGGAAATAATTACACCAATCATTGTTTGTTTAGTTATCGTACTAACTCTTACAGGAATTCTGTTATTGGCAAAAACATTTTTAGTCTCCTCTGGGAAAGTTAAAATTACAATTAATGGAGATAAGGTAATTGAGGTTGATGGAGGTTCAACTTTATTAACAACTTTGGGAAATGAAGGAATTTTTCTTCCATCGGCTTGCGGTGGTGGCGGAACTTGTGTTCAGTGCACTTGCCAAGTGATGTCTGGTGGTGGAAGTATTCTTCCTACTGAAGAACCACATTTTTCTAGAAAGCAAATTGCTGATAATTTTAGACTAGGATGCCAGGTGAAGGTTAAAGAAGACATGGAAATTGAAGTAGAAGAAGAAATAATGGGTATTAAAGAGTGGGAAGCGACAGTTGTCTCTAATTACAACGTTGCAACTTATATCAAAGAATTTATTGTGGAGATACCTGAGGATATGGACTACAAAGCAGGAGGATATATTCAAATTAAAATTCCAAAAGGTGAAACAAAATTTTCCGATATGGATGTTAAAGCACATCCTCAAGATCATCCTGGTGAACCCGACAAATTTGAAAAAGATTGGAGTGACGGTAAATTTGCACTAAGAGATTTGACGATGAATAATGACGAGGACGTTGTTAGAGCTTATTCAATGGCTTCTTACCCAGCAGAAGGTAGAAATATAATGCTAAACGTTAGGGTAGCTGCACCACCTTGGGACAGAGCAAAAGATTCTTGGATGGATGTCAATCCAGGAATTGCATCTTCTTACATATTCAACCAAAAAGCAGGTGACAAAGTAATTATTTCTGGTCCTTATGGTGAATTCTTTATCAACGATTCTGATTCAGAAATGTTATATATTGGTGGAGGTGCCGGTATGGCACCCATGCGATCACATTTATATGAGTTATTCAAGACACTTAAAACTGGTAGGAAAGTTTCATACTGGTATGGTGGAAGGTCAAGAGCTGAATTATTTTACATTCACTATTTTAGAGATCTTGAAAAAGATTTCCCAAACTTTAAATTTTACATGGTTCTTTCAGATGCACTACCTGAAGATAATTGGGTAGAGAAAAAAAATATTGATGATCCAAAAGGTGATGGGTTTAAAGGTTTTGTTCATAATGCTGTTATAGAACAATATCTTTCTAAGCATGATGCTCCTGAAGATATTGAATATTATTTTTGTGGTCCTCCTTTAATGAATCAGGCTGTTCTGAAAATGTGTGACGATTGGGGTGTTCCACCGGAACAAGTAAGGTTTGATGACTTTGGTGGGTAAATTCTTCTCATTATTCTTACTAACTAGTTTTTTATTATGCAGCTGTAATCATGAAAAGATTTCAGATAATAATTATTTCACAATAAAAGGCTATGCGCAGGGAACTACTTACAGTATCATTTATCAAGACTCTTTAAAGAGAAACTTTGCTTCATCAATCGACTCAATACTCAGAAAAATTGATTCAGAACTTTCTACTTATGATACTTCTAGCTTTATAAGTGAACTAAACAATTCCAAAGATACTTGCCTTAATTTGAGTGGTAAAGATTTATTTCTTTTCTGTTTTAGATATTCCAAAAAAATACATGACAAGACCAGCGGTTCTTTTAACCCCGCAGTGTATCCTCTTGTAAATTACTGGGGATTTTACAACAATTCTAAACCAAAAATAGACACTCTTTTTATCACAGATTCTCTTTTAAATTATACCAATATTCATAAAAGTTTTGAAATAAATTCAATTAATGATCAACTATTTTTATGTAAGAATAATATCAATTCCAAGCTTGATTTTAATGGAGTAGCTCAAGGTTATTCTGTCGATGTTATTACAGATTATTTTGATGTTTCAGGTATAGAAAATTATTTTGTCGAAGTTGGTGGGGAAATCAGTGTAAATGGTTTAAATCCAAATAGCAATCTTTGGAAAATTGGAATTGATCAACCAATCGAGAATTCTTCTCCAGGAGAAAATGAATTTCAAAAAATTGTTGAGTTGAATAATGAATCTTTAGCAACATCCGGTAGCTATAGGAAATTTAAGATTATTAACGGACAAAAAGTGTCACATTCAATCAATCCTAAGACTGGTTTTCCAGCAAATAATAATCTATTAAGTGTTACTGTGATTTGTGATGAAGCTGCAAATGCTGATGCATTAGCAACATCTTTTATGGTGATGGGTAAAGAAAAAGCTATTGATTATATAATTAAAAATAGAAAGGATAGTATTATGTGTTATATGGTTTATGACTCTATCAACAAAATCAGAGAATGGAGTAATTTTTAAGACTCAGTTTTTACAGGTTTAGACAATAATTTATCCACTCCAATCCATATTAAAATTACAGGCCAATAAACTCGAATTATTTCTACTATAGATACTTTAATTAGGTTTAAATTATTAAGTAAAAAAAGCACTCCTATTACTATAAGTACAATACCAATTGTTTTTCCTTTTTTCATCATAGTTATTTTAAGCTAAACTATTTTCTGTTGATTTTTTACATTTCTCATCTGGTGTTGCTCCACAAAAACTACAAGAGTCACCTTCTTTGTTGAGTAAAGGATTGTTAGATGCACAAGTTCCTGAAAATTCACCATCTTTTTTAACTATTAATTTAATGGCTATACCTGCAAAGCATAATGCCAAAAGACCAATAGAAAGTAGAATCGATTTCATATTTGTAAAATTAGTGATTTATTTCTTTATAGTTGTTAGATATTTCCTAATTTGATATTTAACTTTATTCAGCTATGGAAAACTCTTCTTCATTTAATAGACTTCTAACTATAATGGATCAACTTAGGGCGGAATGTCCTTGGGACCAAAAACAAACAATGGAATCTTTAAGTCATTTAACCATTGAAGAAACTTATGAGTTAATGGATGCCATTCTGAATAATGATATGAAAGAAATTAAAGGAGAATTAGGAGATTTATTACTTCATATTGTTTTTTATTCGAAAATAGCTTCTGAGTCTGATGCTTTTGATATTAATGATGTAATTCAAACAATATGTGATAAGTTAGTTGAAAGACATCCTCACATATATGGTGATGAAATTGCTAAAACTGAAGAAGACGTAAAAAAAAATTGGGAGAAAATCAAGTTAAAAAGTGGTAGGAAATCTGTTTTAGAAGGTGTTCCCAAATCTTTACCAGCTATGGTTAAGGCAACTAGAATTCAGGAAAAAGCTAGAGGGATTGGTTTTGATTGGGAAAATAGTCATCAGGTATTTGAAAAAGTAAAAGAGGAATTTGAAGAATTACATGTTGAGTTAAATGAAAATGAAAATACAAAAGAAGTAGAAAAAGAATTTGGTGATGTACTTTTTTCAATGATAAATTATGCTCGTTTTATTGGGGTAGATCCAGAATCAGCACTGGAAAGAACCAATAAAAAATTCATTTCTAGATTTACTTTTTTAGAACAAGAAATTAAATTAAAGGGGCTTAAAATGGATGAAATGACTTTAGGTGAAATGGATTTAATTTGGAATAAATCAAAAAAAAATTATCCCTAATATTTAATATCATGTTGTTAAGAACAAAAAAAAATACTTTTCAAAGCGTTATTTTATTTATAAATTAGTTTTAAAAAATAATTAACCCATACAAATGAAAATTATTTTAAGTTTATTTACATGTTTAATCCTTTCATTTTCCGGGTTTTCTCAATTCTGGATTACAGGTGTTTCAAGCTCACCATTACCAGCTAATGATTGTGATAATTTATCTATTACAATTACTGGAAATTTGCCTGCGAGTAATTGTACTTATACAACTAGCACCGTTATTTCAGGCAATATGATTACTATTGATGTTAATGTAAGTTGTGGAGGTATTGGAATTCCTGTAATTACAACATATACTGAGACGGTAGTTTTAGGAACTTTAACTTCAAGTGTTTACACTCTGTTAGTAAATCAGTACTCTGCAGGTTCTTTACAAGAATCTAATTATACAACACTTTATATAGGTTCTTGTTGTCCTTCTGTAGCCGCTATAAATACAACCAATAGTTCAATTTGTATTGGCGATGCAATTTCTTTTATTGATCTAGGTACTATGTCAGACAGTTTAATTTGGACTGATAATGGTAATGTGTTTTTTCCTAATCCTTCTGCTCTTGGTTGGATTTATAGTTTTAGTAGCACTGGTATCCATAATGTAACATTAACTGCAGTTGATACCAGCGGTTGTTCTGATACTAGCAATGTAGTTTTCACCATAAATGATTTGCCTGAAATATCTATGAGTTCTATTGATGCAACATGTGGGACATGTGCCAATGGAGAAGCTTTAGTAACTGTTGTTTCGGGTCCGTTTCCTCATCAATTTGTATGGAGTATTGGAGGAATCACCAACCCTTTAGTTGGACTTAATCCAGGTGTTTATTCAGTTTCATTTACAGACGGAAATACTTGTTCTACTACAGATACAGTTACAGTAAATAACTCGGTTAATGATGTAGTTTTTGATGAATTTAATTTTGGAATTTTTCCTAATCCAGCTAAAGACTTTTTAATTTTTAAATTTAGTGAAGCTAACCAGTTGAATTTTAAATACAATATTTACGATTCTTTTGGTAGACTGATCTATAAGAGTTATTTGGAAAACATTTATTCAAAAACTTATAAAGTAAATTTAAATCTAAGTAAAGGTGTGTATTTCCTAGAGATAGACGATGTAATTAAAAAACTATTTATAGAATAGATCACTACATTAAATCCCCTAACTTTATTTTTAAATAGTTTAAGAACTTAATTTTTTTGTAAATTACTGAACGTAAGCTTACTGAAAATGAAAAAAAATCTTTTCTTATTATTTGTCATCTTTTTTAATTATTCTGCAAAATGCTCTCATCTAATGGGTGGTGAAATTGTTGTCCAAAATGATCAAGTTGGAAATCATGAAATTCTTTTGACCTTATATAGAGACATTACGGGAATAAATTTACCCAATGTACAAACGATGGAGGTTTATGACTCAAATGGGGGATTAGTCTCTACCATTATTTCTAATTTAGACTCAACAGCTTATCACTCGGTATATGGAATACAAAATGGGTCGTTGTTGCCAAATAATTGTTATGGAACAGAAATCTTTTTTTATAAAGCAAATTTCCCTTGTTTTACCCCTGGTAATTATACAGTCACTTGGAATAATTGTTGTCGAAATCCTTCTGTAGTAAATATTCCTAATCCTGGCTCTATTTCTATGTTTCTTAAATGTGATTTTACAGTAGATTTAACAACTACTACTTCTACACCTTTTTTTCTTTCACCTCCAATTGTTTGTGTTCCAGTAAATTCGCAATGGCAATACAATCCTTTGCCTTTTGATTCGGAATCAGATTCTTTGAGTTGGTCACTTGGTACTCCTTTTGATTATGTTTCAGGTGGTTCCAACCTTGGTGGTTCCCCTATTGCAGGTTATTCTTTACCACCTTCTTTACCAGGGGGTGATTTGTCAATTAACCCATATACTGGTGAGCTTTCTTGGTCTGCCTCTGTAGTTGGTAATTATGTTTATACGATAATTTGTGAAGAGTTTAGGAATGGATTTAAGTTAGGTGAGATAAGAAGAGATATGCAATTTATAGTACTTGCAAATAATAATTTACCATCGCTTTCCAACTTGAATGCGTTCAATACCAATGCCAATGGAGTCCCTTTTTTAGAAACATCAACAAACACTGCTCTAAATTTTGATTTATATGTTATAGATAGTAGTTCATTGTTCATGTCATTTGATGGACTAGGAGAGTTGTTTACAGATAGTTTAAACCCAATGACATATACGATTAATTCGACTAATAATATTTTTGAAAAGAGAATTGCTCTAAATTGGACTCCAACTAATAATTACGTAAGATCAAATCCATATATTATTACCAGTAGATTATTTAACGGAACTTTTTCTATGGATTATACATTTTTTATCTATGCAAATGATAATACTTCTGACTTGTTAGAAATTGATAAAGGTTTCTTTAAACTTTTTCCTAACCCTAATTCAGGATCTTTCACGAAAAATATTTATGTATCAGCTCCTCAAAGAGTTAACTTTTTAATTTCAGATTTGAACGGTCAAATATTAACCGAAAGGAATGTCCTGTTAAATGAGGGGGTCAATAATATAATATTTGGAAGAAACTTTAAATCAGGTATTTACCTTCTTACTACTGAAAAAAATGGGGGAGAAGTAACCGTTGAAAAAGTTGTTGTTAAAAACTAGTTATTTTTTTAAATTTCAGGAACAAAGATAATCCCCTGTAAAGCATCCATACTGAAAGTGCAACCCAAATACTTATTAAATTAGGGTATATAAAGTCTAATATGTACACAGATGGTATATAAAATAGAAATGTTCCTATAATGAGTGTATTCCTTAAATCAACAGCTTTACCTAGACCTTTAAAAATACCATCAAAAGTAAAAGCAATTGAGTTTAGAGGTTGGGCAATTATTACAATCCAAAAAAAACTTTCAAAACTTTTGATTACAAGCTTATTGGAATTGAAAAACTCACCTATAAATGGATATAATAGCGTGTAGAAAATCATCAGAAGAAAAGAAATTTTAATATTTATTTTTATTAATTTTGAACCTAAACTTTTTAGTTTTTCATTGTTTTTTTCTCCTATATATTTTCCTGCTAGAGCATTCCCGGCATTGGAGTAACCATCAATAAAAAAAGCACTAAATATCCATATGTTATATCCAATTGTGTAGGCCGCTAAGGAATTATTTCCGTAGCTATTTGCAAATCTGTTAGATATTATAAAAACAAAATTTAAAACCATTGTTCTAATGAACATATTGATGAAAATAAAAAGCATTTCTTTAAAATAAGGGTTCAGTTTTTTATTTAGAAGAAAGTTGAATGGAGTTTTTTGTAAGTAAATTAAAATACATATTGATGTCATAATTATTTGAGAAATAACTGAAGCCCAAGCAGCACCTTTAACTCCCATTGGATCTATTACATCATCTATTCCAAGAACTAAAATATAATCCAATAATATATTACTAACACCTCCAACAATACTTACATACATTGCCCAATAAGTATTTTGTAAGCCTCTGTAAATACCAAAGAATAGTGCTACAGCTAAACCCAATGGTAACCCATAACATCTAATAGTGAAATATTGTTTGGAGTACTGAAAGGTTGCTGCTTCCATATTACCAAATAGAAACTTAGAAATATCTTTAAAATAAACTCCAAACACAAAACTTATTAAAACTCCAGTTAAAAATGTTAAAATGATAGTTTGTGGAATTAGTGATTTTATTCTGTTAATTTGATTAGATCCATATTGTCTACTAACTATGGCTGACAAGGAGGTTCTCATTTGAGCAAATCCCCAAATTAAAGTTGCAATAAGTCCTGCAGCTAATCCAACAGCTCCTTGAGCAATTGTTGCTTCTTGATCTATTTGGCCAATTATTGCCGTGTCTGCTAGTCCAATTAGTGGCTCAGTAATATTGTAAATAATCGCTGGTATTGCTAAAGATCTAATCTCCTTAATATCCAACATCTAAAAAAAATCATTCAAATTATGTACTGTATCTAACCGAATACCTTTTTCAGTATCTTTTAGCTTACAGCATTCATTGACAGAATCGTGTTGAAGAAATAGTAAAAAATTATTTTCGAAAGCTAAATTAAGAAAGTGTATTTTTTCATTTAAAGTAAGAAGGGGGCGTGTATCGTATCCCATAACATATGGAATTGGAATATGACCAACACTAGGTAGTAAATCTGCCATAAAAGCTATCTTTTGACCGTTGTAATTAATAATAGGTATCATTTGACTTTCAGTATGTCCGTCAGCAAAATAGATGTCAATATTTGGAAATATATCATTTGAAATGACACCTCTTTTTTTTATAAACTTTAATTGACCACTTTGCTCAATGGGAATAATATTGTTTTTTAAAAAGGAAGCTTTTTCCCTTACGTTGGGGTTGGTGGCCCAATTCCAATGCGCTTCATTACTCCAATAGTTCGCATTTTTGAAAGTAGGCTCAAGAATTTTTTGTTCTTTGGTTTTCCATCTAACTGCACCACCACAATGGTCAAAGTGTAAATGTGTTAGAATAACATCGGTAACATCACTTTTAGAATAACCAGAGCGTTTAAGCGATTTCTCAAGGCTATCGTCTCCATGCAAATGATAGTGACTAAAAAACTTATCGTCTTGCTTGTTTCCAATTCCTGTATCAATCAAAATAAGTCTATTCCCATCTTCTATTAATAAACTTCTCATGGCCCAACTGCATAGATTGTTAGCATCTGGAGGATTTGTTTTACTCCAAAGTTTTTTAGGAACTACGCCAAACATTGCCCCACCATCTAATTTAAAAAAGCCCGTATTTATTACAGATAATTTCATTCGTTTGAATTTTTAATTTTTTCATGTAAGCTAATGCATTCCATTGCCGGCAGAACATCGTGAACTCTTAAAACTTTGGCACCTTTAGAAAGAGCATTCATATTTAAAGCTGTAGTTCCGTTTAAAGAGTTTAGTTTATTGATTTTTAAATGATTAGTTATCATGGATTTCCTACTTATCCCAACCAGTATCGGAGTATTTAATGTCTTGAAAGATTCTAAATTTCTTAATATAGAAAAATTATGTTCTAATGATTTTCCGAAACCAAATCCAGGATCCAATAGGACATCTTTTATTCCTATTTGATCAAGTAATTCAATCTTCTTAATTAAAAAACTCAAAATTTCTTTGATAAGATTGGTGTATGTTGGGTTGGACTGCATATTTTTTGGATGTCCTTTCATGTGCATTAGTACATACGGAGGTTGAAACTTTTTAATTGTTTCCAGCATTTCATGATCTAAGTTCCATGCAGATATATCGTTAATCATTCCTGCACCTGCTTCAAGAGCAAGAGCAGCTACTTTTCCTCTAAAAGTATCTATTGATAAATTACATTTAGGAAATCTCTTTAAAATACTCTCTATGTAAGGTATGGTTCTTTTAATTTCTTCATCTTTTGAAACTTCTCTACCATTAGGTTTGCTCGAATAGCCACCAATATCAATAATAGATGCTCCATTTTCCAGATCCTTTTCGACTTTTAAAAGTGCTTTATCAATTGAATTATAATTTCCCCCATCGAAAAATGAATCGGGGGTAGTGTTTAGAATACTCATGACAATTGGAGTATTTAAATTTAATAGATTTCCATTGAAATTTATAGAATAATTATCAAGTAAATATGTATCTTTCACCTGTAAAAATTATTAATTAGTTTATGTCGAATACTTCGCTGCAATATGATAAAGTTATTGTCAAATGTACTGAGATTTTTAAAAAGAAAACACTTGATTACGGTACAGCATGGAGAATTTTAAGATCCAGTTCTCTAACGGATCAGATTTTCATAAAGGCTAACAGAATTAGAACCATTCAAGAAACAGGTTCTTCTAAAGTTAACGAGGGTATAGAGCCAGAGTTCATTGGAATAATCAATTATTGTATAATGGCACTTTTACAATTGGACTTAAAGAATGATAATAGGATGGAAATTCCATCTGATGAATTGTTGATTCTTTACAACAGTAAAATAGAGCTATCTAAAAAACTAATGAAAGAAAAAAATCACGATTACGGAGAAGCTTGGAGAGATATGAGAGTATCTTCTCTCACAGATTTAATCCTAATGAAGATTTTAAGAGTGAAACAAATTGAAGATAATAAAGGGAAAACATTGATATCTGAAGGTGTTGACGCTAATTACTATGATATGATTAATTATAGTGTATTTGCAATGATTCATTTATCGTAAAATTTAAATATGAATAACAAAATTGCAGCTATTTGGATGATTAGAATAGTAATTTCTTTACTGTTTTTAGTTTCAGCATATGCAAAGATATACCACGAACCTTCTGCATATTTTTCTATTACAACTTTTGAAGCGAAGCAATTGGTTCCATTAGGAATTGATGCTACAGTAGCCGCTTTTTTATCAAGAATTTTGATTGCTTTAGAGTTCTCTTTGGGGATTTTAATTTTACTACCCTTTCATCTCAAAAAAATAGTGGTACCACTAACTATCGCAATTCTTCTTCTTTTTTGCTTGCATTTAGGCGTTCAAATTTATCTAACTGGAAACAGTGGGAATTGTGGCTGTTTTGGGACTCTTTTACCCATGACACCACTAGAAGCAATAGTTAAAAATATTTTTGCGGTTGGACTCTTAATTATTTTAAACAGGAATTTATTGGATGAAAAATATTCTGCTCAAAAAATTTTCAGTGGATTTGCAATTTACTTTTTTTCAATAGTTCTAATTTTTCTTTATATACCGATAAAGGTCAGTGATACTTTGTCATTTCAATTAGAAGAAACCAATAATGAAAATACTTCTTCAGCTAGTGGTCCACAGCAAGTTGTTTCAGAATTTGGCAGATTACTACCGGTGGCTGATGAGGGAAGACTGATACTTTGTTTTTTTGCTCCTGGATGCGATCATTGTAAAGCAACCATTAGGTCCTTAGACTCATTATCTAAAATTACCGAAAATTTTCCAAAGGTTGAAATTGTATTTATGGAGGAAGAAGTTGAAAAGATTCCTGAATTTTTTGAATATGCAGGAAATAAATACAATCATTTAGTTTTAGATATTGCAACTTTTTATGACGTTCTTACTTGGGAAAGAGATACTCCTGGTGTTTTTTACATGTGGAATGGAAACATTATTAAAGAATTTAATGGAATTAATGAAAAATCATTTAATCCTAGTGAATTAGTAGATGTCTTAAATGAAAAATCATGAGAAAAAAAATCGTTGCAGGTAACTGGAAAATGAATTTAAATCGAAAGGCTGCTTTCCAGCTTATTGAAACTATTGATTCATTAAAATTTTCAAATAATGTTGAAGTCATTATTGCTCCACCTAGCATATATCTTGAATCCTTTCTTGGAAAAGTAAAGAATTTTAATATTTCATCACAGGACGTTTCAGCCAATGATAACGGTGCATATACAGGTGAGTTTTCAGCAGCAATGCTTTCATCATTAAGTTTAAAATATTCTATTGTTGGACATTCAGAACGTAGGCTATACCATGGGGAAACTGAAGAAATGATTTTTAATAAGGCCAAACAGCTTCTTAAAAGCAACATGTCGCCAATTTATTGTTGTGGAGAATTATTAGAAGATAGAAAAAGTGAGAACCATTTTAAAGTTGTAGCATCCCAATTACAACCTCTTTTGGATAATTTGAATTCAGATGAATTAGAAAAGTTTATAATAGCTTATGAACCTGTATGGGCAATAGGTACAGGACTTACTGCAAAACCATCAGATGCACAAGATATGCACAGTTATATACGAGCTTTAATTAAGGAAAAATTTAGTTCTAGCATTGCCGACCAAATTTCTATTATATATGGAGGAAGTTGTAAGCCTGATAATGCTAAAGAATTATTCTCTATGGAAGATGTAGATGGCGGTTTAATTGGGGGAGCTTCTTTGGATGCTGATTCTTTTTCTGCGATCATTAATTCTTTTTGATTTGGACTATTTAGAGTTTAAGTTTTTTTTCAAAGATAGAACACCAATAATTGATCTTTTTATACAAGAACTTGCTGATATAAATTTTGAGGCTTTTGAAGAAGATTCCAATTTTATCAAAGCTTTTATAGCTGAAGGAAATTTTATAGAGACTCAGCTAAATTTATTGATTAAAAAATATAAAAACTTATTTCAGTCACATGAAAGAATAAAACATCCTTATCAAAACTGGAATGAAAAATGGGAAAGTGATTTTGAAATTATTCATATAAATAAAAATTGTTCCATTAGGGCATCTTTTCACCCACCAACAAATAAGCTCTATGAGCTTATAATTAATCCTGAAATGTCATTTGGTACAGGCCATCACGAAACAACTAGATTAATGGCTAAACAGCTTTTTAAGTGCGATCTTAAGGATAAAAAAGTATTAGACTTTGGATCAGGAACAGCAATTCTTTCAATCCTTGCTGAAAAATTAGGAGCTTGTGAAATAGATGCTGTTGAAATTGATGAAATGGTCAATGAAAACGCTCTTTCGAATACAAAAATAAATAACACCAATAAAATCAATATTATAACTGGAACAGGTGAAAACATTCCATCATCTAATTATGACTTTTTACTAATTAATATTAATAGAAATACGATTGTAGAAGAATTTAAATATTTCTTAAATACTTTAAAAAAAGATTCTGTATTAATTTTATCAGGTTTTCTATATACTGATGTTGATTACATTTCAAAATTCCTTATCAATCATGGATTAAATATTATAACTTCAGAATTTGAAAATAATTGGGCAGTATTAATGGTTAAATTTAATTAACTATGAAATTAAAAATTTATTCTTTTTTATTGGTTTTTTTTGTTTTGATTAACACTACAATTAGTCAAGGTAAATTTACACCTGAACCTGAAAAATTTCTTAAAGATGTACAATCTTTTTTAGGTGAATATGACAAAACAATTGCCAGAAAATTTGTGAAATCTTTCGAACCGCTATGGTTTGGAGAGTTTTTTGATGTTGATAATAAAGCTCATGTATATGCTACCTTGAATACTATGGTTTCTAAAAACCTGCGTGTTTCTCCTCATTTCTTGTCTTATTTTAATGCTATTCTTTATTATTCAGAATCTAATATGAGTAAAGAAAATTTTGAGAAATGGCAAAATGTATTGGATATGTTGCTAAAAAAATCCAATACAAAGAGAATTGAACAATTTTTAAAGATTTCTGAAAACTTATTTTTAGATGGTACTATTTATTTTACTTCAAGAACACAAAAAGCAGCTACCATGTGGCAGGTCTCAAAAAAAGACAGTTTTGATATTGAATATGTAAAAAAAGTACCTGTTTTTAAATTTAAAAATATTGATTTAAGATGTTTTGCGAAAGGAGACAGTTCAGTAATTCGAAAAACCAATGGTGAATTCTTTCCTTTAACATCTATTTGGTTGGGTTCAAAAGGTAAAATCGACTGGCAAAGAGCAAGAATGGATAAAGAAGTATTTTATGCAAAAGTTAACGACTATAAATTAGCTTTAAAAAACTCATCATTTTATATTGACTCCGTTTCTTTCTACAGTAATTATTTTGATCAACCGATTATTGGAAAATTAACAGAGAAGGTGTTATCTGTTATTTCCTTTAAAAGAGTAACCTATCCCGCTTTTGAGTCCTACAACAAAAGGTTAAATATTAAAAATGTAAATAACAATAAAAATATTGAATTTGATGGTGGGTTCACTATCCGTGGGAGAAATTTATATGGTTCTGGATCTATAGAAAATTTGTCAAAACTTAGACTTTCTTACAATGGTGAAGAAATTTTGACAGCAGAATCAATAAGGTTTATTATAAACGATGATGGGATTTCATCTGATAAAGCGAAAATTAAATTTAATCTAGATAAAGACTCTATTATACACCCATCAGCGAATCTAGTTTTTTCTGAAAAGACTAAATCATTATTAATTTCTAGAGGTAGTGAAGGGATTTCAGCAGCTCCTTTTTATAATAGTTATCACCAATTAGATATGTACACAAAATCTTTAATATGGAAAATAGGAAATCCAATTATTGACTTTAAGGCCTTGGAAGCATCTCAAGAAACTAGATCACAATTTGCTTCTTTAAATTTCTTTGATGTCAGTACCTATGATCAACTCAACACTCCTTACGGAAATGTGCTTGTTGACGTTAAAAACTACGTTAAAAAAATTGATAAAAAAACTTTTAATGCAGTTGATTTAGCTTCTTATTTAAGAAAAAGCATGACTGATTTTCAGTTTGTTCTTTATAACCTGACAGAGCTTGGGTTTTTGATTTATGATGCTGATAGGCAGATAGTTACTTGCAGTGACAAACTATTTAATTACATTGAAAATAGATCAGGAAAGAAAGATTATGATATATTGATTATTAATTCTGATGCTCCAGTAAACGCACGTCTAAGTCTATCTTCTCTAGATCTTAAAATTTTTGGGATAGATAGAGTCGTACTTAGTCTTCAACATAAAGTCTGGATAAAACCTCAAGCAAGATCAATCACTATTAAAAGAAATAGAGATTTAAATTTTGACGGTCTTATTACAGCTGGTAAAACCCAGTATTACGGTTCTGATTTTTCTTTTATTTACGATGATTTTAAATTAAATATGCCCCATTGTGATTCTATGTTTATTTGGGCAGACTATAAAGAATCAAAGAAGAAAGGTCAATTGGTAAGGTCCTTATCCAATATTCAATCTTTAGAAGGGTATATTCAAATTGATAATGCTGATAACAAGTCTGGAGTAGATACTTCACATCATGAATTCCCAATACTGCATTCCAATACACCTACTTATGTTTACTACGACGACCAAAGTATTCAAAAAGGCATTTATGACAGAGAAAAATTTATGTTTGTAATAGAACCATTCGAAATGGATAGTCTAGACGAGTTTGCTAATGAAGGACTTAATTTAAACGGTTTATTTAAATCAGGTGGTATTTTCCCAGATTTTAAAGAGTCTTTAATAATTATGCCTGATTATTCTTTAGGTTTTGTAAGAAATACACCTACGGATGGATTTAATATATATAATCAATTAGCCAGTTATGACAACGAAATTAGATTGTCTAATGTAGGGCTTAAAGGTTCTGGAACTATAGAGTTTTTTACTTCAACAGCGATTTCAGAAGATATTACTTTTTTTCCAGACTCAGTTTCGGCAATTGCCCATACTTATATAAACGAAAAAAGAGAATTAGATCCTGAAATACCACTAGTAAAAGGAAGCGATTGTCAAATATCTTATATCCCTAATGACAGTTTATTATTTGCACGATCTTTAGATTCTAATTTTTTATTTTTTGACAATGAAGAATCTGATTTAATGGGAACTATTAAATTAGGTTTTGATGGTATTATTGGAAATGGCATTATGAGATTTGGTAAAGGAGAAGTGGAATCTTTAAGATATACGTATGAAACAGATCTTATTTTGGCAGATACTTCTGAGTTTCGATTAGTTTCATTAAACAATGATTTAGATGCTTTGTCTTTTAAAACACAAAATTTAAATGCTAGGGTAGACTTTACTGCTAGAATCGGAGAATTCAAATCCAACTCAGGAGAAAGTTTTGTTACCTTCCCTGAAAATCAATATATCTGCTATATGGATCAGTTCAATTGGTACATGGATAACGATGAGTTAGAGATGGAAAATAGCAAGCAAGCAGCAGCTGATATAAATATTGATACTGATTTGGATTTGTCTGCTTCCAACTTTTTTTCTATTCATCCTGAACAAGATTCTTTAAATTTTGGTTCCTCCAAAGCAAAGTTTGACGTTAGAAAGAAAAGGATTACTTGTGAAAAAATACCCTTTATAAAAGTAGCTGACTCTAGAATTACTCCTGACAGTGGAAGCATAGTTATAAGAAGAAAAGCTAAAATTGACCCTCTTGAAAATGCTAAAATTCTAACTAATGATATTACAAAATATTTTAACATCTATGATGCAGCTGTTGAAATATCTACTAGACACGATTATTTAGCTTCTGGAATTTACGATTACAAGGATTTAAATGGAGATATTCAGAATATCTTTTTCTCTGAAATTAAACCCGATACAACAGACCAGACCCATGGATATGGAACGATTAAAAAGAATAAAGATTTTAAGTTGAGTCCAAACTATGATTTTTATGGAGATGTAAAGCTTAGTTCTACAATTGAAAATTTAGAATTTAGTGGATATGCTCAAATTGTTCACAGTTGCAAAAATATTGATCAAAAGTGGATAGATTTTACATCAGAAATTAATCCATTAGACATCTATATTCCTATTGTCTACGATTCTACTAAGAAATATTCAAATTATGACAATATTTATTCAGGTATGATATTTAATACCACTGATTCGCTCTCTTTATATCCTTCTTTTGTCTCTTCAAAAACTAATGATAATCATATTGAATTAATAAACACGGATGGTTTTTTAAGATATAATGCTTCCAAAAAGGAATACCAACTTTCTAATAAAGACAAGTTGACTGAATATACATTACCAGGCAATTATACTTCTTTAAATATTGAAAGCTGCAGGGTGAAAACTGATGGTATATTTGATTTTGCAATTGACTTAGATCAAATAAAAACACAATCAGCGGGAGAAATTAAGTTCAACCCTAAGAAGTGGTCTACGGAATTCAAAACATCCTCAATTTTTGATTTTTTATTCAGTCCCAATGCACTTGATAACTTATCCAAGGCGATACAAGAATTTCCAGATTTAAGACCCTTAGACACAGATAATTCATACTATGAAAAGTCTTTAAAAGAATTTATTGGAGTAGAAGGTGCTGACAAAATCATTGAAAATCTCTTGACAAGTGGAAAAATTAAAAAATTTCCTGAGGAACTTGAAAAGCCATTTTATATTGGAGATATAAGATATAAATGGAATCCAAACAGAAAAGCTTATGTGTCGTATGGAGATATTGGAATAGCGAATATTAACAAAAATCAAATAATGAAATATGTCAAAGGTAAAATAGTAATTACTAAGAAATTAACTGGAAACGACATAACTATATATCTGCAGTTAGATAAAGACAATTATTACTATTTTAACTATAAGAAAGGACTCATGAAAGTGTTCAGTTCCAATGAGAATTTCAATAAAATCGTTTCAGAGACTAAAAAAGACGAAACTAAAAACAAAGTTAAGGGAAAACCCGATTATCAGTATATGCTTGGAGCTCCAAAAGACGTGGCTCCATTTGTTGCAACTTACATGAAATAAAATGCAAAATATTTTAGAGTTCAATAATGTACTAGCTGTTTTACTTGCCTATTTCATAGGTTCAATTCCCTCTGCTATTTGGGTAAGTAAATGGTTTTTTGGTATTGATGTAAGAGATTACGGGAGTAATAATGCAGGTGCAACCAACACCTTCAGAGTTATTGGTAAATTCGCAGGCTTTACAGTTCTGTTTTTTGATATACTTAAAGGATGGGTTTCCGTGAAATTACTAACTACGCTTATTCTATATCAAACAGATTCTCTTGAATTTATTAATATGCAATTAATTGTAGGAATTACAGCTGTTTTAGGTCATGTTTTCCCAATATATGAGAAGTTTCAAGGAGGAAAAGGAGTAGCAACTTTGATGGGTATTATTTTAGCAATTAATTTTTCAGCTGCTATTGGTTGCGTCATCATTTTTTTAGTAATATTTATATTTTTCAGCTATGTTTCATTAGGCGCAATAGTAGCTGCTATATTCTTCCCAATCATTACTATATTTATTCTAAGAATAGAATCTTTATCTTTAATTTATTTTTCAATATTCATTTCAATTTTGGTCATACTCACACACAAACCAAATATTTATCGGTTGTTAAATAAAGATGAGAATAAGATGAAAATTAAACTCAAAAAAAGTAAAAATTCTTAGAAATTGAAAATATTTAAATTAAATATCCTTTTATTATTTTTATTGAATACTGTTTTTAGTTTTTCTCAAGAAACTTTTAAGAACGAGGCAGAACGAATCAAGTTTTCTAATAAGTTATTCGAAGATCAAAAATTTATAGAAGCAGAACCTCATATGTTGAGTTTTCTAAGTAACAAAAATAATTCTGAGTACAATTTTAAATACGGAGTATGTGTGTTATTTAAATATGCTGACAAATCCAAATCCATTCCGTACTTAAAAAAAGCTATTAAAGATGCTAATGTAGACCCTAGAGCATTTTTTTATTTAGGAAGAGTTTTCCATTACAACTATCTATTTCAAGACGCTCTAAATAATTACAATAAATATAAATCTTTAGCCAACGTTAAGCAGGCGAAGTCTCTAAATATAGAAATGTATATTAAAATGTGTCAAAACGGACAAACTTTAATGCAAAATCTATCCGACATTATAGTCATTGATAAAAAGTCTACTGCACTTGATAAGTTCAATTATAGTTATGATTTAAAAGATATTGGAGGAAGGATTCTGCCAACTCAGGAATTTCAATCGAAAATTGACCAGAAAAGAAATCATAAGCCAATCATATATTTTCCATCGATTAAAGATTTACTTTTTTATTCAAGTTATGGTGAAGATGGAGAAAATGGATTGGATATATATTACAGAAAATGGTTAAATAGCGGTGGGTGGTCGGAACCTAAACAGTTGCCAGCAAATATTAACTCTCCATTTGATGAGGATTTTCCGTTTTTAAATTCAGATGGTACTACTTTTTATTTTTCATCTAAAGGTCATAATTCAATGGGTGGTTACGATATTTTTAGATGTAATTTTGATCCTACTACTAATGATTTTGGGCCAATAAATAACTTAGATTATAAAATAAATAGTACTGACGACGATATTTTATATTTAGTAGATAAACTTAATGAAAATGCAATTTTCTCATCTAAACGTTCTTCTCCTGGTGGTAAAATAGATGTTTACAATGTAAAAGTTAAAGTATTACCTCTTCAAAATATTATAATAGCAGGAACTTTTAAAAACTCTATTATTGAAGATGATATAAAAGCAAATATTAAAATTCAGGATATTAGAACTAATAAATTAATTGCTACCTATACGGTCAGTGACGACGGAACTTATAACATACTGTTACCAAATTCAGGAAAGTATAAATTTATAGTAGAGACGCCAAAAAGTGAAAAAATTCATGCTGGTTTGGTTGATGCACCCCCACAAGATAAATTAAGAGCTTTAAAACAAGAAATTGAACTTCTCAATAAGAATGGTGAGGAAAAATTAGTGATTAAAGATTATTTCGATCAGTCACCTGAAAATGAAGCGGTTATTATTGCTAATTTATTAAAAAAGATGTCAGAACCTGAAGTCAACATTGATCTTTATCCAGACAGTGTTTTAGAGCAATTAGATGCAAATGAAAAATCAGCGGAGCCTGAGACTACAGCATTAATTATTAATGAGGAAACCAATTTAAATGAAAATGATATCAATAACGAAGAAACAACAGATTTTGAATCTAATAAAAAGAATTTAATTGAGTTGAAAAAACAAGCTCTTGATAAAATAAAGCAACAAAATATTTTAGTTGCTAATGTTGCTAAACTTAAAACAGAAGAATCTCAAGAATACGCAGAAAAAGCAGATGATATAATTCTCGATTTAGAATATGAGGATAATGATTCTATTGTTGAAGAACAGTTGAAAAAAGCAGCGCAATTCAACTTGAAATCAAAGATTTTAAACGAAGAGGCAAATAATTCAATTTTACTTACTAAGACCCTAGAAAAAAATATTAAGACGAAAGAAGAACAAATTACATTACTAAAGAATTTAAATTCAGAAGAGGATCTAAAATTGGATTTAGAAAACGAAAAAGTTCTAGTTATTCAACAAGAATTGAATAATCCAGTTTTTAAAGAACCATCAACACTTCAAACAATTAGAGAATCATCAAAATTAAAAGAAAAAGAAGCTGAAGAACACTTGGCGATTGCACAAAATTTAAGATCTGACCAAGAGAGTATTACATTTCAAATTGAAAAAGAAAAGGATATTTTAAACAATACTAAAAAGAAAAAAATCATTAACGAACAAAATTTTAAAATTGAGGATTTAAAAAGAAAAAAAGATCGTTTAGAAGTTGATATTGAAAGAGAATTTAAAATCTATGAGGAAATTGAGTTAGAGAGAAAGGATTTGGTTAATGAAGCAGACGATTTAGAAAAGATTCAACTTTCTAAAAAATACAATAATCTTGTTTTAGAGACTGATATTGATGTCGAAGATCTAGATGAAACCAATAAAACTGTCAAATCAGAGCTAATTGAAAAAAACAATCCACAATTAGAAAAAATATATGTTGAAATAGCTGAAGATAACGATCAATTAAATACATCTTCTACTAATAACATCTCTTCAAGTTTAGAATCCAATACTACAACCAAATCTAATAATGTTTTAAGTTCTGATTCATCTCTTGCTAATACTATAGATTCTGACGAACAAAATAATATAACTGAACCAATAGTTGAACTAGAATTAACTCCTGAAATTTCTAATGAGGAAAATAAATCGTTGAGTATTAATAGTAATGGCGAAAATTTAAACGTCAGTACTGAAAATTCACCAGCTTTAGAAAAATCCGATCTTGTGATAGATGAAGAAGCAATCGCATTTGTAGAGAATTTACCAATTAGTGTTCCAATTGTTAAAGATTACCAAGAGGTACCACCAACTGTAGTGGATGGCGTTGTTTTTGATTCTAAGTCTAACCCTAAAAGCTACCAAGTAACAGCTGCTGTTGATGAAGATGTGAAATTAAATCAGTCTATATATGAAAACGAAACCAATAATAAAATTATAGATATTAACCAGAAAAACATAGACAAAATAAATGTTATTGCCTCCCAAAAAGAACAACTTGAACTTCAAAAGTTGGATGTAAATAATGAGAGTAAAAATTCTAAAATTGATAAGAAAATTCTAAAATTAGAAAAAAAGAAAGCGAAAGCACAACTAAAAATTGCTGATGATTTTGCTTTTATAAATGAAAATGAAATCAAACATCTGAACAACGAGATTTCATCTACTAAAAAAGAAACCACTGAAATTGATTCAGAAAGTTTTAAAATGAAGCAGGCACATGAGTTTGAAAATGCAGCTGATGTACTTACAACAAAAGCACAGTCATTAAGAAATGCAGCTGCACAAGAAAATAATAAAATTAAAAAAGGAAAATTATTAGACGAAGCTATTCAAAATGAAAATACAGCTATTAATTATCTAAAAAAATCTAAGAAATTATATGCTGAAGCCATTACCCAAGACTTTTCAACTGATAAATTATCAGTAATAAAGTCCTTAAATCCATCAGAAACGAAACAGTCGGTTAAAATGGAAATACTTGCTGATATTGCGATGTCAGAGTCTAAAAAATATACAGATGAATCTTTAAAACTTAAGGAAGAAGGTAAAGTTTTAGAAGCTAAGGAGTATGAAAATTTAGCTAAGATTCAAAAATCAAAGTCAGCAAATTATAAAGAGAAATCTTTAGATTTTAAAAGAATGGAAACAGCAATTGTAGAAGAAATAGAACTTTCAAAAACTCTAGTTGATGCTGAAGTTTTAACAGTTGCTTCTAAAGACGAATTTAAAACCTACTACGAGAGCGAAATAACAATTAATGAGCTAGAGAAGGAAAATCAAAAGCTGAATATTAAAAACAAGAGTTATCTAAAAATTTATGACCAATTAAATGCTAAATCAGAGTCACTTATTCAAGATTCTAAAAAAGAGACCGATCCTGTTAAAAAGAAACAATTATTAAAAGAGTCTAAAAAACTTTCCATTGAATCCAAAAAAATTAAAACTATTTCTGACGCTGTTGTTTACAGCATGGATTCTGTGAAAAGAGCAATAAAAAACAAAGAAAATGATCAAGCACTGGTTTTAGAATTCCTGGAAGATTCAAGTGAAATTGCTCAAATAAAAGCGTTAGCTATTTCTGGAAAAGCAGACAGTGTACTAGCTTTAGTGGAAGATGAATTTGAAAATGAAATTGTCTCTGATGTTAGTTTATCGGATTCAATAATTACCAATCAAGAAGAAATAATTGAAGAAGATGTAGATCCACAAATTGTTGAGGTTTCTGAAATTGAATTAGTACAGCAAGAACTTATAAAACCATTAACAATAGAGGATGTTTTTTCTAAAGATTTTGTAGCGCCATCAAATATTAAAGAAAGTATTTTTATAAGAACTGATCAACAAATTTATTCTAAAGAAAATCCAATACCACTTAATCCAAAAATCCCTAACGGTTTAGTCTTTAAAGTTCAAGTAGGTGCTTTTAGAAAAGCTATTCCTCAAAATTTATTTAAAGGATTTGCTCCAATTAGTGCTGAGAAAGTTAGAGACGACATAACGAGATATAGAGTAGGTTATTTTAGTACTTACGAAAATGCTGACAATGCAAAAGCTCAAGTTCGGGCTTTGAGCAATAGTTATAGAGATGCTTTTGTAGTTGCTTTAAATAATGGAAAAAAAATTAGTTTATCACAAGCACGAACCATTCAAGCTAATGACGTTAACAATGGGAATACTAAAGCTGACTTAATTAATGATGAAAAATTAAATATATCTAACTCAGATAAAAACAATCAAATATTAAATTTAAAGAATCAAATAGCTAACGATCCAACTTTAGCTTCAGTAAAAACAATAGACCAAGTAAAAGGGTTGATTTATTCTGTTCAGATTGGTGCATTTTCAAAACCACTAACTAAAGAAAATAGTTTGAATGTTTCTCCTTTAATTGTCAGTACAGTCAATAACCTTTATAAGTATTCTGTAGGAGAATTTCAAAACATTGAACAAGCTGCATCAAAAAAGTTAGAATTAATTAACAGCGGCGTTTTAAATGATCCTTTTATAATCGCATATAACAACGGAAGAAGTATTTCCTTAACACAAGCAAATTCTGTAAATCCTAATCGAGTAGTTGACTATAAAAATCCAATTATTTACTATATTGATTTTGGTACTTATGTTGATGAATTTCCAGAAATTTTAAATCCAGGAAATTTAGAATTAAGAGATTTTAATATTAAATCAAGATCGAGATTTAGCGGAAAACAATTTTTTAGTAAAAAGTTTACTTCTTTGTCCGAAGCTCAAACAGCAATAAATAGATCACCTTCGAGTTTGTCAAATTCAAAAATTATTAAATCAACCAGAGACGATTTTAGATTTAATTATGAATATAAAATTGAAGTTGGAGTTTTTGACAATATTAACAACGAGCTTCAAAATAGATTTAATAATTTGTCAAAATTAGAAATTAACAAAGCTGTTGTGAACGGGGGAAATACTTATTACACAAAATCTAGAGACAATTACGATTCAGCGACTACAGATTTAAACTCTTGTAAAACACAAGGGTTTAAACAAGCAAAAATTATAGTTTTTAAGGATGGGGTGAAAACTACACTTGAACAAACCCAAAAATCTTTCCAATAAATTAATAAAATTGTTACTTTAGCCTGTGATGAGTGATCAGCAACAGTTAAGCGAAGATATTTTAATTTCCGAATTGCTAAGTAAAGATAATTCTATTGTTCTTTACAATGATGATGTTAACAGCTTCGACCATGTTATTAAATCTCTTTGTAAGTATTGTGACCATGATTCAGTTCAAGCAGAACAATGCGCTTGGATAGTCCACAATAATGGCAAGTGTTTAGTTAAAAAGGGTTCTTTTGACGATTTAAGACCAATATGTAATGCTCTCACAGAAAATGGCCTAAGTGCACAAATAGAATAACTCATCTTTTTTTATTTCATCCTTTATTCTTCGGTTTTTATTCCTAATTAAATTTGATTTTGGATCTTTGTAAGATTAAATTTTCTTAAATTAATAAAAGGGTAGATATATATTTATGATTACTAATATTCGTTTTATTTTAATCTTTTTGTTGTGCATGTCACAATCTTTGAGAAGTCAAGAGAAGTTGTCTCCTACAGCAAATAAATGTCTCTTAATATTGGAAGTTTCAAATCCAGATGATTCTCCATTTTCTAATAAATTAGTTCAATTTGTAGATGAAAAAAGGGAGATATTTCAGTCTAAGACTAATGAAAAAGGATTTTTGAAAATATTACTTCCTATTGGAAATAAGTATTACACTAAATGTAATTCTTTAATTAATGAAAGAACCATAGCTATTCGAAATGTAGGTTATTCCACTTTTTCTACTAGTAGATATACCCATAGATTTACAGAGTTTGCTTTAAAATATTTGAATTTTCAAAACCAGCCTGTTAAAGGTGAAAAAATTTTTACAATTCTAAGCTCGGGTGACACACTAAATAACCAAACTAATCAATATGGGGAAGTAAAAATATATATTCCTATTAAAGATACTTTCGAAGTAAAAACTAAATATAATTTAATTAAAAGGTTTGAAATACCTGATAAAGGTTATGAATCCCTAAAACTTGAATACCAGTATAGAGGACAAAGTAGTATAGAATATGAATTGGAGGAAGAACAGAATAAGTTAGCTGAAATAAAGTATAAGAGAGATAAACTGACCAGAGATTCCATAAAAAGGTATGAAGATTCTGTAGCTACAACACAACCTACAACTGTAATATTTTTTGCTTCAGATAGAGATTTTAAACATCTTGGAGAAATTAGTGTTTTTGATGGAAGTAAAAAGGGGGAATTGTTAGGAACTGTAAATTCAGTATGGAGTTGTCATTCTGGACCGCCTGTTAAAGATGCCGAAGTGATTTTTAAGAAAATGAAAGGGGTTTATACTTATTATGCAAAAAGTGCACAAGGGTATGTATGGGAAGGAACTTATAATATTAATGGTGGAGGGTGGAAAAGAATAATTTTAGAAATTAGTAAAGGGAAAAAGGAACTTCCTTAGGTTTTAAAATTATTAAATGAATAAGTGCGAACTTTGTAACAGAGAAAAAGAACTTACTTTTCATCATCTTATTCCAAAAAAAAATCATAAAATAAAACATATAAGGCAACAATTTAATTCCTTGAATATTCATACTTATGGAATTAAAATATGTAGAGATTGTCATAAAATGGTTCATAAGCTAATTTCACATAAATCTTTAGCTCTTAAATACAACTCAAAAGAAGAGCTTCTTAATCATGCAGAACTAAAAAAATTTATTGATTGGGTGAAAAATCAAACTAAAAAAGTGAAATAATATTCATCTCTTTTAGAGTCATTTTTAGAATGATTATTTTGTTGGTTTGACTCTTCTTAATTTTATGCAGCTATTAGATAACAAATTAGATTTGTAAGACTTCAAGGATCTATTGCCACTTTATAATACCATTTAGGAATAGTGACTTTATTATAACCAATTGAACCATAATTCTCACCCTTTAAAACAGGTCCTGTAACAATTACTAGCTCACCATACATATAACTCCAATCTCTAAACTGTTTCTCTATCTTTCTCCATATTCCTCTATTAAAACTGGCTGACTGTGGAGACATATTACTCATAAAGAAACTCTCACTCATAGAACTAGAGTTGTATTTCATATCAGCAGCAGGAGCAAGATGCCCTCTGTCGTAACCACTTCCTTTATAGTCATATAGCTGTGCTGAGGATGTTTTTACTTTAAAGTCTGGTCTGAAATTGTCTCTTCTCTCTACAGCAGAGTTTAATTGATTTGAGTTTAGGGTATAGTAAACCCATTCAGCTTGTTCGTGTTCTTCAGAGTAGGATAGGGTGTAGTAGGAGTGTGAAACAATATCATTGTATAGTCCAAGAGGTTTTAAGTCTTGAGCTGCCTTAAAGTTATTTAAACTTCTATCACCATCCTCTTGTGCAAACTTCAGATCTTGTTTAAGATTTGAAATTTGGTCACACTGTCTAATAAATAACATAACGAAAAAAGCTCCAGCAATAAATGTTACTAGAGTCTTATTCGAGAGTATGTTTTTTATTTTGCCTTTCATAATTTATTAATTTTAATAAAACTAATTTCAATCATTGACGAAATTTGAATTCCGTAAGGTTTTATATTATTTTAGTTTATCACTCAATCCCAGAATTTAGACCAGTAGCCTCAATTAAATGAGAAGCCTTACGGAATAAAAAACATACTCTC
>JAQXDK010000023.1 GCA_029251405.1 Flavobacteriales bacterium
GATATTAGTAGCGTGTGACAGTGCAGAGTGGAGAGGAACGAAGTATTTTGTAAGTGGAATGTATAATGATACGTTACCAAGTGCAGTGGGTTGTGATAGTATTATAACGTTAGACTTAACGATAAATGGATCAGGAGCATCAGATACGACAGTGTTAACGGCTTGTGATAGTACGGTATGGAATGGAGTAACCTATCGATATAATTCCAATTATTCAGTAAACACTGTTGGTAATACTTTCAGTCCAAAAGATATAATTATACTTCCTGGAGACACAGTAACGTTTATAAACTCTGATTTAGGTTTCCATAATGTTAATGGAACCACTTCAACTTATCCTAACAATCCTGAATCCTTTGGTAATTCTGTTAGTTCTTCTCTTTGGACTTATCAACATGTATTTACTGTAGAAGGTGTTTATGATTACCAATGTGATCCACATGTTGGAATGGGAATGGTTGGTACCATTACTGTCCGAAAATCTATAAATCAGCAATTTATAACTGATACGCTACAGAGTGTGGCAGGTTGTGATAGTATCATTATATTGGACTTGACGATCAATAGCAGTTATTCTGGAGACACGACAACGTTAGTAGCTTGTGATAGTGCAGTATGGAATACGATTACTTATGATAGTAGTGGAGTGTATGTGGATACGTTACAGAGTTTAACTGGCTGTGATAGTATAGTGACGTTAGACTTAACAATTAACAGTAGTTATTTAGATGATACGACAAGTTTAATAGCATGTGATAGTGCAGATTGGAATGGAGTAACATACTATGTGAGTGGAGTATATAGAGATACGCTACAGAGTGAATCAGGTTGTGATAGTATAGTGACGATAGACTTAACGATAAATGGATCGAATGCAGGAGATACGACTACTTTAGTGGCTTGTGATAGTGCAGTATGGAATACGATTACTTATGATAGTAGTGGAGTGTATGTAGATACGTTACAGAGCGTGGCAGGTTGTGATAGCATCACTATATTAGACTTAACGATCAATAGCAGTTATTTTGGAAATACGGCCACGTTGGTGGCTTGTGCTAGTGCAGTATGGAATACGATTACTTATGTTAGTAGTGGAGTGTATGTGGATACGTTACAGAGTTTAACTGGCTGTGATAGTATAGTGACGTTAGACTTAACAATTAACAGTAGTTATTTAGATGATACGACAAGTTTAATAGCTTGTGATAGTGCAGACTGGAATGGAACAACATACTATGTGAGTGGAGTGTATAGAGATACGATACAAAGTGTAGCTGGCTGTGATAGTATAGTGACGATAGACTTAACGATTAAGGATGTTAATATCGGAGATACGACGAGTCTAGTAGTTTGTGATGAATTCATTACTCAACTGGGAGACACTATTTCTACTACTGGAATTTACTATGATACTCTACAAAGTTCATTTGGCTGTGACAGTATTATTACTTATGATATAACTGTAAAGAATTCTATAATAGTTAATGTTATTGATACTGCATGTGGAGTTTACACATCACCATTAGGAAATATTTATACATCAACAGGTATTTATACCGATACTCTAGTCTCATTGTTAACAGGGTGTGATAGCTTAATAATAACAGATCTAACCATATATTGTGACGATATAGATGGTGATGGAATTCCAGATGTGGATGATGATGACAATGATAATGATGGGATTTCTGATGACGATGAAGGTACTGGTGATAGTGATGGAGATGGTATCCCAGATTATTTAGATATTGATAGTGATAATGATGGAATTTATGATGTTGTAGAATCTGGAAATGGTTCTCAAGACACAAATAACGATGGTGTTGTTGATGTAAATGATAACGGTTTTACAGATACTGATAACAATGGAATGGCCGATGGTTCTGATGATACAACCCCAATAGATTCGGATGGAGATGGAATAGCAAATTACTTAGATTTAGATAGCGATAATGACGGAATATATGATGTTATAGAATCTGGAAATGGTTCTCAAGACACCAATAATGATGGAGTAGTAGATATCAACGACACCAACTTTACAGACAACGATAATGATGGAATGGCTGATGGGACAGAATCAAATATACCTTCAGATAGTGATAATGATGGTATTGCTGACTTTATTGATTTAGATTCAGATAATGATGGAATTTTTGATGTAGTGGAATCTGGATTCGGAGCTAACGATACCAATAATGATGGATCTGTTGACTCAAACGATAACGGTTTTAGTGATGTTGACAATGATGGAATGTCAGATAATTCTGAAGGTAATAATCCTATTGATACAGATAATGATGGAAATCCAGATTTCATGGATCTGGATAGCGATGGAGACGGTTGTAATGATGTGGTTGAAGCAGGTTTTACAGATGAAGATGGAGATGGTTATTTAGGAGATTCTCCAACATCTGAAGACAGCCTTGGATTAGTTATAAGTGGATTAGACGGCTACCAAATTCCAAACGATAATGATATTACTGGAATTTACGATTACCTAGAAGAAGGATCCGAAGCAATTTTTGATATTGAGCAACCTTCAATTCTAGAGATATTTGATGAGGGAGGAAGTATTACTATAAGTGCTGAAGCCAGTTCTTTATCTACTATTTTCTATCAGTGGGAAATGAGTTCGGATGATGGATTTTCTTGGGAAATATTAAATAACGATTCGATCTTTAGTGGAGTTCAAACAAAAACTCTTTTAATGACAAATCTTGTAAGATTTTATGATAATTACTTATTTAGACTAAAAGCATCAACTCCAGGTTTTGCTTGTGGAAGCGATGTTTATTCTCAGGATTCAAGAATTCAGTTAGAACAACTATTTGTACCTGAAGGATTTTCACCTGACGGAAATGGCATCAATGATACATGGCATATTTCCGGAATTGAAAGATATCCTTTCAATAGAGTTGAAATCTATAACAGATGGGAAGTGAAGGTGTTTGAAATAGATTCCTATGGAAATGATAACGAATGGGACGGGACTCCAAATGTCCTAACAAATATTATACTTGGAGATGGACAAGTCCCAGAAGGTACTTACTATTACATAATTGATTTAGGAGAAGGTGATAGGAGCGTGATCAAAGGATACGTATATTTAAGAAGAAAATAATAGCATGAAAAAAATAATCTTTATATCACTTTTTTTAAGTTTCTTTTTTACAGGAAAGTCACAACAAGATGCTATGTTTACATTTTACATGTTTAATCATCAAGCTGTAAATCCGGCCTATGTTGGTTCTAGACAAATAATTAATGCAACTATGTTAAACAGGTCTCAGTGGACTGGTTTTTCTGGTGCTCCTTGGTCACATACAATTTCTCTAAATGCTCCTTTAATCAACGAATCTTTAGGGTTTGGATTAAGTTTCACTAATGACGTAGTGGGACCTGCTTTATTAAATAATTTAACTATTGACTTTGCCTACCATTTGAAATTTAACAACTCTGGACATAAATTATCTTTTGGAGTAAAAGCTGGAGGAAACCATACGAGGCTTGATCTTAATAATCTAGACTTAGATAATCAAATAGACCCTGCTTTTAATCCTAATAATATTGGAAAATTCATGCCTAATTATGGATTTGGTCTTTATTATTATACTCCAAAATGGTATGTAGGATTTTCATCTCCACATTTGGTTAATTATGACTTTAATGCAACTCAAAGACACTATTTTTTAATTGCAGGTGCTATTTTTAATATTAATGAAAATATCAAATTGAGACCAAGTAGTTACGTTAAAGTCACACAGAACGCTGCAAGTACGTTGGATTTAACGGGGTTATTTATTTTTCAAGACAGATTATGGGCTGGTCTAGCTTTTAGAGCCCCATTTGGTGCTATTATTCCAACTGCTAGTAAAGGTGGTGGATATGCGCTTTTAGCAGGGGTTAATTTGAGTGATCAATTATCTATGGGTTATTCATTTGGTTACTCTATGGGAAATCAAACTTTTAAGTACAATGGAGGAACTCATGAAATTTCTATTCGTTATGATTATTTATACAAAGAGAAAAAAGTTATTAAATCACCAAGATATTTTTAATGATTAAATACCATAAACATTTATTTTTCTTAATTAGCTTGTTTTTAGTAACTAATGCTTTAATGTCTCAAAGCGTAGAACCTCATTTCAATCCTGATGATGATTCTACTCACGTCATTAAAATAAGAAAATCTGATGGAACTATTGAATATTTTAAGCACGGAGTCTTGATAAACCTTGATACATTACATAAAGGGGAAAATTTTGATTTGGCGGAAAATATTGAAAATGATGACTCATTAAATAAAAATCAATATAATTTTAAAAATGCTCCAATATTTGAGTATGGTATCGGAAAATCTGACAAAGTTGCTATAGACTGGGGAAACTATCATTTTGAAAAAGAGTCTTATAAAAAAGCGGTTTCAAGATATTCTGATGTCCAAGATAAATCTTTTGACATTTTAAGAAAATTAGGTAAATCTTATTTGAATTTAAACTTATTAGATAGTGCAGAAAGATATTTTAAAATAGTTGCAGGACAAACCAATTCACCTGGCGACTTGTATAATTATTCGCATATTTTATATATGAATAATAAATTTGAAAAAGCAGAAGAAATTAGAAGTAATTATGCCAATTCCTCTGATGAAAGAAGAGCAGAGATTTTTAATTCCAATTCTTCACACGAAGAATTATTAAATAGTATCACTAAGGTTAAGTTAAAAAATCTCTCTATAAACACCAAAAATTCTGATTTTGGTGCTTATGCTGTGAAAAATGATTCTTCCAACTCTTATTCTGTGTTATTTACAAGTGCAGATGAGTTTTCTATAAAGAAAATTAAAAAGTCAAAATTTGTAAAACCTGAACAGCCTACTTATGACTTGTTTAAAACAGAATTTCAGTTCCCCTCTATGCAACTTTCTACTCCAAGTTCTTTGAGTGGAGAACTTAAAAACCAATATCAAGAAGGTCCAGCCATTATGTCGGAAGATCAAAAAACAATTTACTTCACACGAAGCAATAGTCTTGAATCAGAAAATGAAGCACTCTACCTAAGCATGTATAAAGTAAATATAGATCAACTTAATACACCTGATAGTGTTTTAGGATTATCTGTAAATAACGATAATTACTCAGTTATGCATCCAACTATTACTAAAAATGGAGAAAGAATGTATTTCTCTAGTGATATGCCTGGAGGTTTTGGAGGTATGGATTTATATTACTGCGAAATTTACGGTTTATATAAACAGTTTTTTTTAAGTGATACTACAGCTGCTCGAGAACTTATAAGGCTTTCAAAACCCATAAATTTAGGAAATCAAATTAACACTGAGGGAAACGAAGTTTTTCCATTTCATTTTGATGACAAAACTTTGTTTTATGCATCTGATGGTCGTATTGGTTTAGGTGGTTTAGATATTTTTATGGCAAATAATTATATTGACACCTCATTAACTGAAGTGATTAATGTTGGTAAACCTTTTAATTCTGCCAAAGATGACTTTTCATTTTTTCTATCTAGAGATTTAAAATTTGGTTTTTTATCCTCCAATAGACCTGGAGGTAAAGGAGATGACGATATTTATTGCTTTAAAACCAATATCAACCTCTCAGAGGGGGTAGATGATTACTACACCATGGTCTATGGACAAAAATTGGAAGTAACAAAAAACTCTGTATTAGCTAATGATTTTATTGACGATACTATACAAGGAATATTTGGCGAAAATTTACTTTATAAGGCTCAACTTACCGGCCAACCAAGCCATGGTAAAGTCAAATTCAAAGATGATGGGACATTTACTTATACACCCGATAATGATAACGTTACTAAAGATCAATTTACCTATAAGCTTGTGCATAATAACTTTTCGGAAAAGGATATTAATGTTTTTATTAATTCTATAGATAAAACAATTCCAGTTGCAACTGATGATCATTATGTAATTAAAAAAGGAGAGAATTTTACTATAAACTCTGAAAAGGGGACTTTACATAACGATTATGATTCTGGAAATGATTCTTTATCTACTATTTTAATAGATCCTCCTTTACATGGAGAATTGAAATTCAATGCTGATGGTTCCTTTAAATATGTTCCAGAAGATTACTTTGTAGTTGCCGATACTTTTCATTATGCAGTAACTGACGGTCATTTCTACGATACTGCAGAAGTAACTTTAGCAAGGTTAATAACCGGGGTAGATATAGCAACAATTATTGAAATAGAACCCATATATTTCGATGTTAATAAATCTAATATACGAGACGATGCAGCTCACGAATTAGATAAAATTGTTGAGGTAATGAATGAGTATTCAACAATGGTAGTTGAACTTGGTTCGCATACAGACTGTAGAGCGTCTAAAAATTATAATGCTAGTTTGTCAGATAGAAGAGCAAAATCGTCTGCAATCTACATAAAGGCTAGAATATCTAAACCTGAAAGAATATATGGTAAAGGTTATGGAGAGTCGAAATTAAAAAATAAATGTGAATGCGAAGGGTCAAGAATTGTTCCGTGTTCTGAAGAAGAACATCAGGAAAATAGAAGGACAGAATTTGTCATTGTAAAAATGTAACTTGGTCTGTTATTTTAATAATGAAATTCAATAAATTACTCATAGCAATTATATTTTTTATAGTAGGACATAACTACTATTCTCAATGTACTAACCTTAGCGTTGCTGCTGGGACAAATGCTAATCTGGTTACAGAAACTCTATACGAAGAAAATTTTACTGGCCAAGATGATAAAGGAGCAATCGGGTCCACCATTGATATATTAGATTGTAATTGGACTGTTGATGTAACTGCTGCTATTTTGACGAATAACGATGATTATTTCAAGGTTAAAAATGAAAAATTTGAAGCTAAGGATGTAGATGGAAATTGTATTTGGTTGTCTCCATCTATAAATATTTCAAATTATCATAATGTATCACTGAGCATTCTAGCAACTGAATCGGGGTCGTTAGAAAATTCAGATTTTATCTATTCCGAATACAGTGTAGATGGAGGGGTTTGGAACTATTTTTCGTCCTTTGGTCAGTTATCAAATGATTTTAGTAGTAGAACAGTTAGTCAAAGCGGTTTAAGAGGAAGTAGTGTTAAAATTAGAATAACTGTCAAGAATAACGAATCTAATGAATACATTAGGTTTGATGATGTTAAAGTAACAGGACAAACCTATAAAACCAACTTATGTTTTGGTTCTTCATTAAATTTAGGTGGAGCCAATACTGCCACCTGGACTGGTTTAGGAACTCCAGTAATTTCTTATTTATGGACCCCATCAACTAGTTTAGATGACCCAACAATTGCTAATCCAGTTTCAAACCCAACTAGTGATGTAATTTATAAAGTTGTAGCAACCTTAAATGATAATGGAAATTTATGTAAAGACAGTTCACTTTTTTATGTGAACGTAACACCTGAAGTCAGTATCCAAAGTACTGATCCTGTTTGTATTGACGATACTTTAATTCTTTCAGAAATGGGCGGGGAAGCGAGTTTATGGACTTGGACTTCTAATGGATCTGCTGATATTTTAAATTTTGAGGATACAACAACTAAAGTTGTTGGTATGACGAACGGAGAAATATTTACCGTTTCTGTTGAAGACGATTATGGTTGTACTAATTCAACTTCAGTAACAATTATTGTTAACCCGAAACCAACCAATGTAACTTTAGCTCCTTTTGGTAATTATTGTAGTTCAGCCAGTCCTGTGAATTTGACTGGAGGTTTACCTTTAGGGGGTTATTATTCTGGAAACGGTGTAACTAGTAATATATACGATCCATCCAGTGCAGGCTATGGTAGTACATTAGAAAATATAAATTTAATGTATATATGGGCAGATGCTAACGGATGTAAAGATACAGTTACGGCTCCTATAAATATTCAATTAGCTCCAGAAGTGGACTTAACATCCTCTTTTTTATCATTAAATCCAACCGATGATGACTACTTAACAATTTCAGCTCAAACTGGAGGTTGGTCAAAGTGTGGAAGTGTTGATCCAACATTTAATTTACAATTAGAATTAACCAATGCCAGTGTTGCTAATAATTCAGCAAATGTAACTTACGATTTAGATTTTGGAGACGGGAATACTATTTCCAATATACTCCCAGGAGTGGTATACAACAATACTTATGGTGGTCAAGGAGCATACAATATTTTAGTTACTGCAACTGATAATATAACAGGATGTGTAAGAATCTATGAAAAGGAATTCTTTTATGGAACTAATCCAGCAGTTTCTTTGGGAACACCTGGAAATACAACTGGTAGATGTGCCCCGGCAAGCTATGGATTTCCAGTTGAATTTTTCACTATTGATTTAGCTACTGGTGACACCACTATTAATAGTCCAGGAACCTCTTATTTAAAGTTTACTAATGATGGTAAAGAAGATTCAACATTTGTTCACCCAAGTCCAAAAGATAATTTAGTTAAATCTGTAATCAATCATTCATTTGATGATGCTTCTTGTGGTTATAGTTTTGCTGGTTTAGATAATATATTCTCTATTGCAATTACAGCCACAAATGGTTGTGGATCTTCTTCTGCCAGTGTATTTCCCATAACTCAGTCGTCCCCTCCAGAAGCAAAAATTGACGAAACTGATAGTATATTTTGTATTGATGTTCCAGTTACTTTTATTGATTCGAGTAGGGCTGGAAAATTTATTCAATCTCAGTGGAACGGTATTGGCTATGATTATTCCTGTGATACTATTGGGGCTACAGCTTGGAAAATAACACCCAATACTGGTTTTACAGTTAGTTCTGGTTCTTTAGGAACTTTACCATTAGATTACTACGATTCAACCACTTATGGTACTCAAGAAATTACGCTTACTTTTCATGAAAGAAATACGTATTCTATTGCTCTTTATAAAAGTGCCCAGTGTGGGGGAGGTATTGCTATTGACTCAACAGCATATGAGTTTAAAATTGATTCTTTACCTCATGCTAAGTTCATATTAGATAAAGACATTGATTGTGGTCCATTTTCAGTATCCAATAACAATATCTCATTATCAAAAAATGATTATTATTCTACTTTTGATTGGAGCTTTTCTACTTTAATTGAGGGTTGCCGAGGCTCTGCAGGTCCAACCATTGAGAAAAAACTTTCAGATTCATCAATCGTCACTCTATACAACCAAGATTTTAGTGGGATGGAAAATAAAGGTTACGATGGGCTAATTTCAGATGTTAGTCTTGTTGATTGGACCATGGATGTTGCTGCTACATCAATGGTAGATGGTAATGATTGGTTCAAAATAAGAAATGAAAAGCTAGAGTCGCAAGACATTAACGGTACTGCTACTTGGTATTCTCCATTAATTGATATCAGTTCAATTAATATGATTTCTTTAGAATTAAATGCTGAAGAAAGTATATTTAATAGTTTACAAAACACCAATTTAGAAGGTCACTGGGAAATGGATGAAAATAGTGGTCTTGTAGCAGGAGATTCATCTGGAAATTCTAGAAATGGAACTGTTTCTGGTGCAACATGGATAGCTGGTAAAGTAGGCACTGCTTTATCTTTTGATGGTAATGACGAAGTAATAGCTACTGGTTACAAGGGTATTTCAGGTTCAACTGCTAGAACAATAGCAGCTTGGATTAAGACTTCTACAACGGGTGCAATTACATACTGGGGAAGAGATTTATCTGGTCAAAAATCATCTTTTAGAGTTCAAGATGATGATGGAATTGCTGGCTCTATAAGATTAGAAATAAATAACGGCCGTATTTGTGGATCAACAGATTTAAGAGATAATCAATGGCACCATGTTTGTGCTGTGCTACCAGATGGATCATCAGATATTTCTCAAGTTCTACTATATGTAGACGGTCAATTAGAAGCATACAGCCATATTTTTCCTAAACAAATTAATACAGCCTCCTTTGACGATTTTAAAATTGGTAATGATGCTGCTAATAGATATTTTAATGGTATTATAGATGAGGTTCGTTTATACAGCAGAGCACTTTCTATTGAGGAAATAAATGATTTACCAGGTTTTAGTAACGCTATCGCTAATCCAAACGAACTCAAAACTGAATATAGAATTGATGGTGGACCATGGACTGCTGCAGAAAGCAATGGTTCTTTAACAGGAGATTTTAATACTGCTAACGTTACACAAGATAGTCTTACTGGTTCTTCATTAGAGCTAAAAATCACCATGAATACGGTAGACCAAATATTTACTGCTGATAATATCAAAGTTTCAGGATATGGAAATTATGATTCATTAAATTCTATTTACAGTTTTACCAAAGCGGGATTATACACTATTGATTTAACAGCTACTAATGTTTGTGGTTCTGATATATACCAAGATACGGTTACTGTTCAAGGTGCACCAGTTGTAACCATTGATGCAATAATTGATACTTGCGAAACTAAGAACTTATTTCCAACAGCAACTATAGATACTTGTTTTGGTATTATGTCTGGTTATTCATGGACTTTTCCTGGTTCTGCAGCTAATGAAACCTCTATCTTAGAAATACCCAATATGATTTATTATGATAGTGTAGGGGTATTTAAAACTTACATTGATGTTACCAATAATTGTGGAAGCGATCAGGACAGTCTGGTTTTTGAAATTCATGATAACCCTGTAATTGATTTAGCACCCATCGATTCTGTTTG
>JAQXDK010000002.1 GCA_029251405.1 Flavobacteriales bacterium
AGCAGATGTAATAGAAGATACATTCAACGTAAACGTAATATCAATAAATGAACCCGGTGCTGCAGGACAGCTACCGTCTGACTCACAACTTCCAAAACAATGCTTGATTGTTGTGTCGCCTGCAACTACAGGTAAAAGTCTGTCATTATAATTAGCAGCATCACCACAAGGTAAACCAGCTAAATTTTCTTTGGTTCCCCAATCACTACCAAATGTAGGACTATTTAAAAAAGTGTAATGGTTTGGACCACCAGCTGCAGATAAAGGTAATGTGACAACACCAGTCCAAATCATTGTATCCGTTGAGCTTTGGGTTAATTGTAAGCCTTGTGCATCACCAATGAAACCGCCACCAGCATACATGCCATTTGGACCAACTGTACCGCCATTGTTGTAAATATTTGCAGTATTCACTTCTAAAGAGATATTAATATTTTGAACAACTATTGAAGGACATAATGGATAAGGGCAATTAGAGGTTTGCATTGAAGATGAACCGTCAGAACAATTTACACCTCCGTAAACCCAATTACCTACATTAGCTGCAGCAGTATCTTTCCATGCCCAACTATCCAAATATTCCCATGGTTCTCCAGATCCATCAACACCTACGACTCCAAAAGTTTCGATTGTTGTTCCAGACATGTATAACTCATAAGCATCATCACCATTTCCTGTTGGTTGACTTCCTTGAATAACATGATCAAAAATACTCCAGCACGAGCCAAAATAAGTTGCTAAATCAACAGAATCTCTACAAAGTATAATGTGCTCCCCAGCATTTACACTAATACTTGGGAAAGTAAAGGCATTACCTCCGTTTGTAGAACCATTACTAAAAGTATTTACACTGTAAATACTTAAGTCAGAAATATTTTGATTTGCGGTCAATTGAATTGCTTTTCCGTCTGATCCACCAGTAGGAACTGTTAAATCCATAATTCCTGTAAATGTCAAAGAAGGAACTTGTGCACTAGCACTAAAACTAAATAAAGTTATAAGTGCAGTAAAAAATGATGAGTAAAAAATTTTCATATTTATTTTTGTTTTGTTGTTTATTGTTGTTAAGTCGATTTATTTAATGAATAATTGATATTCAATTAATAGTTTGTTTTACCAAAAAAAACACTACAACAGGTGTGATTGTTTTTTATCAACCAACGATTGTTTATAATGATATTTCTAAATTAAGAAAATTTAACAAAAAACAAATTTTAATTTGATTTTTTTAGGATCTTATTAAACAAATAATTTATTTAAAACTTGAGTCGGCTCGTTTTAGATTCTTATTATTACTGTATCAATCATTAATTTCATGTCTCTTCTAATTAAATGATTTTCGATTTACATCATATTTGTGCTTGCTGTAAGTCTTCCAAAATAACCGTCGTTAAAAGTTTCTGTATACAAGAGCAGGTTTAGAAAACTGCATCTATCCATGGAGGAATAAACATATTGAAACTGGAAAAGCCATATGTGATTTTTGGGAAGGTAATTTCGCTGTAAATACTAAAGAAGATGAATTTCTATTTACTTCCACATTAATGAAATACCATCTAAATGGATTTGGACTTTATGATATAGCTAGTAACGAATGGGAAATTTATATAGATTGGAATAGTGAAAATTATTATAAATTATTAAGTATTAATGAAATTTCTCTCAACCCTAAGGGACCTAAAACATGGAAATATTCTAGAGAACCTTATGATCCAAAAAAAGTAATTAGAGGAGGTTCTTTTTTGTGTAACGATAGTTATTGCGCCAGTTACAGAGTATCTGCAAGAATGCCTTTTTCAATGGACACTGGAACGAACCATACTGGTTTTAGGTGTGTAAAAGACATTTAACTATTTAAATTGAACACATTTATTGTTTATCATTGTCAAAAAAAACAAAATGAAAAGCATTACTTCACAACTTTTAACTTCTCTTTTAATAACAACCCTACTAAGTAGTTGCTGGGGAGAGCCAGAAAGTAAGCTTAAAAAAACTACTGAAAATATAGTTAAAGTAGAGAATTTTGAATCCTTTTTAGGAACTTCTTGGTCGAACGATAAAAATGATAAATCAACTTCTGAAATAAGCTTTGATATTGAGGGACTTAAGGATACTAAAGGTTTTTTTGAGGACTTTGACATACTTTTTAAAGTTTCTGACAACAATCCAGAAGATGCAAAAATTAAAGTTTCTATTAACGTAAACAGTATCAATACTGACAATACTGTAAGAGACGAAGCACTAATGGAAAAAGACTTTTTCCACAGCGAAAAATTCCCAGTAATTGAATTTTATTCCAAAAAAATAACTAGAACCGATAGTAATTTTGTTGCTAAAGGAAATATAAATATGATGGGCAAAAGAAATAAACTTTCTTTTACTTTTAAAAATTCGGGGTTTTCTAAAAATGAAAAGGGCGAAAAACTAGCTATTTTCGAAGGTAAAATTAGTCTAAATAGAACAGATTTTGGAATGGACCATGTAGCAACAGTTGGTGACATGGTAGACATTACATTTTATTGTGAATTAATAGAAGAAACTAAATAATTTATTATCACTTTCAAAACAAGTTTATTTTTAAAAACTAATTAAAATTAGTTAGAAAGTGTGTTAATTCTTTAAAATTGTTAAAATGCTGAAAATTGCTTTTGACCCCACCTACATTCTTAAATTACCTTCCAATCATAGATTTCCAATGTTGAAATACGAATTAATTCCTCAACAACTTGTTTATGAGGGAATTGTGAGTTCTGAAAATTTTTTTTCTGCAAATAAAATTGAAGAATATTGGTTAAGGAAAGCACATGATTTAGATTACATTAAAAAACTTAACACCCTATCTCTAAGTAAAAGTGAAATTAGAAAAACAGGGTTTCCACTTACCAAAGAACTAATAGAAAGAGAATATGTAATAACACAAGGTACTTTAGATTGTGTTGACTATGCTCTTAAGTACGGAGCTGCAGCTAATATTGCTGGTGGTACCCATCACTCATTCAGAGATCGAGGAGAAGGTTTTTGTTTGTTTAACGATGTAGCAACTGCAACATTATATGCAATCGAAAAACACTTAATGAATTCCATTTTAATAATTGACTTAGACGTTCATCAAGGAAATGGCACCGCATCAATTCTAGGAAACGTAGCTGAAGCATATACTTTTAGTATGCACGGAGCTAAAAACTACCCTTTTAAAAAAGAAGAGTCCGATTTAGATATTGCTCTCTTAGATGGAACTAATGGAAAAGAATATTTAAAAGTACTTCAAGAGGTACTTAAAAAGCTTGAAAAGCAAATTAACCCCGAACTTATTTTTTATGTTTCGGGTGTTGATATCTTGGATACAGATAAACTAGGAAGGCTGAAAGTTTCTAGAGAAGATTGTAAAAAAAGAGATGAAATGGTCTACAGCTTTGCTCAAATTAAAAATGCGCCTATTGTAACGGTGATGGGTGGTGGATATTCTGAAAAAATATATGATATTGTTGAAGGACACATCAACACATTTAAATCCATGGTTGAATTGATATAATTAAACAGATTATATTATCAGCTTACCAAAATGTAGATTTGTTATGTGAAAAATACATATAAAGAGTTATTAAAAAAAGTAAATGAATTTGATCCCGTAAAATATGGATACTCAAGAAATTACTTAGATGGTGGAGTTAGTCGATTCTCTCCCTACATTTCTAGAGGAATTATAAGTACGAAAACTATTTTTGATGCTGTTCTAAAAAAAGATTATGAGTTTGAAAAAGTTCAAAAATTTTTGCAAGAACTTTCCTGGAGAGACTACTGGCAAAAAAAATGGCAGCAAACAGAAGATATAGATGTAGATTTAAAAAACATTCAATCTCCTACTCTATCTAGAAAAATTCCATCCGCTATAGTTAATCATTCAACCTCCATTTCTGCCCTAGATTTATCCATTAAGCAAATGTATGAAAGTGGGTATATGCACAACCATTTAAGAATGTATACTGCCGGGATATGTTGCAATATAGGACAATACCATTGGTTGAATCCTGCAAAATGGATGTACTACCATTTATTTGATGGTGATTGGGGTAGTAACGCATTAAGCTGGCAATGGGTTGCTGGAACAAATAGTTCAAAAAAATATATCGCTAATCAAGAAAATATAAATAAATATTGCAAAACTAAAGACATGGCTACTTTTTTAGATAAATCTTATCAAGAGCTCTCGTCTTACTCTTATGTCCCCTTAGAGTTATCATCAGAAGATGATTTAATCCTTAATTGTACACTACCAAAAAATGAACTTTCAGTTATTGACAAAGACATCCCAACTTTAATATACAACAGTTATAATTTAGACATAAATTGGAAGAAAAATTTAAATTCAAACAGAATATTTTTATTGGAGCCTTCTCATTTTTCTAAGTATCCTGTTTCTAAAAACGTAATGAATTTTTTTCTTGAAATGTCGAAAGAAATAAGTGGTATAACTGTTGCGGTTATGGAGTTTGAAGAATTAGCATCTATAATTGGTAATTCATCCAATATTTATTACAAAGAGCATCCCTTTAACAACCATTACGCTGGCAATTTAGAAGAAAGAGATTGGATTTTTCCAAATTTAGAAGCAAAAGGGTCATTTTTCAACTATTGGAAGAAAGGAATTAAAAACTATAATTTAAAATGAAGCATTTTACTAAAAAAAATATCCTAGAAATGGATAAAGTCAAAAGACTTAATATTGTCAACAGTATAACTGGAATTAAACCAGGAAATTTAATTGGTACAATAAGCAATGACAACTTTCCGAATCTCGCTATTTTTAGTAGTATAGTTCATCTGGGGAGTAATCCGGCCCTACTAGGTTTTATTCTAAGACCCCAACATAAGGTTAGAAGAGATACCTATAACAACATCTTAGAAAATGGTAGTTATACAGTGAATCACTTACCAAATCACTTAACTAAAAACGGTCATTACACATCCGTAAAGTTCGATAAGAACCAATCTGAGTTTGAATACTGTAATTTTAAAAAGTATTACATAGATGGATTCAAAGCTCCGTTCGTAAAAGAAAGTAATTTAAGTATTGGTATGAAGTTTATGGAAAGTATACCTATAAAAGCAAATAATACGGTTATGGTTGTAGGTTGTGTTGAACATGTTTTGGTAAATGAAGATGCACTTAGCGATGAGGGATACATTGATTTAGAAATTTTAAAAAGTTCAGGAATAAGTGGTTTAAACAGTTATTATAAACTTACTAAAATTGATTCTTACCCTTATGCTAGAATTTCTGAATTACCAGATTTTAAAAAATGAAAGGTCATAAAGAAAAACTTCCTTTTAAGATATGTAAGACTTGTGACAGACCATTTTCTTGGAGAAAGAAATGGAAAACTAATTGGGAATCAGTTCTTTACTGCAGTAAAAAATGTAAATCATAAATTTTGTTTAATTATTTTAATGATAAGTTAAACAATTTGCATATTTTTGTTTTATGTTATCTAATAAATTATTAGAAATAAGACATCTTGAAAAGAGTTTTGGATCTTTCAAAGCAGTCAACGATATTTCTCTTCACGTGAATAAAGGAGATATATATGGGTTTTTAGGCCCAAACGGAGCTGGGAAGAGTACAACTTTAAGAATGGTCTTGGGTTTAATAAAACCAAATAAAGGTGAAATTTTAATCAGCAATAAAAGTATAGAAGGAAACGATAGAAAATTCCTAAATAACATTGGTGCTTTAATTGAGAAACCTGATTTTTACAAAAATCTTTCCGCTTTAGACAACCTAAAGATTCTTTTTAAAATGTCTCAACTCAAGAATAAGAATAGAATTTCAGAGGTTTTAAATGAAGTTAATTTATGGGACAAGAGAAATCAAAAAGTAGGTGGTTATTCTCAAGGAATGAAACAAAGATTAGGTATTGCCCAGACACTGCTCCACCAACCTTCTTTAATAATCTTAGATGAACCTTCAAATGGTTTAGATCCACAAGGTCAAGCTGCTATGAGAAACCTTATTTTAAGAATTAATAAAGATATGGGAATAACCATTATTATATCCAGTCATATTCTTAGCGAAATAGAAAAAATTGCCAATCGTATGGTAGTTATAAACAAAGGGCAAAAAATACTAGAAGGAAACGTAAAAGAATTAATGGCAAAAGAACTTTTGAAGGTGAACTTCAAAACTGAATCAGTTGAGGACCTTAAGGATTTGTTATCAAATAAAAAAATTGATTTTGAGGTAAGAAATAATAACATTATAGCACTCATAAATGAAGAAAATATTCCTTTAGTTATTGAAGATATTGTGAAAAATAATATTTCAATACAAGAAGTTAGACAAATGAGAACCCTTGAAGAATTATTTTTAGGATTGACGCAATGATACAACTAACCTTAATAGAGCTATTTAAAATTATTAAAAGACCAAGAACCTACATCGGTTTTCTTGCAATATTTCTGACAGTAGGTGCCATGCAATTGGCCATGTATTTCGAGGGGGAAGAACTAATAGCATTAGCCATTCAAAACTTGGAGAATGATTTTCGATTAGAAGGTAAGATTATTAATACTAATTTAATGACGTATATACTTCTAAACAGTTTAATAATTCATATACCCATACTAATATGTTTGGTCACTGGAGATTCTTTGGCAGGTGAAGCAAGTTCTGGAACTTTAAGACTCATTTTGCAAAGACCTTACAGTAGAACTCAAATTTATTTATCAAAAGCTTTGAGCGGATATATTTATACAACATCTCTTATCATCTTTTTAGCATTAATGACCTATGTCCTGGGTTACTTTTTGTTTGGAACAGGAGATTTAATTGTCCTTAGAAGAGGGGTTACAGTCATAAGTAGTAACGATGTGGTTTGGAGATTTTTATTAGCATTTTGTTCAGGTACACTTTCGATGTTGGTGGTGGCGTCACTTTCTATGATGATTTCATCGTTTGTAAACAACGCAATAGGCCCCATAGTAGGTACCATTGCAATAATAATAGGACTTAATATTATTTTCACTTTGGGTGCTCCCCTATTTAAAGATATAATTCCCTATATTTTTACCAGCCATTTTGTAAAGTGGCAATACTTTTTTGATTTTAACATTGAATTGGATAAAATTAAATTATCTGTATTTGTGCAGTTAGCTTATGTATTTATTTTCAACATTATAGGAATTATTCATTTTAACAGAAAAGATATACTATCATGAGAATCGTACTATTAGTCATTTTAAGCAGTTTTTATTTCAACATGTATTCACAATCTGCAGAAGCTAAAAATAAAATTCTTTTGGTTAAAGAAAATTTAGAGCAAGTACCTCCATACAGTTGTGAAATAAAAATTAAAATTGATGTCAGTTTTATTAACATAAAAGAAAGAGAAGGAAAAATGACTTTTTTAGGTCCAAATGATATTAATTATAAAATAAAAGGATTTGCTTTTTTACCTAAAAAAGAAATGGGCGGTATATCTTCCAATTTATTCAATTCAGAATTTATTGCTGTTTCTATGGGAAGTGAAAATAATAACGAAATAATAAAAGTTATCCCTATGGATATTAACGCTGATATTGTAACTGGTCAATTTTGGATTACCAATGAAAACTTAATAGATAAAATGATTATTATAACTAAGGATAAGGGAAGCTATACAGCATCTTTCACTTATGAAGATATCCCTTACAATATTCCATCTCAAATTAAAATGTCATTTGACGTGAAAAATCAAAAAATGCCAGCATTACTTACAGGTGACTTAGAAAGTTACACTGAAGAAATTGAAGATGTTAATGAAGTTTCTAAAGGTGAGATTTCTATCAAGTATTTTAATCATATTTTCGAAAAATGAAAGTTGATGTTCAGACCATTAAAGATCAATTAAAATTAACACCACATCCAGAAGGTGGTTTTTTTAAAGAAAATTACAGAAGCAGTGGTTCTATTAATGAAGCCAATTTATGGAAAGGTGTTCAGGGTTCTAGAAACTTCTCGACTGCCATTTATTTTTTATTAGTAAAAAATCAAATTTCCGCATTTCATAAAATCAAACAAGATGAAATGTGGCATTTTTATGCTGGGTCTCCTCTACTCTTACATATGATTAATAATCAAGGAGATTACCATTCGGTTAAAATTGGAAACAATATTTCTAATGGTGAATATTTTCAGTTTGTTGTCCCGGCTGATACCTGGTTTGCTTCTGAAGTTGAGAACAAAGATAATTTTGCATTTTGCGGTTGTACAGTAAGTCCTGGATTTGATTTTAAGGATTTTGAAATGCCAGATAGAAAATTTTTAGTAACTAAATACCCTTATTTAAAAGAAATAATAACTAGATTGACTCACCGTTAATTAGTCTATGAAAAATTATCTTTTAATTACGCTACTGCTATTTTGCTACTACATCAATGCTCAAGTTATAGCAACTGATAGACCTAGTGCACAAACTGACAATTCTTATTCTCTGTACCATAAATCGTTTCAAATAGAATCTGGTCTAATGTACTCTTATAGTGATGGTGAAGTTAATTCCTCAAGTATTCCTAATTTATTATTTAGATACGGTGCATTTGATAAAATTGAGTTTAGATTTTCAAGTGATGTATTAATATCTCCGGTAGAAAAAGAAATTTCAATAAGCCCTATTCAACTTGGAACTAAAATCCAACTTCTTAGAAAAGAAAAATTCCAATTGGCTTTTCTATCAATGGCTGCTTTTAATTCAATTCATCAGTTTACTTCAACTAAGTTAGTAGGAGGAAATCCTATTACCAAAAACTTTGGCATTGGTTATACCATAGGGCATCTTTTTGACAGTTTTAAGAATAACAACTCCTTGAACTATTCAATCTTTTTAAGCAACAGTTTTAATTCTAAACTTACAGGGTTTATGGAAGTTTATGGAGATTGGAAATACAACTTAGGTGATAACAATAGTGTAATAAATTTTGATTTAGGAGGTTCTTATTTATTGAATGACAAAATGCAAGTCGATGCTTATTTTGGAAAAGGAATACAAAACGACATTTACTTTGCTTCTGTTGGATTTAGTTATTTATTTATTAAATAGGGTTTGAGATTTTTAATTATTTCATCGTTTATATTAGTGGTATTTAGTTCTTGTAAAAAGAATTCTTCTTCTGATGTCGAAATCACCTTTTCACCCGGAAGCGGAGTAAGCGACGTTAACGGAAATTTTTATCCTAGTATTATATTAGGAAACGGTCAGGAGTGGACAACTGTCAATCTAAGAACTAGTAATTATTCAAATGGTGATCCTATAACTAATGCAATGTCAGAGGTTTCTTGGAGTAACACTAATTCTGGAGCCTGGTGTCATTATGATAACGACGCATCAAATGATGAAACTTATGGCAAATTGTATAATTTTCATGCAATTATCGGTGATACTATAGCCCTAGAAAAACTTATTAGTGATAATGATGGTAATATTATTGACACATTATATTACGATTCTTTTACATGTAAAATATGCCCTCAGGGATGGAAAATCCCTTATGAAGACGACTGGATAGATTTAATAAATTACTTGGGCAATTCCAATGTTGCTGGAGGGAAAATGAAAGAAAACTCACTACTTTACTGGAAATCTCCTAACCTTGGTGCAACTAACGAAAGTGGTTTTAGTGGATTACCGGGAGGTATTAGAAAGGCTAACGGAAGTTTTGAATATATTACCGAAATGGGAAGATGGTGGTCCTTTGAAGGTGCTTATCAAGATTACGGACATTCTAGGCCACTTCACTACGATCAAGAAGCAACTATGAATCACTATGTTTTTGATAAATCTGGTGGTTTGTCTGTAAGATTTATAAAATCAAACTAAGGTTTACAAAGGACAAATAAGATTTCTTGAGAATAGATAAATACATATGGTCAGTAAGAATATTTAAAACAAGGTCTTTGGCAAGTAAAGGATGCAATGAAGAAAAAGTTTTGGTAAATAAACTGTTTATTAAAGCAAGTAAATCTGTGAAAATTAATGATGTTATTTCTGTAAAACACCTTCCTATTTGGAGAACTTATCAGGTAGTAGATTTTCCTAAGACAAGAATTGGAGCAAAGTTGGTGAATAACTTTATTATTGAAATAACTAATCATAAAGACTTAGAAATACTCCACCAACACGAGATGGTATTGAGACAAAATAAAAATTTAGGAATCAAGGGCAGACCTACTAAAAAGGACAGAAGAAATTTAAAAAAAATAATAGGCTGACATTTTAGTTAAAAAATTCAACTACTATAATAAAAATGGCTATTGTTAAAACAAACCAACCAAATATTTTTTTAAGTGGCTTGGAGTCTATAGAAGTTCCAAAAAACATTCCTATAAAAATACCTAAAACTGCAAATAAAGTAAAAATAAGTAAAAAACTCCAATCTATTACTTGACTTTGAATGTCTCCTAAAAATCCAATTGAAGACTTGACAGTAATAATAAATAAGGAAGTAGCAATAGCATTTTTCATGTCGAGATTAGCTAAAATTACTAATGCAGGAATGATTAAAAACCCTCCTCCTGCACCTACTAAACCCGTTAAAAAACCAACCAACACCCCATCTAAACTAATTTTCAAATAGTTTAAATCTTTATCTTTTACTTGAAAATTAGGTCTGTTAACTATCATAAAATAGCCTGCGATAGCCATTAAAATAGCAAATAGCAACATTATGAGCGTGTCTTTAGAAATATTTATTTCTCCTAAAATCATTATTGTTTTAGGAATTGCAGTTATGACATATCTTCTGGTAATATATACTGCAATGAAAGATGGAATGGCGAAAACAGTACCTACTTTAAAGTTTATAAATCCTTTATTAGCATTTTTCAAAGTACCAACACCAGCAGTGGCCCCCACAACAAATAAAGAATATGAAGTGGCTAAAACAGGGTCAATACCAATTAAATAAACAAGTATGGGTACGGTAAGAATGGATCCACCTCCTCCGATAAGACCAAGAACTACACCAATTAAAACTGCACCTAAATATCCAAATATCAAATTCTAAATTTTAGAGAATTGAAATTCATTACTTAAATCTCCAGCTTTCCCATGAATTAGAAACTGATTTACTCACAATAACTTGAGGTGATTGAATTTTCCCACTTAGTCCGGTTTCTTTTTTGACTTGATAGTTCAAATAGTCAGCCATTTCTTTATAGGAAACATTGCCATTTTTTTGTTTCAGTTTTTTTAACAAAAAATAAGTAAAATAACCGTGTTGTTTTTCACGAAATACTCCCGAACTTTCATCTCCCGAACTTGAAGCAAAACTTACCATATTACCTACAATTAATTCTTGTTTTGGTTTAATTTTAATACCCTTCATTGCAACCAAACCTTCATTTCTGGCACCACCACTAAAACATGCATCTAAAAATTGTGTTATTTTTTTTGTTGGATATTGGTTTAGTTCTTTGGTTACTTTTTTTAAAGCCAATCCACTTTGAACATTATTTCCGCTTATATCAACTGGAATTAAATAACCTTCTTTGGTTTTTTCATCAGGTAATCCGTGACCGGAATAATAAAAAACCAATTCAGCATTACCACCTTCAACTTTAGCCATGTTTTTAATCCATGCTAAGCCTTGTGACATTTGACCATAAGTAGCATTGACCAATAATTTAATTTGCCGTTCAGGAATCCCCAAAGTTTTATGACAATACTCTTTAAATGCCATGGCATCATTCATGGCATAATCAACATTTATTTCAGTACTTAAATCTGTTTGATAACTGCTATAATCTTCGTTACCAATTATCAATGCATATGAATTGGTTTGATTAGTTTTATTAGTAGGAATATTGATATCAACGTCAGAGTTTCCAATTTTCATGCTATTAGTAGCTCTTTTCTGAGTATTATTTTGAAAGGTTTGTATGTTAAAATTCTGAGGTGGAGAAACGGCGTCTATTGATTGTGAATAAATATTACAATAAAATGCAAATAATACTAATGGTAAAAATAATGTCTTCATTTTATTAAAAATAAATATAATTTAAAAAAATATAATTTAAATTTAATAAATTTATTTACAACCAATCTGAAAGAATATTTCGATGATAAAACACAAATACATATTTCTTATAATTTCAATACTTTTTTTTCAAAACCATAATCTTGCCCAAAACACTTCAGAAATTAGAATTAATTCAGTTACTCAAAACGGAAACAAAATTAATGTCAATTACAATATAGAATCTAAATGGTATATTGAAAATAACGCAACTTTATATGCAAAAAAAAGAGGATCATCAAATTGGGAAGGTCCATTGAGCTCATTATCTGGCAATATTTACAAGAATATTAAAAGAGGAACTAATAACGTGGTGTGGAATGTAACCAATGACAGAGAAGAATTTACTGGTCAATGGGTATTTGGAATTGACAACACAATGACCATTAAAAAAAATATTAAAAACCTTAAAATAACTTGTGGTCTATCCTCCTTAGCTGGATTAGCAATAGGAGCTTATGGATTTTTAAAGTCTGAAGACTACTACAACCAATATCAAAACGCTACACTGAATGCCAGTCAGTTAAGGCAAGATGCAACCAAAATGACAACAGTTGGCATAGCAGGCGCTGCATTAGGATCAATTCTATTTATTGAAACCTCCATATTGGGTAGAAAAATCAGAAAAGTAAAACGAACTCTTTAAAAGTATTTATAAATTCAAAATGAATATTTTAACCAAAAAATTATTACTAATATTTTTCCTAACTAATTTATTATTGGTTTCATGTGAAAAGGTTTACGAAAATCCTTATGATCCAAATACAGATCCAAATATGTGGATGCCAAAAAATTTAGAATTAACCATTTTAAACAACAACCTTGCAAATATTTCATGGGAACAAAATGAAAACCGTATAGATGGATTTGTTTTAAAGAATAGAAATCGCCCTTCTACTTTACCTATTTTTATTGGTAAAGATGATTCTTCATTTATTGATAGTTCTATTTTTATTTTAGCGAGTTGTGGCTTTCATTTTAATTATTCTTTACAAGCCTATGCCGCTGAAAATTTTTCTACTGCATTAGTATATGACAGCTGTTTAGATCCACCAGTTCCACCTTCAATAACAACTTTATCAATTTCGAACCTAACAAGTAGTTCTATTGATGTAGGAGCAGATATTACTGAAAATGGGGGTGCTGAAATCATACAAAGAGGAATATGTTTTGATACATTTAGTAGCCCAGACCTTACAAACAGTCCATATACAAATGATGGAAATTCCTCAGGACAATTTAACAGTAATATTTCTAATTTATCTTCAAACACAACCTATTTTGTGAGAGCTTATGCGTTGAACTATGCTGATACTGGTTACAGTAATGAAATGACTTTTACCACATTGACTGAATCTGTACCCATTTTGACTACAAATGTCATAAGTAATATAACAGATAATTCAGCTCAATCTGGGGGGAATGTAACCAGCGATGGCAATTCCAATATTACATCAAGAGGTGTTTGCTGGAGTACTTTTTCATCTCCCACAATATCAAATAATATAACTAATGACGGAAATGGAACTGGAAATTTTTTGAGCAACATGAATAATCTTAATTCAAATACTACCTATTATTTAAGAGCTTATGCTACAAACAGTATTGGAACTGCTTACGGTAATGAATTATCCTTCACTACTACAACACTATCCGTTCCTTCGCTTACCACAAGTTCAATAAGTAACATAACAGCTAATTCCGCTCAATCTGGGGGGAATGTAACCAGCGATGGTAATTCAACTGTTAATTCAAAAGGAATATGCTGGTCAACATCTCCAAATCCAACAAATGGAAATGTTAATTTTATGACTATTGATGGTACAGGAACTGGGGCATTTTCCAGCAACTTAACCAATCTTAGTTCAAATACTACATATTATGTAAGAGCATATGCTTCAAATAATGTTGGAACTGCTTATGGGAATGAATTAACTTTTACCACTCCAATTGTAACTTCTTTAGCTACAATATCTACTACATCAGCCTCTTCAGTAACCGCTAATTCAGCACTTACTGGCGGAGATATCACCAATGATGGTAATGCTTCGGTAACTACTAGAGGAATTTGTTGGGGAACTAGCACTAATCCTACAACATCAAATAATATTACTAATGATGGAAGTGGCACAGGAATATTCACAAGTTCAATTAGTAATTTATTTCACAATACTACTTATTATGTGAGGGCATATGCTGTAAATAGTGTTGGGACTGCATATGGGAATCAAATATCATTTACTACTCCAGGCCTTTGGTCCTCTATTGGACAAATTAGTGGCATAACAGAAAACAACGATGCCATGTTAATTCTAAACCCGAATAACGTATGGTTTGTGGGTAGCAATGTTTGGAATTGGAACGGTTCTTCATTTAACCCAATTAGCTCACCAAGCAGTAATAATCTAATTGCTGTTGGCGGAACCTCCTCAACTAATATTTGGGTTTTAGATAACAATGATGGTCTCTGGAAATGGAATGGTTCTTCATGGCAATCATTTCAACCGAACTGCAGTATAAGTTATGAAGACGTCATAGTCGATGGAAATAAAATAATTTTAGGGGGGAATTCCTACCAAAGTGCAGGCCTATGTATTTCTTTTGACAATGGTACAACTTGGAATTTAGAACAAGCATGTAATGCTGGTGGATCTCAGTGTCAAGATTACGCTGATATGGACGGAAATAGTGTTAATAATATATGGCTAGCAACATGGGGCGGTACCAGTTTCGGAATTAGGGGAATAACCACATTTAATGGAGTTAGTTGGTTGTGGCATCAAACAGCTTTAGATCGTATAGGCTGTGTTTCAACTTCTGGACCAACCAATGGGTGTGTTACGCTAAAGCCTGATGCTGGTTTTTGGTACCCTTCAATTCGTATGAACAGTACAGGAAACCCAAATGACTGGGTCAATGTTCCTAGACCAACCACAATGGCACAGAATTGGTACTATACTCCAATTTCAACAATTTCACCAAATGAAACATGGTTTGGATCTGATAAAATTTACAAATACAACGGAAGTTCATGGATTGAAGAAACCGGTACAATTTCAAATGATATTAAAATTTTAGAAATGTTTGACAGTAATAATGGATATGCTGTTAGTGGTAGTGGTAATATTTTATATCGTTGATATGAATAAAAAAAATCTTTGGATTATAATTTTTGCTGTATTAGTTTCATTTAATATCTCATGCAACAGGATATATAACAACCCACATGATCCACAAACTTCATCCAATTCATGGATGCCATCAAACATGGAACTTATTGTTGATGATAGCAGTTCAGTTAGGATAATATGGGAGCAAGAGGAATCTAGAATTGATGGTTTTATATTAACCAATAACAATTATCTAAATAATGCTCCAATAATCATTGGAAAAGACCAAACCACTTATTTAGACAACAGTTCTTTTATAGTTCAAAATTGTGGTTTTGACTTTAATTATACACTTAAAGCTTATGCTGGCGAAAACCAATCGGATGAAATTCATTACTCCAATTGTGCAAATACATTTGTAAGCACTATAAGTGTGTCAAATATTGGTTCAGAAAGTGCATTTTTTCAAGGTAATGTATATAGTTCAAATTCTGTAGATGAAAAAGGCTTTTGCTGGAGTACTGCCTCAAATCCCACGATTAACAATGATAAGGTAAATTTAGGAAGCGGAGCGGGTGGATTCAGTAATCAACTTGATAATCTGCAACAAAACACCACATATTTCATTAGAGCTTTCGCTACAACATCTAATAACGTTTACTACGGAAGAGAACTTGAATTTACCACACTAGAAATTTTATTACCTACCATTACAACTTCAAACATTACCAACATTACTACTAGCACTGCAAATTGTGGTGGGAATTTAACCAGTGATGGTAATTCAACACAAACCATAAAGGGCGTATGTTGGTCAACTTCTTCAAATCCCACCTTTAGTTCAAATTCAACCAATGAGGGTGCAGGGACAGGTCAATTTAATTCATCAATAAATAATTTATCTTACTCAACTAAATATTATGTTCGTGCATATGCTCAAAATGAAGTTGGAACAGCATATGGCGATCAAAAATCTTTCACTACTTCAGACCTAAACCCATGTGGCAGTAATAATTGTCAATCTTTAAATGGATTCAACACATACGTTGATAAAATTTCTTCATCAAGTACTGCAGCATGGCAAATAGGAACTGGCTATTCAGGAAGCGGTCTTTCATTAACGCAATCTTGTTATGGTGGGTATGTGGAATTTACGACACCAAATTCAAATACTATTAAAATTACATTTTGGACTAAGGCTAGCAATGCCGGATATCCAAACAGAACTCCTGTTGTAACAGTTGATGGCATTAACTACAATACTACTATGATAAATGGTTCAAATTACGATTGGATGCAACTCGAAACTGATACTTTTCCATCTGGTAATCATACAATCAAAATTAATTTCACGCATGTGTCAACCTATTACAATTACTATATTGATGAAATCCAATTTTTGTGTATTTAAAAATAATTAATGTTTATGAAAAATATATTTAGTAAATCAATAAGTCTTTTGATTTTATATTTGAACATTCTAGTTTGTTATTCCCAAGTAGATGAAGAAAAAAAAACCATTAACTCTTTTGAAGACTACAAAAAGTCTGAAGAAAGTAAGTTTAAAAGCTTTAAAGAAAAACGAGCACAAGAGATAAAAGAGTTTATTTCCAACGAAGAAAATTGGAATTTAATTACAATTGAATCAAAAGGAAATGTAAGTGGAAATTTAGATGAAATTTCAAAATCTGACATTAAAAAAACAGAAGTAAAAGTTGAGAAAGAAGTTAAACCTAATATTAAAGAAATTGAAGTAAAGGTTCCTGATTATGTAAATACTGAAAAGAAAAAAACTCAAAAAGAAAACATTAGTTATGTCCACCCTTTAAAAAACAGCAAATTTAGATTGAGCTCGCCTTTTGGCTTTAGAATTCATCCAATTTATAAAACTAAAAGGTTTCATAGCGGATTAGATTATGCAGCAACTAAAGGAATTCCTATTTATTCAATTACAGATGGAACAGTTATAAGAGCCGGAGTTACTAGGGGTTATGGAAATTATATAGTAATTGAACATGGAAATGGATTGAAATCTGCCTATGCTCACATGAGTACAATGAATGTTAAGAATGGAGATAAAGTAAAAAAAGGAGATAAAATTGGAGGAGTTGGTATGACTGGCTCTGCAACAGGAAATCATCTACATTTTGAAGTAATTAGAAATAATAAAAAAGTGAATCCTAAACTATATGTTTCACAATAAATAAAAAATAGATGAGGTTATTAGTTATTTGTTTCTTTTTATCATTTTGTACAAACAGTTTTTCACAAACTAAAAAAGTCGAATCTTCTGGAGAATGGCCCTTGTCAAAAAATATTTCATTTTACGAAGCAAATGAGAAAGCATTAATAGGAGCTAAGAAAGAAGCTTTGAGAAAAGCGGGTATTTCAGAGGAAATTTATTCAACTGAAATTTTAACTACTTCATCTTGGAATGAAAATATTAATCAAAATTACATTAAAGATGTTTTTTTGAACATCGGAGGAGCGATTGAGAATTGGGAATATATTGAAGAGCCCAAAGAAATTGAGAAAGATGGAGTAAAATATGTAAAATTAAAAATAATGGCAAAAGTTAAAAAATATAAAACTAAACCTGATTTGATGCTTAAAGCCAGAGTTGAGGGATTAAAAAAATCTTATGATTCTAATTTTAACGGAAATGATGAAAATAATTATTTCGATATTACAATAACTCCTTACATGGATTGCTATTTGAAAATTTTTTATGTAAGTGATAGTGAAACATCAGTAGTTTTTCCATTAGAAGTCAAAGATGGATTAAAACTTGAAAATGAAATATTTGAAGATATTCTGCTTTTAAAAAATAAAAAAAAATCCATTAACTATATATACCCATATACTGAAAAAGAAACTGAAAACGGAAGATTTCTAATTATTATAACAAAAAAACAATATCCTTATACAGAATCTAAAGTAGATCCAGATGGTTATTATTCGGTTACTTATTTTGATAAAATTATTAGTTGGTATAACAATATTGAACCTGAGGAAAAAAATATTATGTCAGAACAATTTTCTATATCAAGATAATAGCTTATTTTTAATAAAATTTAATAAAAATGAAAAAAATTATTTCTCTTTTTGCTGTTGTTCTCATCGCATCAGCTTCTTTAAACTCTTGTGCTTCTAAGAAAGCAAGTGCAAAAACTGTAGGTGATGTGGAAATTAATCTCCCGTGTAACGACGCTAGATCAGATAAAAATTTCTTCAGAGCTAATCAGACTGCTAACAGTACCAACCTTGGAATGTCTAAAGACATGGCTTTATTAGCTTCTAAAGACCGTTTAGCAGGGCTAATTGAAACTCAAATGAAAAAAGTTTCTGAAAGATACCAACAGGACAGACAAATGTCTGGAAAATCTGAATTTCAACAGAAAGTTGAAGCAACCACTAGAGAAATTGTTAAAGAAACATTAATGGATGTAGGAGTTATATGTGAAAAAACAATGCAAAAACAAGATGGTTCTTACAATACATTTATTTCAATTGAATGTAATAAAGAGACTATATACACTGGTATTAATAAAGGATTTTCTAAAGATGAAAAATTACGTCAGGACTATGACGCTGCAAAATTCAGAGAAGTTTTTAATGAAGAAATGGATAAGCTTGAAAAAGAACAACCTTAAGTTACAATTCTATAAATTATTTAAGAAAACCTACATTTAAAATGTAGGTTTTTTTTTTAATTAAAATATCTCCATTAAGTTACTGTTCATTTTCTTTAGAATACTAAATATTCTATTTACAAATAGAATTGAAATCATCTTAAATCATTGCCGTATACAAAATTTCAATTTTTAATTCCTATTTTTATCTATAAACAAGAATCAAATGGTGTTAACAAATGATGAGAAGCAAAAGTTGCGAAAGGAATTTACAACAGATGCTGAAAATATTCTTAATAAAATTGACAATACTAAAAATAAACTTGATAGTAAAGACTGGCATTTCGCACAGTATCTTGACTTCATAAAAGAAGATTTAAAAAAATTTTTAATAAACGTCAAATAAAATAATTATGGGAAAAATACTTAAAGGACACATAGCCAAGCGTAAGGTTAAAAAATCCATCAAAAATGATGAATATGAAATTGATCTTAGGGAATATAGTGAGATGGATGATGAAGCTGCTCTTATATTAGCCGAATGCGAGAAAGTATTAGATCTTAGAGATTTAGAAGTCCTAACTGACAAAGCAGCTGAGTATTTGTCAACTCATAATAAATCAATAGATCTAGCAAAAGTGTATGATTTGTCTGAAACTGCAGCAAAATTTTTAGCAGATAAAAGAAGTTTTATACATTTTGAGATGCCCACTATCACTGAAAATTTTGCGAAAATTTTTGCAGCTGGAACAGCTAGATTAAAAATGACTCATTTGAAATCGTTAAATGAATCTGATGAGCATTTGGCGTTTGCTAAGTATCTAGAAGATTCAAGAATGATTATACATTGTTTTGCATTGTCCCAGATAGATGATAGAATTTTGAGTGAGATACCAGATTTTAAAAAGAAATAGCGTTAAATAAGTGCTTAAAATATTTGACCTTCCTATATAATTAGCTAGTAACTATTTTTAAAATTAATTGGGAAAAGTAAGGAGTTCAAAACCAACCAGCTCCTATTATTTATTTTGCCCAGTCCATAAATGCTTCCATTATCATTACCATTGCCATGGTGTCAAGTTCGCAATATTTAAGAAGCCCTTTTTCAAGATATTGTTTTTCTCGTGGACTAATATCTGAAAATTGTAAAAAGGCATAAGCCATCATTGCAGCACCTCCATCGCTTATCGAGTCAATATTAATTCCTTTGCTTTTAAGTTCTTCGTCGAGTTCTAAACTAAATTTTTCAAAAACTGGGTCTAAAGATTTATACGGATTATTGCTAGACTCACCGTTAATCCAAGTGTGATTGTTAAAATTTAAACTAGGCATTTCTAAAGTGCCATATATGGCTTTTGAATACTTATTTCTTATAAGTTCAGAATCATTTATTATTGCTGGAAGAATTGCTTTAATACTGTTGCTTCCTTTAGCGTTTGGAGGGTAGTAATAGCTTAAAACAAGCTCGTACAAATCTACCATACAATAGTCGCCTTTTTTCCACATAGCAGAAAGATTGCTATTGGGTTTTGCTATTCTTTCTACAAATGCTAGCAGTTTTTCTTTATTTGGAACAAGAATATCTTTCTCCTCAAGAAGCTGCTGGTAAATGGTGTTTAAAAATGAATTTTCATGGTTGTGGTATCTAAAAATAGTACCCTCCTTGCCATCTAAGTCATTCATTAGTGATTCTAAAAACTGGTAATTGGGAAACGAATCGTCTGTAGATAAAAATTGATTTTTGTGCTCAATAGATCCATCTTTATTTAGAATATGATAAGAATACTGAAAGGCTATTCCCTCATAAGGAGTTCGGTTTTTATGAAATGGAATGGCTACAGCACTAGTTTCAAAATCAATAAAATGAAATGGTTTTTCAAGAGAATCAAAAAGTTCTTGTAATCCTTCTTTATCTATATAGAAACTATCGTCTTTTTCTTTAATTTTTTGAATTTGTATGGCTCTTCTATTTCCTGGAGAAAGTCCTGCTTTATCGTGTTCTTTTGCATAATCGCTAGAGTCTAAGTCTTTAATGAAAAACATTTTTTCATCAATAGCCTCTTGAACTAAGCTTTTAGCTCCTGATTTACCCCCCCATAGTTCGTTGACCATAGATTTATTAAAGTCATTATTGGTAAAATTAAGTTGATGCTTAAAGCATTCGTGGAAGCCACTTTTCAATCCATTAGGGAAGTCCTTTTCATTGTACTGGCAGTCAAAACAACCTTTGTTGATGGTGGTCCAATGTCTTTCATCATTTTCATATATTCTGGCTAGCTCAAAAATTACAGATTCAAAAGATTTGTTGTTAATTTCTAGGTCTATGTCGATGTTGGCTCTGTAAATGAAATCACAAACGTCATTCATTGGTAATTTACAAAGGGGAATATTGCCCAGTTTATCTTTTGTAACATTTCCTTTTATTTTGATTTCTTTGGTACCGTTTGGTTTTCGATTTATTCTGAATAACTCGTTAAGCCCTGACACGGAAGTGGTTTTATTTTTATCGGCCAATACCAAGTAGGCATTTACCTTACAATCGGGAAATGATTTTTCTACCACATATTTTTGAAAGGCCAAATCGTATAGGTAGTAGTACCAATGACCATTCAAAGTTTTTTTGCCTTTGTCTATTCCTCTTTTAGGAGTTGTAATCATAACATCGTTCACTTGTTCTCTGTTGTAACCATGACCCCACGATTTTGACTTGACTTCATAAATGTTGATGGTATTGCCAATTTTTTCGAATAAATCCACCCTAATAAACAAGCTTTTATAAGCAAAAGCAGGTTCGGCAATTATACAATTCGGGCCAGCGTTTATTTTTTGTTGGGTTTGAGTAAGTGACTCTGTATAATCTAATGTTTCAACAGTAATATCCTCCGTATAAGGGTCGTCAGAAACCAAGTATTTGGCCAACTCTCCAACTTGATAACCACCTTCTGCAAGTGCTTCCAAAAAAGTATCTCCAATTTTACTATCGGCATATATCTTTTTCTTTTTGGTATAAAAGAGCTTGGTGGGACACTCAAGTCCTAATTTAAATCTTGATTTGGTGAGGTATCTCATTACTTCTTCAATATAATAAATTAAAACATAATGTTTTTATGTTTTAGTCCATCAACTCTGATTAGATTATTTGGTTTTTATATTGTTTTTTACCGTTTCACTTATCAATATTCCCTCTTTAAAGTTAAGAAAACGCTCTTTTTCAAAAACAGATTCATATCCTAGATTAATTTTTTCAAGCAATTTCCCCTCTGAAATTCTAATATCTCCAGAGAACCAATTAGCAAAAACTTCTGTTTTTTTTGGGAATAAATAGTTAAGATCTACTTGCTTGTTATTTTGAATAAAACCAACCAATGAGGCAAGATAAAGTTTTTTGTTTCTAATTTCCCATGTGCCAATATAGCCTCTTACTAAAGCAGTAGATTTAAATATAAAACCAACATCACTTCTAGTCTCTAAATAAGGTTTTAGAGGTTCTGTTGCAATAGTTGTTTTTTCACCATTGTAAGAAAGTATGTCTGCGGCTTGGATGGTCATGGGCTTTAACTATTATAAGTTAGAGGGTGGGTTTGCTTTTAATATTTTAAGAATACTAATTAGGGTGTCATGCATTTTTGTAATGTCTTCAAATATTTCCTTTTTAATTATTGTAATGGATTGAAATATATTCTTCATGTTTGCTTTTTAACAATGGAAAAAACAACTAT
>JAQXDK010000005.1 GCA_029251405.1 Flavobacteriales bacterium
TCAAAGAAAAAGAGGTGTTTTATAGATAGAGTATGGCACTTAATTTTAATTTTTTGTGTCGCATTTTTGACCTCACTTTTTTAAAGTGAATATTCATTTTATTTGTCTGTTTTTGTTAATTTTTAGGTATGTTGTTGGGTTTTATCACCTAAATGCTAACGTCTAGAATAACAAGCGTTAAGCTAAATAGTAAACTTAAATAGAACCACGAGCAAAATTTTGAATTTTGCGTTAATGTCGTAATGCAAAAAGCGATACTTTATGAAATACTTATTTGATTTTATAGGTATTTCATGCATGCAAGTTCGCATTCCACTAAATCACTAAATTTAATCGGAGTTTTTACTTTAAAGGCAAAACTTCTAAACTGGTACATTCTATTATTTTAATTTTAAATAAATATTAGTTTATTAGTTCTTCTTCATTCAAGTCTTAGATAATAGTTTAATACTCTTAGTGTAATAATGAATTACTATTAGTTCTCTCTGTTCTATGGTAGTCTATCACATAATTGTCTAATCCCTCAGCTTCAAGAGTGTTTTTTAAGTTATAGAGTTGATAGAGGTCTTTGTAAAAGAGTTCGAGAACTGAGTCGTCGTGTGTACATTAATAGCCTCCTTAACAGATAAGGGGGCTTTTTTGTTTAGCCAATTCAATTGAAAAAACATTTCAAATTACAGCTAAGTCAATATAAAGTAGGTTTTATTTGATTAAGTAATTGTAAAATCGCTTGTGTTAGTTGTAAAGATTTAAAAAAATTAGAAAAGAATAATACTAAAAACACTATTTTCACCCTTAGGCGTGACATAAATTTTAGATAATTGTCCCATAATTGCATTGTAAATAATTACACTATGAAAAAAATACTACTGATATTAGCGATTGCTTTAGGGCTAACTCAAATAACAAAAGCACAAAATCATTTTAATTGTAGCCAGACAGGTATGGCTGTGAATGTAGGATCACAGCAAGACCTAGTAACTTTATATCATGGTGGCCCAGTTTACACAATGCCTTTTGAAACTAATGTAGTAGTTTGGGAAATTACTGACAGCCAAGGTAACTTAATTACAAAAGATACTATTGTTGATGATCCTCATTATACATGCTATCACAATATTCCAACTACCGACACAATTAATGTTTCTGCATACTTTACAAATGACTCTGCAATTGATATTAACGGGAACTCCATTAATTGTTTAATTGAAGATCAATTGTATTGGGAAATTACAGAACTTATTGCACCTTCAGCTTTATTTCCTTTAGGTGTTTACTCCGAAAAATGGACTTTTGTTCATGATAATTTGGGTGTGGATCAAAACGGTACAACAGCTATAAATGAATCTAAAATAGATGAATCTAAATTAAAGGTCTATCCATCTCCAACTTCTAACCATCTAAATTTAGAAGGGCCTAAAGAAGATTATTCCTTACAAATTTTGAATATCCAAGGGCAATTATTTCATGAAATGAAAAATATAAGTGGAAACCAAAAAATAAATGTTTCTTTTTTACCCCCAGGTTTATATTTTATTAACGTTAATAATAAAATAAATCAAACTATAAGATTTATAAAACAATAATTTCATTTCCTACTAATAAAGTGACTAACAATGGCTAAAACACAAAACCCTAACCTACCAAAACGTTTCTTCGTATTTTAGACTCAACGAAAAGATAAAATTATGAATAAAATTCAAGCTGTTATATTAGCCACATTGTCAATAATGATATTTTCATGTAACAAAACAACGTGTGAATCGACCCCTATAATTGGTAATTGTTGCGTTGATTCTTCACTTATAAGTGATTCTGCTAGTTGTTTTGCAGTGTATGATCCTGTTTGTGGGTGTGATGGTGTAACTTATGGTAATTCTTGTGTGGCACACTTTTCTGGTGGTGTGACGTCTTATGTTGCGGGTGAATGCCCAGATTAATTTTTAGATAATTTAATAACTCTAAGAATCAAGGAAACTTTTTTATACTTTGTTTCTTTTATATCGAAGTATTCATACATTCTTCTTAACGACGATCCTACACCATCTATACTCAAGAAAACTTTATCCGCTATTTCTTGATTTAAAGCCAGAGGATTTTCTAATAATACATTCAGTACACTCCAATCTGTTTTATTTATTTCTCGATTTATATGTTTCTCAATTCTACTTCGATCCAAATTAAAGCCGACATCATTGTTAGATATGGAAGAAATGTGTGTTGTTTTAAGTTTATCAATTTCTTTCAATAATACTTTTTTCTGATTTCTATAATTGTTTATACGGTATCCTGTAAAAACTATTATAACCATGACAATAACTGAACCAATAAAAATTAGAAAGTATAAATCTTTTAATTGTTTCAATTTGAGTTGAGCCTGTTTTTTGTCATTTTCAAGTTGATTATTAAATAGCTTCAGATCATATTCACTTTTTATGGCTTGTCTTACTAAGGCGATGTTATTTTTTTCTATAAGCACACTATCGTAATACATCGTATGTTTTTCATACATTTCCAATGCGAGATCATATTTTTCATGTTTTTTATAGACCCTGTATAAGATCTTGAACAAGTCAGACTTAATCTGATTATCTGTATTGGTTTGAGAAGACTTTATTATCCTTTCTTTTATGATAATAGCTTCATCAATATTTGCTGGAAGAATTAAATTAGCTTGCATTATCAAATTAAAAATAATTTTATGATTATTGCCTAACTCTTTATTTATCTCCAGGCTTTTTTTGATGTAATTACTTGCCGTATCAATTATACCCATAGATTCATAAAGCAAGGCCATTTGGTGATAGTAATCGGAAAGTGTCCAACGGTTATTAACAGATTTGAGAACTCTATACGCCTTCTTAAGATATTTCTTTGCTTCCTCATTATTGCCTAATTTTAAATATATTGCTCCAATGTTAAGCCATATATTCCCATTTCTCTTTTCCATACCTTCTTGCTCATAAAGCTGCATAGCTCGGTTCAGATATTCCAGGGCAAGACTATCTAATTCTATATCTTCATAAATAAGCCCTATATTGTTGAGTGCATCTGCTTGAGCTATATGTTTTTCTTTTTTTTCAAAAGTCGCTAAGCTATATGTGTAATAACGAACTGCTTTTTGATAATCATTTTGACTTCGATAAATATTGCCAATATTAGTGTTCAGAAGTGCCACCTCTAAGGAATCTTTCATTTCAGTTCTGAACTTAACGGCCTTTTCCAACATTGCCAAAGAACTATCAGTTTCCCCATAAGTATAAAACGCAAAAGCTTTTTCGTTTAATGCATTTGCCATTTCTCTTTTGGAGTTTTTTTCTTTAGCAAGGCGAAAATGATAGTTAATTAATACCACTACCGAATCCGGATGCTGAGAATGGGTATAATTCAGGTAGTAGCTGTTAATTGCTTTAAAACGCAATGAATCAGAAAGTGTGTTGTTTGTCCATATTAATTTCAGAGAATCTGGATTTACTTGTGTATACCCATTATTTGCAATTAATAAAAATATAAGTGCGCATACTATATTTTTCATGTATTTAAGCTTAGCCATTCTTAGAAAGAATAAGTATTTTACTCGCAATCAGAACTTAACCTCCAAAGTTTATTGCCATTTGAAAAAAGTAATTTACCACCATCACACTCGAATGTAACTCCCAATGGGGTTTCGTCCCATATCAAAGTGTCTCCATCAAATGTGTAAGTTTCGCTTCCTGGAATTCTATCTGTACTATCTAATGCATTAAAATCTACATTATTGGTTGCATAACTAGTGAACACTGTTCCATCTACAAACTCATACATTGTATTCGCTTCTGCTCTATTATCACTGTAAGACCATAACCATTTGCCTTCTACATCATAAATTGGTGCTGGTAGTGGAGTTCCTTCTTTTTCACAACTTATAAATGTTGCTACTGCTAGTAGTATAAATATTATATTTTTCATTTTTTCTACTTTTATTTACAAAACTCCAATAAATATACTGAATGAAATCACGTTTAGAGGTGAATAAAGAAATTTATCTGATTCTATTATTTAAAAATAATTGTAATTAAAACACAATGTAAATTCAATATTTAAAATAATTATCTTTAAATAATTGATTTTTTATTTATAAAAACTACCTAATGAAAATGAAAGGTAATTTTTTAGCTGCAATAATTTTCTTATTTTTTATTTCCTGCGAAAAGGTGATTCCAATAGATGCTAATTTCTTGAAATCGAAATTAGTAATCAATTCTATTTTTTTTAAAGATTCTTCTTGCACAGTACATATAAGCTCAAGCACCAGTGTTCTGGAAAAGATAACTTATGAAAATATTGAAGATGCTGATCTTTCTGTAAAAGATTCTAACGGAAATTTAATTGAAAATCTACAATATTTAAGTAACGGTTTTTATAAGGGAAGTGAAAAATTACAAGCAGATAATCAGTATTATTTAAATGCCGTTCATAAAAACTTTAATAATGTATTAGCAACCACTAGCATTCCCAAAAATATAAGTATTCATCATATTGACACCTTGTCTTACCTTGAAAACGGAAAAGAAAGGTTTAGAATTTCTGTATCATTTATTGATGATGGGGATATTAATAATTATTATAAGTTGGGAGTTGAAATGGGAAAATATGTTGTAGATACCCTTTCACTAAACGGAAGTACATTTATAGACAGTGCCATAATATATAAATGGGTTAAAATTTATAGAGATCATGAGGTTCTGGAAAGAACAATAACAAATAAAGAAGTGATTTTTAACGATAATACTTTCAACGGAACCACTTTTTCAGTTAACTTCTCTATCAAAGACGTTATAAGAGATTCTAATATAAATCTTGCATTTTTAAAGCTGTATTTTTACAACATAGATAATTCACTCTATAATTACGAGAAATCAATAAAACAATACTTCGATAATTATGATATCCCTTCCACACAACCTGTTCAAGTCTTCTCTAATATCGAAAACGGTTTTGGTGTATTAAGTAGTGCCAACGTTAACACTGTTAGATTATATTAACTAATAGGTTATTAAATATTTAGGTATTCAAACGTAAATACCAGCTGTAATTTATAATTTCTTAGATGCTTTACGTGCTGTTCTTTTCCTATTGTTAGAAGCATCAACATGGGGTTCTGCGTCAATTGCTTTTCTTTTTTTTGTTTCTTTCTTCTCTACAGTAGCATAATTTGATTTCTTTGAAGATTTCTTTTGCTTTTTCTTCTTCTTTTGCTTTTTATTCAATAACCCTTTCTCACTGTATGAGGTTTTTTCGTGAGGTTCGGCTTTTGTTGTTTTTATTTTTTTGTTTTGCCCATAGTAAGATAGACTTATTAATGATAGAAAAAGAATGAAAATATAGTGTTTCATATTATAGTTTTATAATCTTAAGATTAATTAAAAATAATGAAAATTATTTAATTCTATTTTCGATAATCTTTAGATGTTTGTTTTTTAAGGAAGTTCTATTTTTAATTGAAAAATCCGTGAAATATGTGTGTTTTTTAAGAAAATCTATTTGAATTTTGTCCCACTGCGGTTTATTTTGTACGTACTTATATCCTTTTAATTCTTTATAAAAGTCATCTGAAATTTTTAAAAAATCTTCTCTACCCAAATAATCTAAGTCTGCATCGCAGATTATCTTTTCTAAGATGTTTTTAGGTTTTTGAGGTACTTTCGTAGCTAATATTAGTTTCGATATTGTCTTTATTTGTAAATCGGTGTAGCCATATTTAGGCAATATGTTTTTGGCATAACTCACCCCTATAGACTCGTTGTCTTCATACTGATCTATATATCCCATATCATGAAATAAAACAGCTGTCTTTAGTATGAGAAATTCCTCCGGCGTTATCTTTTCATGATAACAAATTTCTGCAGCAGCCGCTAAAACATACTCTGTGTGGTGTCGTCCATGATAATGAAGATTAGATGATAACTTTTCATCTAAAATATTGGTGACAAAACTCTTTAATGCAAAATAATTTAAAGACGATTTAGAGTAAAAATCTAAGATTTCCATTAACCAATTATTTGCAAACTTATCATCTGAATTTTTGTACATATATTTTAAAGAATTAACAAAAAACATGTTAATCTTTCCTGTGTTTTTGGTTGCTACTTTACCTCTGTCTGAACAGTTAAAAAACATTTTTACTTGTTGATAAGTAGCTTCGGAAATATTGACCTTCCAAGGCTCACAATTAGCTTGCATTCTTTCAGCAATATTTACAGTACTACCAAAAATGTCGTATGCTATTCTCTTAACTCCTAAAAGACCTGTAATTACTTCGCCAGTATGAATTCCAATTCTTACCGACCAATACTCGTTATCTTTAGCAATGGCTTGTTTTTTGTAATTTTCCATTATAGTTTGTATCTCTAAAGCTGCTAAAACACATTTAATCGCATTGATTTTAGTATCTAATCCTAAGCCTCCAGATACCAGATAAGCGTCTCCTATTGTCTTTATTTTTTCTAATTGATGTTTTTCAATAATTTCGTCAAAATCAGTGAATAAGTTATTAAGCTTATTAACTAAATATTCTGGTTTGTAGTTTTCAGCTATGTGGCTAAATCCAACAATATCAATAAACATAACCGAAGAGTTGTCATATTTTTTAATACTTACTTTTCCTTCTTGTTTTAGTTCTTTTACAACATGTTCAGGTAAAACATTTAGAAGCAGCTGATCAGATTTATCTTTCTCTAATTTAATACGCTTATTTTGATTTTCAATTTCTTCTTTTTGGGTGGAGATTAGTTTAGTTCTTTTTTCCACTAAAAAGGACAGCTTTCTTTTACTAGATTTAATTTGTCTAATTCTGAATATATAATTAAGAATTAAAAAAAATAAGGTTCCTATTATTAAAAAAAGATAAGACTCTTTAAAGAAATTAATTTTGAAAAAATATAAGGAAAGTAAACTATTAAACCACAATGCTAAAATCAGCATATTTAGTCAATTTCTACACCAAAAATAACGATATCGTCTACTTGTTCATAAGACCCCATCCACTCTTTAAGTCGATCTTCAAGTTTTCTCTTTTGCTCTTCCATAGATTCTTTAATTGATTCTACTAAAAGCTCCTTGAATTTTTTATACATGAATTTCTTTCCCCTAGCACCCCCAAATTGATCAGGATAACCATCAGAAAAAGCATAAATTTTATCCCCTTTTTTAAGATCTAATTCAAAGGTTTCATAATTTTGTTCTCCATCTGCAAAAGATCCAATTGCAAATTTATTAGTCTTAAAAACTTCCAATTCTCCGTCCCTAATTAAGTAAAGAGGGTTATTTGCACCTGCAAACTTAAGTTTCATTTTTTTGAGATTTAATGAACATAACGTTATATCCATTCCGTCTCTTATGGAGTCATCATTACTTTTATTTAAGGAATTGTTAGAATGTTTATTTAATTCATCCAACATCAACCCGGGAGTTGGTAATTTATGGGAATTAAAGGCACTATCTAGACCATTTGCTCCTACTAAACTCATGAAAGCCCCAGGAACTCCGTGCCCTGTACAATCTACTGCTGCAAACATCATCTCATCTTTTTGCTTGCCTATCCAATAAAAGTCTCCAGAAACTATGTCTTTTGGTTTAAAAAAGACAAAAGAAGAAGGAAAATATTTTTTTATTAATTTTTCTGGTGGAAGTATAGAATCTTGCAAACGTTTTGCATATCTGATACTCGCTTGTACATCTGTAAAAAGCTCCTCTATTTCTCCTTTTTGTTGGACTACCTCCTCCGTTCTGGCTTTTACTTTTTGCTCCAGAATTCTTTCTGTTTCAGCTAGTTCATCCTTCATCTTTAATAGTGCATGCCCCAAAACATCGTCGTCACTTAAAGGTTGGTACTGATATTCAAAATTACTTTGACCTATTTCATGAGCAAAATCTGTGGTCTCTTTAAGACCGGTAACCAAATTATTCATAGCATCAGACATTTCACCAATTTCATCGTTAGTGGGTTGCAACTGAGACTTAGGGAAAACACCTCTCCCTAGTCCTAATAAAATGGCTTTTAGTCTTTGAACAGGTTTTGTAATACTAATTGTAGTAAATATTGCAATAGATATCGTTCCAATAACAATGATAATAGAGATGAGTAATATGTTATTTATTAAACTGGAAAATCGATTATTGGTTTCTATTTGTTGCTTATCTGCAATTTGTGTTCTTTTGTGAGCCAATTCATTTATAGAACTTAGAATATTTTCATAATTTAAATTGATTTCTTCAAAATTAGTTTGTGCTTCCATCACAAAAAATGCGTCTTGATAGCTGTTAATATCTACTAGTACATTTCTAACTTGATTATTATAGCTATCAATTAAAGAAGATACATCAGAAGATATTGTTTTGTACTCTTCAATACCCCCTGCTTCCTGCATCCAATTAGAAGATAATTTTTCGATCGTGTCTAAATCGTTTTTAATGGTATTATCGAGCAAAACTTGGGCATCCAATTTAAATTGCTCATCAGGTCTAGACTCATCGATAACCCATTGTTGCATGTAAGTATGGGTTTTAGACAAATCATCTTTAAGCTGATTAATTACAAATAAAGAAGGTTGATCAATATTTAAAAACTTATCATTAGACTTAATGGCCTCATTAACAACTGAAAACGTATAAAAGAAAACAATTAATAAGAGTATTACTACTACACTAAATCCTCCGCCTATTTTTTTCCCTACCGTAAATCTCAAAATAAATTTTTAATCTTCTTCTGGGGTTTTAGTTTCCAGATCCTTAAGAATATTCATGAATTCAACATGTTTTTCCATGTCGTTTAAACTGTAGTATACGGCAGCTATACCCTGAACTATTGATGTTTCTTCAGGTTTCATCTTATATACTTTCTCTAAAAATGGTAAAGATTTTGAAAAATAATTAACCGCTTTTTCTTGCATTAGAATAACCATTTCTAGGTCCGCATCTATATCTAGTTCTTCAAGTATTATGTCAACTCCTAAATTGTGATATAGAATTCCAAGATCATAATTTGGTGTGTATTGATTGGTGTTAAGAGCAATAGAATTATTAAAATATTTTATACAAGAATCTAATAAATCTTTTGAATTCTCTTTGTCATTTTCATAACGCATCTTGTACATTCTTCCCATTCCATTGAAAAAATCTACTGAAATATTAGTGAAATCATAATTGGGTTCAGCTATACTTTTTAACTTTTTAAAAGAATTATAGAAAGCCACTGCTTTTTCTTGATTTTTAAACTCCATTTTCTGGAGAATCATTAAAGCATCATTTATGTAAGATATCGAAAACGAGTTAATTGCTTGAAGATTTTTTTCTGTGAATTGTTGTTTATTGTCATTATTAATAGACTTGATGAAATAATCACAGGCTAACTCCCTAGAATTTGAAGTAGATGCGCGACCATCAACATCTTTGTAAATAGCATAATTAATAAAGCCACACAGATGTAAAAAATAAGCATCTTTAGATTTTTCAGGGCACTGACTTAAAACTGTATCAATATATTCAGAAGCGTTAGTATAGTTTTTGCTCTTGTACTTTTGAATTAACAACATTTGTTCAGGGCAATAAGACGACTGCGCTAAGAATGAAGTATAAAATACTACAAAGGCAAATAACGATATGATTTTATATAAAGATTTCATATTGTTTGATAAGCTAATTTAGTTAAAGTTTGCCCAATTGTGAAATCTTTTTTTTCAGCTTTCGATTTATTAATCTGAAATTTTAGTCTATTTTGAACATACACAAAGTTGATCATGGAACCAGTTTCAGCTAAACTCTTTCCCTCTGTAACTAACAATGTTTTATCTTTTAGTTCTTTTTGAACCCTAGGGATAAACCCTTCTTCTTCCTTTGATATAAATAGTAAATGACAATCTGAAATTTCTGAAGCGGATTTATAAAGATCAAATTTTATTTTTTGTTGGCCTAAAGATTTATCCTTAAAGGAAGTATTGAGAAAGTTAAATAAATCTTCACTTCCATAAATACCAATGGTAAAATCTCCAGTTGTATGTGCTGTTGGCCAATAAACATTTTTAGCAAATTGATAGATATACATACTTTTCATCTTGGTTTTCAGAGCTTTGGCTGCGGAACCTGGATCTTGTTGTGCTATTTGACTCAAGGGAATGACCAAAAATAGAGAGAGAAGAAAAACTACAATATGTTTTTTGTTTTGCACCATATAAAGATACTACAAAAATAATAAGAAAACTTTACATCTTAAAATTAGAATCTAATTCTTCTGACGTTTAGAATATTCCTTCCTGCTTTTTAATGCTTTTTTCTTCACTAAAGATTTGTTGTACTTATTTCTATCTGCAAGTTTTCTTTGTTTTTTAGTAAAACTATCTTCCTCAACGCCTGTGGGTTTAAACTTACTCTTTCCTATTATTTTAAATGGATCGTCATCGATGCCAATAATACCGTTTCGATTTTTAGTATTAGCAAATGCATCATTTTTTTTCTTTGTTAATCGTTGGGTGTACAATAAACCACGACGATTTTTTTTCTTTATAAAAAGTTTCTTCCTTTTTTCGGAAAAAGGATCTCTGTACTGTGAAAAACAACTGTTTTTAAAAAAAATAAATGTTATAAGTGCAAATATTATATAGTAAATACGCCTATACATATATGATTTTACATCTCGTTCTCCTGAGGATTCTCTTTGCTTAAATCTCTATCGAAGAGGTAGAGTCCTGCTTTATCGTTTCCAATCATATTTAGTCGATCAATAATTGTCCTGGCTAAAGCTTCTTCCTCCAGCTGTTCGGCAACATACCATTGCATGAAATTGTGAGTAGTAAAATCTTTTTCCGACAAGCATAGTCCAACAATATTATTAATACTTTCAGTTACATTTAACTCGTGTTCCAACAACGACTCAAATACATGTGTAAGTGATTTAAATGTTTTTGGAGGTTGAATTAACGCCGGAATTAAGGCGTTACCACCTCTTTCATTAATAAATTTCACCAGTTTTAACATATGCAACCTCTCTTCATCACTATGCTGGTACAAAAATGTTGACGAACCACTAAGGCCTTTAGTCTCTGTCCAAGAAGCCATAGATAAATAAAACTGAGAAGATGAAGCTTCCAGTTCTATTTGTTTATTCAGGGCTTTTTCAATAATATCCTTTAACATAAAAAAAATTTTTACAAATATACCTTTTTTGATTCAGTTACAGTAAAGTACAATCTTTCAGAATGGTAATTTATATTAAATATAAATACCTGAAATTTAGAATATGTTTTGTAAATTCTTAAAATATAAGTAACAATAAGAAAAGAAATTTATAAATTCGAAAAATATGGTATATAAAAAACCAATATTTAAGTATGTTTTTTGGACATTTTTTCTATTATTTACCATTTCTCATAATTTTTCCCAGACAACTATTAAGGGTAAAATATTCGACTCACAAACTAATGAAGATTTAATTGGTGCTACCATAAAAATAGTCAACTCTGGCTTTGGCTGTGTTACAGACTTCAATGGAGAGTTTATTTTAAAAACTAATTTGAAATTACCACTTAGTCTGGAGGTGTCATATATTGGTTATGAAGCGCAATCAGTCAATTTAAATGAAAATGTATTCTTGAAAATTTATCTCAAAAGCAAGGATTTACAGTTAAAGGCTGTAGAAGTGCTAGGAGGGATTAGCAAAAAACTAAAAGAATCTCCACTAAGCATAGAATCAATGGATATCAACGATATAAAACAAACTTCTGCTACCAATTTTTATGAAGGTTTGAGTCACATGAAAGGAGTTGATATGACTTCTGCAAGTCTTGGTTTCAGAGTGATTAATACCAGAGGTTTTAATAGTACATCACCAGTCAGGTCGCTTCAAATAATTGACGGGGTAGACAATGCATCACCAGGATTAAATTTTGCACTTGGAAACTTCCTTGGTGCGTCTGAGCTAGACTTAATGAAAGTTGAAATAGTTTCTGGAGCGAGCTCCGCTTTTTATGGCCCAAATGCTTTTAACGGAGTGATAAGTATGGAAACAAAAAATCCTTTTTTATTTCCTGGGTTTTCTGCAAGTGTTAAGATGGGAGAACGGTTTTTAAATGAATACGCTGTTAGGTATGCCAAAGTGATTAAAAACAAAAATGGGAAAGAGAGATTTGCTTACAAACTAAATATAGCTTACATGAATGCCGATGACTGGGTAGCCGATAACACTTTCTCTGTTGCTGATCTTAAGACTGACGAAACCAATCCAGGTGGTTATGATGCTGTGAACAGATACGGTGATGAAAATTTAAATTCACATTTGAACCAAATGCTAAATAGTCCTATTACAGGGGAATTTGATTCAACAACTGGAATAGCCTATCCTGGGTTGGCAAGATGGCACAGAAAAGGATATTGGGAACAAGACTTGGTAGATTACAAAACAGAGAATCTTAAAACAAGTTTAGGCCTGTATTATAAATTTGAAAATGACATAATGCTATCAAGCTCTAGTAATTTTTCAACTGGAACTACTGTATATCAAGGAGATAATAGATTTAGCTTGAAAGACATTAAATTTTTTCAAAATAAATTAGAGCTTAAAAAAGACAATGACTTTTTTATTCGGGTTTACGCAACTCACGAAGATGCAGGGAATAGTTATGACGCTGTACTTACAGCCTATCAGATGCAAATGGCTACCAATCCGTATGGGGAAAGAGTTAATGTAGTAATTCCTGGTACTGGATATCATGATGTTTACAAAGAATATTGGAGAGACAATATTACCGACAGAGTAATTAGTTTGTCACCGGATGCTTGGAGCTTTGGCATTGGTAATCCAATCTCATTAAGTAATGTATGGAACGCAATTGGTAATATTCCAGGAGATTCTTTAATAGCCTGGCACCAAGAAACAGCAAACCACGCAAACGGAGCTCACCCAAACATTGGAATGGAAGCATTTTATGAGCCAGGAACAGAACGTTTTGATTCCTTATTTAACAAAACTATTTCAGCTGCCTCTGTTCTAGATGGGGGATCAAAAATCGTAGATAAGTCGGCCTTGTATCACGGTCATGGCGAAAAAATATTTGATGGCGAATTCGCAAAATTTACAATCGGAAGTAATTTTAGAATCTACACTCCAAGTTCTAATGGTTCATTATTTAGTGATACAGCTACTAATCACAGCGGAATATTAAATAATGGTGAAGACACATTAGATATGATTAAGATTGTTAATAAAGAAGTTGGGGGTTATATGGGACTTGAAAAAAGTTTTTTAAGCGACCAACTTATTATTAAAGCCTCTATTAGGCTCGATAAAAACCAAAACTTTGACCTTATTCCTACTCAAGCTATTTCAGCCATTTATAACATTAATGAAAAACATACTGTAAGATCTACTTTCACTTCTGCTATCAGAAATCCAACCCTCTTGAACCAATACCAATATTACAACGTTGGAAGAGCTATTTTAGCTGGAAATATTAATGGGTACGAAAATCTTTGCACCCCCGAATCCGTTGGAGATAAATTATCTTTTACTGGAGAACTAGTCTACTTTGATGTTGACCCTATTAAACCTGAAGAAGTTAAATGTTTAGAATTTGGATACCGAGGTGTTTTTAATAACAAGTTATATTTCGACGCTAATTATTATTACAATTGGTACACTAATTTTATAGGATTTATCAATGGTGTAGATGTATATGTAGTGCCACCACCTGTACTCTTAGGTACCCCACCTTTGTATATTAATGATGTTTTTAGAATTGCTACAAACTCCAGTCAAATAATCACTACACAAGGATTATCAGTTGGACTAAACTATTACTTGAACAACCAATATTCGTTAAATGGGAATTACTCTTGGAATAAATTAAATAAAGAAAATGACGATCCTATCATACCTGCTTACAACACCCCTGAGCATAAATTTAATTTAGGGTTTTCTGGTAAAGAAATTGACTTTAAAATATTGGACAACACTATTGTAAAAAAACTTTCTTTCAATCTAAATTACAAATGGATTCAAGGATTTAATTATGAGGGATCTCCTCAATTTACTGGCTATGTTCCCAGCTATGGTTTATTAGATTTTCAAATAACTAAAAATTTACAAAAACAAAACCTTTCTATAAAATTAGGGGCTTCTAACATCCTTAATAATAAGGCGCTTCAAGTATACGGTGGTCCCTTTGTCGGAAGGATGATGTATTTGTCTTTACTATTTGATTTAAAAGATTAAGAATCTTTTTAGATATGTAAAAATTTACCTGTTATTTAATTTTTATGTAAATTGTCCTAAATTATATACAAAATTAACCCTATGAAAAAAATTACTTTTAGTTTTCTATTTATTTTGACTTTTATTTGTTCTTCCGTTTCTTTTGGACAAACAAGATATTTAGACCCTGTGTTTCCATCTGTAGACACTACCAATAACATAGTATACGCTGTTAACCAATCTGTTTTACTAGGAGAAGCTTTACCAGTAGCTACTGGGGCTACTGTTCCAATTGGAATAGATTCTATAACAGATCCAAATAATCCTACTCCAATTTTCTTTACAATGCCATCTTTGGAGTTAGATGTTTTTCAACCTTCTGGTGATACTGAAGCAGAAAGACCGTTAATTATCTATCTACATACAGGTACATTTGCGCCAATAATTCGAAATGGAGCGGCGACTGGAAATAGATCTATTGACTATGCTACTCAAGTATTTTGTAATCAATATGCTGCTAGAGGATATGTGGTTGCTAACACTGACTACCGTTTAGGATGGAACCCTGCATTACCTACGGAAGCGGAAAGAGCATCTAGTTTGATGAAAGCTGCTTACAGAGGAATTCAAGATGTTAAGGCTGCTATTAGATTCTTCCGAATGGATTATGAAAATGGTAATACCTACGGAATTGACACTTCAAGAATAATCATTTGTGGACAAGGTACAGGTGGCTGGATTGCTACTTGTTTAAACTCTGTTGATAAATTATCTGAAATTCAATTACCTAAATTTCTAGATCCAGTTACTGCTCTACCACTTATCGACACAGCTGTTATGGGTGACTGGTTTGGTTATGGTGGAAATCCAGCATATAATACTCCAAGTAATGTTGGATATTCTAGTGAACACGACATGATTTTAAATATGGGTGGAGCAATAGGAGATCTTTCTTGGTTAGAAGCTGGTGATAAACCAATTGCAGCAGTACACGGAAACCTAGATGCCGTAGCAAGATTTACAACTGGGAACCTTTCTGTGTCTGGAATAAACATAGTATCATCTATAAGTGGATCTCATGACGTAGTTTCTAAAGCTGATATGTTAGGCAACAACAGTGCTATTCCAAATCTTTTTGATCCCTATACTTTGGCTGCTAAGGCTGCTTCTAACAGTATTGTTGGATCTTTAGATTTTAGTGGAGAGACTGTTGGTCCATCTGTAGATAACCTGTTTCCATTTGTAACTGGAAATCCAGGAGAAGGATCTCCATGGGATTATTTTGATTCTGCAACGTGCGTTGGGTTAGCCCAACTTCAAGGACTTCCTGCTAGTGCTGGTACAGATGCTTACATGAGCAGCCTTGCAACAAATCCTAATGTGAGTATGGCAAAAGCTAATGCTTACATAGATTCAACTCTTGGATTCTTTTGTCCAAGAATTGTCAATACATTAATGTTGCCTGGTAATTCAGTTGGTGTTGAAAAGAAAAATGTTTCGGTAAATGTTTACCCAAATCCAACAACTGATTATGTTTCTTTTAATTCTTCTTCAAATATTCAATCTATTACAATATTTGATAATAACGGGAAATTAATAAATTCATTCAACCCAAATAGATTTACTTTCACCATCAGTGTAAGTGATCTTGCAAAAGGTATTTACCATGCAGAAATTTCTAATGGTAACGTTATTAGAAATGAAAAATTTATCGTTGAGTAAATAATAAATATTCTATTTTTAAAAAGCCCCTTTATGGGGCTTTTTTTTTAACCTATATTATGATATTGTAATTCATTATGTAGCTATAATTAATATATATTTGTCCCCTTAAATTATATACTTCTTACATGGAATTAGTTATTCAAATTACCCAATTTATAATGAGTTTATCATTTCTTATTATTCTTCACGAACTGGGGCATTTTATACCTGCAAAAATATTTAAAACTAAAGTAGAGAAGTTCTACTTATTTTTTGATTGGCCTTTTTCGTTAATTAAGAAGAAAATTGGAGAAACTGAATATGGAATTGGTCTATTGCCACTGGGGGGATATGTTAAAATTTCAGGGATGATTGATGAGAGTATGGATAAAGACCAACTTAAAGAAGAGCCAAAAGAATGGGAGTTTAGATCTAAGCCTACTTGGCAAAGGCTAATTATTATGATAGGTGGAGTTACAGTCAATCTAATTTTAGGATTTCTAATCTATATTATGCTGCTATTTGTTTGGGGAGACGCCTACATATCTAACGATAAAATTCAAAACGGGGCACACCTAAGCAGTCCAGTTTATGAAAAGTATGGATTTAAAGAAGGAGATTTAATTGTAGAAGTTGGTTCAACTAAAATAGTAGAATTTAGGAGCGCAGAAAAATTAATTTTGATAGATGGTGAAAGAAATATTAAAATTAAAAGAGAAAATAAAATAATACCACTCACCCTTTCAGATGATATAATCAATGAATTACTAAAAAACAAAGGCCAGGGTATCTTTTCAAACTACAGATCCTACAATGTAATAGACTCTATTTTACCGGGATCTAATGCAGACCTATCTGGTCTTTTAAAAGGGGATAGCATCGTGAAAATAAATAAAATTAGTACTCCATTTTATCAAGACTTTCGCAAAGAAATTCAAAAATCAGAGTCCAATGACATGGAGATTTCTTTTTTTAGGGGAGGTGAACTAAAAACAAAAACCATTAAAACTAATGAAAAAGGAGAGTTGGGTTACGTAAGAATTATCAATGAATTAGTACCCATAAAATATACATTTATAGAAGCTATTCCTGCTGGAATTGAAAAAGGAGTAAATACATTAACAAGCTATGTTAAATCTCTTTCATTAATTTTTAATAAAGAAGGAGCTAAACAAATAGGAGGTTTTGCTTCTATAGGCGGTTTATTTTCAACTTCATGGAATTGGTATGTCTTCTGGTCCATGACTGCTCTTTTGTCTATAATATTGGCTTTTATGAATATCTTACCTATTCCTGCTTTAGATGGAGGTCATGTTATATTTTTAATTTATGAAATGATTTCAGGAAAACCACCAAGTGATCGTTTTCTAACAACCGCTCAAGTAGTGGGAATGACAATACTATTTTCTTTGTTAATCTATGCAAACGGAATGGATATATTTAGGTGGATAACAGGTTAGTGTTCACTTGTAAACATTTTCTTGGGAATAATATTCGTCTTATGTAAGTAGAGATCTATTTGATAGAACCTACTTTTGCTAACAGTTATGATAAATAAAATTTACTGTTTAATAATATTCCTACTTATTAATATGGTTTGTTCGTCCCAAGATATTCCCTCTTATGATGAATTTGAGGTTTATACTCAAGATAAAGACAATAAAATTTTAATAATTCCATTTGAAAACAAAATGTATGCCTCAGCAATTGATAATGAAATAGCAGAATTTAATAGCTTAAAGTATACTGAGATTAAAGAAATCATTAAAAAAGGCATATCCTCTCAAATTCTTTTAACTATTAGCAATAAAACTCCAGCAATATCGATGATTCATCATAAAGATTCAGTATCTGATGTACTCAACTACATATATAACAGTATTGGACTCAAGTATGAAAAAGTAAAAACAAAAGATACTACTACTATTGAAAAATCTAAAAGTGAATTAATAAAGGATAAATTAAACAAGTTTGTAAATCAAACAAAGAATCATCACGAGAAAGCAAAATATGAAAGATCTAAGATAAAAAATGGAGAAATTTACAGCTCTAATTACACAGCCGAAAGGTTTATGAACGTGATAATACAAAACCCTTACTTATTAGATGAATTAAAGAATAAGTATAAAACCAATTATTACATATTTATTAACGAATTTCACATTGGCAGAGCCTATTCTAGTCAAGAAAATATTTACATTAAAAATAGGGAATTAAGCACGCACTATACAGTTTTCAACCAAAGAGGGAGAGAGGTTGATGCTGGTGTTATTAAAGTAGAAATGCCCGGTGATTTATTAGAATTGAAAAAGATTGAAAAAGAATATTTATCTACCATTGCTTTGGAACTGTGCTCATTTATGCCCAATTCAAAAATTGAAAAGTCTACTTTAGAAAAAGAAAAAGAAGATGATAAAAATTCCAAAAAACAAAGAAAAATTATTCATGGAGTACTAGAAGAGTAATTTATCTACCAGAAATGGTAATCTTTTCCACTATTTTTTCATTATCAATTTCTAAAACTAAATTATAAACCCCTTTTGAAAGGTTTGGAAGACTTACGAATACTCTTTCTGCTGTTGCAGAAAAAACTTGTTCGTAAACTTGTTGCCCTAGAATATTAAAAACTTTATAAGAACCTTGTGAGTCTTTTGGAACCAGAAGATTAAATACTCCTTGATTGGGATTGGGATATATAATTATTTCCGAAAGGTCGTCAATTTCGCAATCGTCTGTTATAATTTTAACTTCTGATCTTTCACTTTCACAGGGAGCATCACAAACACTCCAATTGAAGAAGTAATAATATTGTTGAATAGTGGAATTAATAGCAGAAATAACAGACTTGTTAATAGATATCATATTAGGAATTAAGTAAGGGAAATTAGCTCCTGAATTCGCTCTAAATAAATCAACCGTTGAATTTGGTGACATCCCTATTTTGTAATTACTTCCTGGAAATAAAATTGCATTTAATTCTAAAGTTTGTACCCCGGTATTAATATTTGAAAATGTTTTTTCAAATACAATATTGTTAATGCTATCTAAAATAATTATCGTCCTATCGTTATTCCCGTTTGCCTTAATATCTACCGACTGGAGTTGTATTTTTTGAAATACATCGAAGAGTAAGTAGGAATAGTTAGACGAAAATACTCCGTTACTAGGGAAATATGTAAGACCGGTTTGGTAACACGAAGTATCGAAAGGTTCAGAGACGAAAAAAGAAGTATCCCTAAAAATACTACCTGTTGTTAAGCTGGGACCATAGTTTATTTTTTGGAGATCACTTTCTTCTCTGTACCAGTTTAAATCCGCACCATTGGAGCTATGGACAACTACTGAATCACCGACACAACTATAAATACTATCTAAATTAGGCGCTTCGCTAAGAGTTATAGCAAAAGCATTTTGTACAGTTTTAGTATTTACTCCATATTCATTTCCAACAGTTAAAGTAGTATTGTAACTACCAGATTCATTAAAATAATAATTGGCAGCGCTAGTAGTATCGTCTATTACACCGTCACCGTTAAAATCCCATGCCCAAGAATTTGGGAATCCTAAAGTAGCATCAGAAAATTGAACTTCCCCAGAGCAACTGTCTTGATACCTAACTAAAAAATTGGCTGTTGGAGGGGATAAGCACATGAGCGCTTTGTAAGCGTTTATTCTCCCTGCGCCTAGTAACCCAGCATAAGATGGATTGATTGCATCAATATCATCACAGCCATTTTTCATGCAACTAATTAATTGCGAATTGGTTGCATTTGGAGAATAAGATTTCATTAAACCTAAAAGACCTGCAACCATTGGTGCAGACATTGAAGTACCTGTTTTGGTATCGTATCCACTGTAGGGAATCGTACTTAAAATCGAACTTCCCGGAGCCGCTACATCAATTCTAGTCCCGTAATTTGAAGACCCTGCTTTTGCGTCAGTAGTCGTTGTATTTGCGACACAAATTACTCCGTTATAACAAGCAGGATATTTTGGATTATTTGCTAAATTCGACCCGTTATTCCCTGATGCAGCAACAATTATAGACCCGCTATTAATCCCAAGTTCTATAATGTTATAATTGGTTTGAGAATAAGAACCACTTGACCAAGAACAACTTATAACATCTGCACCTGAGACAATAGAATAGTATACTCCAGCCCATGTCTGATTTACTAACCCGTTATTATCTCCTGTTTTAACGGCCATTAAAGAAACGCCAAATCCAACAGAAGAAATTCCTTTGTTATTATCTGTATGAGCACCAGCTATACCAGCGCAATGTGTTCCATGAGCCCATGCGGCTGAATTACCAAGTGGACTGGGGTCGTTATCGTTTGAGTAAGTATCCCAACCATTTATATCATCTATGTATCCATTATTATCATCATCAATACCGTTATTTGGAATCTCATTGGGATTTACCCAAATTATATCTTTTAAATCAGGATGATTTATAGTGATCGCATCATCGACTATGGATACCACCACGTCACTACTACCTGTTCCTAGATCCCAAGCTAAGTTTGCTTGAATTTTATTTAAATGCCAGCAGTTGCTATAACTAGGATCGTTAGGAATATAGTCCTCAAAGTCTTTATATACGGGCTCGGTATATTCAAGTTCAGAAAAGTCAGCCATAGATTTAATTAATTTCTTTAAATCGTGATTTTGGTTGGTAAACGTTACTTGAAATGTTAGATATAGGTTTAGGGCCTCTTTCTTTTTACCAAAAGGTTGTCTAATGTTGACAACCCCAACAGAATCTAAAAAACTACTAAAGGGAAAAATAGCTACTGCTATGTTTTCAGGATGCTCTTCAATGGCTTTCCAAGAATTTGATGAAACATTACTAAGAGACTTTAATTTAAAATATAACTGGTTATCAAAAACAGAATCTCTGGTCTGGGAAATAGCAGTAGAGATAGTTATTACGAGTAAAGCAGCAATAAAAAGTTTAATATTTTTCATAGCGTGTTTCTTAAAATATTTCACCAATGGGATTTCCAGTGCAAGCATTGGGAAAAGCAGTTTTTAAAAATATTGATAAAGTTGGTGCAATATCTATTATTTTAATCTTGCTGTAAATTTGTTTAGGCTTAATATTAAACCCGTAAAAAATTAAGGGAACATGAGAATCGTAATTAAAATGTGTCCCGTGAGTAGTTCCAGTTTTAGAGGACCATTCTATAAACCCCGGCTTAAGCGTAATAAAAATGTCTCCAGATCTTCTCGGGTAGATTCCATTTATTAGTCGCTGTACTTTTTGAGATGGTAAACCATTAGCGATACTGGTTTTAGAATATACTTCATCAACAGAATTTAAATTACTCAGCCACTTTTTTGCTTCAAGAAAAACATCTGTTTCAGAAATTTTCAAAGAATCAATTTTTTTGAAATCTATATAAAATTGCATATTGGAATATCTTGCTAAGATGCTTGGTATACCAAAAACTAATTCCAGTTCCTTATTTAATTCTGGGAAAATTTCCCTTGAAATAAAATTCCCACCTTTTAATCCTCTTCTTTCTATTTCAATAGGAGAGGTTCCAGCACCATGATCAGATGTTAATGAAATTAAGTAATTGTTTTTACCACAATGTTCGTCTAAAAATTTCAATAATTTCGATAGATTGTTATCAAGGTTTAGGTACATACTTTTAAGTTCCTCTGCATCTGGTCCAAACTTATGCCCTACGTAGTCTGTTGATGAGAAACTAATTACTAAAAAATCTGAATGCGTATCTGTTCCTAAATTTTCATTAATTATAAGCTCTTTTGAAAAGTCTAAAGTATAATTATTTCCTTCTGGAGTAGCTTTTAAAGATGATGGTCCCATATCTTCAAAATCCTCTTTTAGATCGTAATTGAAGGAAGTTCCCTTCCAAAAGTGATTCATGTAAGATTTAACAGTATGTTTTTCATGAAATTTTTCAATCCATTTAGGAATATTCTCTCTATAGTGAGAACTAGTAATCCATTTAGAATTGCTATTTAGCCAATAAGCTCCATCTGCTAAAAATCCAACTGATAGAATTGCACCTCTGTCTTTTATAGATACTCCAAATACTTTAGAAAGTGAGTCTTTAAGTTTTAGTTGATCTCCAACAGTATTACACAACAATAAATTAGGAGACATTTTTCCATTTCCTGGATTGGATTTCTCGTGCGGCTTTTTGCAAAGACATATCGTTCTATGTTTGCCGTCTCCAGAACAGTAAACAGCAGAAAAATCATCTTTGTCATACCAGTTATTGCCAATTATTCCATGAACTGATGGGGTGGTACCGGTAAATATACTAGCATGACCAGGGCCTGTATAGGTAGGAATGTAATTATAATGAGTATTCCTGCAAAAAACCCCTTGTTTGACTAATTTTTTTAACCCATTTTCAGAGTATTCATCCCAAAACCTATCCACATACTCATAGCGCATTTGATCCACAACAATAGAAACTACTAGTTTTGGTGTAGTTTGTGAATTACTTAAAAACGGTAATAAGATGAAAAAATATTTAAAAATTTCTTTCATTTAAGAGTAAAGTTAGTAATTAACTTTTCAATAATTCAATTATCAATTTTGAATTCTAAAATGAGAGAAAATATCGCGCTTGAAGACAAACTAAAAAGAAAAATTATTTATTTGCTCTTTTTCTTTCGTTCTCTTTTAATAGAATTTTTCTAAGCCTGATTTTTGTTGGAGTAACCTCCACATATTCATCGGCTTGTATATACTCAAGTGCCTCTTCAAGAGAAAACTGTATGGCTGGTGCAATTTTAACCTTGTCGTCTGCACCAGAAGAACGCATATTAGTTAACTTTTTAGTCTTTGTGATATTCACTACTAAATCATTTGCCCTAGAGTTTTCACCTATAACTTGACCTTCATAAATATCTTCGTTTGGATCGACAAAAAACTTGCCTCTTTCTTGTAAATTATTTAAACTAAATGGAATTGATTTTCCCTTTTCCATAGATATTAATGACCCGTTATTTCTTTGTGGAATATCTCCCTTGTAAGCCATGAAATCTATAAACCTATGTGACATAATTGCCTCACCAGCCGTAGCGGTTAACAAGTAGTTTCTTAGCCCTATTATTCCTCTGGAGGGGATGTTAAACTGTAACAACATTCTATCTCCCTTTGGCTCCATACTTAGCATCTCTCCTTTTCTGATAGCAACTACTTCAATAGCTTTCCCAGAATGTATTTCAGGAATATCAATTGTTAATTCTTCTATTGGTTCACATTTTACACCGTCAATATCTTTAATTATTACCTGTGGTTGTCCAACTTGTAATTCATAACCTTCTCGTCGCATCGTCTCAATTAGAACTGACAAGTGCAGTACTCCTCGACCAAAAACACTAAACGAATCTGCAGAATTTGTTTCTTCCACTTTAAGAGCCAGATTTCTTTCTAACTCCTTTTCTAAACGATCTTTGATATGTCTAGAAGTGACAAATTTACCCTCCTGACCAAAAAATGGAGAATCATTAATGGTGAACAACATAGACATGGTGGGCTCGTCAATTTTAATAGTTGGTAATGGTTCTGGTGCATCAATATCTGCAACAGTATCTCCAATTTCAAAACCTTCTAGTCCAACAATAGCACACAAATCACCTGCCTTCACTTCTTCTACTTTTGATTTGCCTAACCCTTCAAATAAGTAAAGTTCTTTAATTCTACACTTCTTAATATCACCGCCACTCTTAACTAAAGAAATTTGCTGATTTTGTTTAAGCCCTCCTCTTTGTAGTCTTCCAATAGCTATTCTTCCAATAAAAGTTGAATAGTCAAGAGAGGTAATTAGTAATTGTGTATTTCCAGCCTCAATTTTGGGTGAAGGTATATGTTCAATAACAGCATCTAATAAAGGAAAAATATTGTCGTTTATTGCCTTATAATCGTTGTTCATCCAACCCTGCTTTGCTGAACCATATATGGTTGGAAAGTCTAATTGATCTTCCGACGCATCTAAATTGAACATCAGGTCAAAAACTTTTTCTTGAACTTCATCTGGTCGACAATTTTCTTTATCTACTTTATTTATAACAACCATTGGTTTTAGACCTAGTTCAATTGCTTTTTGTAAAACAAACCGAGTTTGTGGCATCGGACCTTCAAAAGCATCTACTAGCAGCAATACTCCGTCTGCCATATTTAAAACCCTTTCCACTTCCCCACCAAAGTCTGCGTGACCAGGAGTATCTATAATATTAATTTTATGTTCTTTATATTGAACAGAAACATTCTTAGAAAGAATAGTAATTCCTCGCTCCTTTTCAAGATCATTATTATCGAGAATTAATTCTTTTTTTTCTTTTCTATTATCTATAGCATTACAAGCGTAGATCATTTTGTCTACTAGTGTTGTCTTTCCATGGTCAACATGGGCAATTATGGCGATGTTTCTAATCTTCATGACTTCAAATAAGTTGCAAATGTATCATTCTTATTGAATCAATAATTATATTTATTTTTCTTATAAATGATTAGTAGTGATAAAATCAAAAAAATATATTTTATATTTAGGCAATTAATTTATAAAATACTCATGAAAATTTTAAAACTTACCACTTTACTAATTATTGTTATTTCAGTTTTTTCCTGCAGCAAATATGAAGAGGGACCTAAATTTACTTTAGTTGGAAAAACAACTAGGCTCTGCCAAAAATGGAGACCCATTCAATATGTAGATGGTAACTCAGGTGAAATTTTTGATATTGATAGTGATGGAAGTTTTATAGAATTCTTAAAGGACGGCTCTTTACAATTTAAAGATGTAGAAAATTTTTCACAAGCTGGAATCGATGTTGCTGGTGGTCAATGGGATTTTTCAGAAGATAAAACTCAAGTTACTTTTAATTATATAGTATCAAGTGTAAGTTTAGATGTAACCCAAACCTGTACAATAACAAAATTAAAAATTAACAGTCTTGCGCTTGTTTTAAATAGTAATTGGGTAGGCTACAACAGCGGTGATAAAATATATTACGAGTACTATTAATCTAAAGATTCAAACTCTTTAATAAGAACAGAATAAGTATTCTTCTTGGTGTATTTGGCTTTAAGCCATGCAAAAAACATAATTAATCTAGGGTCTCTAAATACTTTTTCTTTTTTAAAGTCAAATACTTTTTCTACTTCCTTTAACTGACTTACGTCCGTATTCTCTGGTTCGTTAATGTACTTTTCGAGCGCCGTAATGTAAGGACTAACTAACATGTATTGTTTTGAAGAAAATAAGTCGTTATTTTTTTGCTTGATAGCGTTTAGTATTTTCTCAGCTAAATCTATATGTTTTAATTCAATTAAAATTAATGCTCGTATCATCTCTTTTCTAAGCACCCATTCTCTACCCATATTATTTTTATAAAAAGCATCTGACTTATTCAGTTGGTTAATGACTTTAACTGCATTTTTTGGCTCTTGTGAAATAAGTAATATCGCTGATAGATTTAAAGTTAAATTTAATATCTCTCTTACTTTTAATTTTTCAGCATACTGTGAAATGGTATTTTGTATTACTTCGGTAGCGTCTTTAATTTTATAATCGAATACTTTAATAAAACTATCAATAGCTGTATATCTTCCTAAATAAGTATAAAATATTTTATCTTCTTTAGACATCAAAAGATGAAGATTATTTAAATGTGTTTTTGACTTCTTAAAGTTTCTAATGTCTAAATAAGTATAGGACATTACATACTCTATATTTGCATAAAAAGGTTGATAATTAAAATTATCTAAGTCAAACTTGAGTTCAGAATAATAATTTTCTAAGATTATTGCAAGATCACTGAAGTTTTTTTCAATTGCGTACTCCACTCTAATTATCTCTATATTTTTAAGATGAATTTGAGGATCGTTTATTTCATTTTTTAAATTATCAAACTCAGACAAAGATTTTTGATATTCAGACAAAGAAAAGTTGACATTACCGTTTTTAATCTTATTAATAAAAAGGTTTTTCATTTGAATAAAATACAACTGAAACTCATCTACTTGAGACTGTTTTTTTTGAAGTATAAAAATCTTTTTTTTAATGGCATTAAAATCTCCGTCAGATGAATAGGGTAGGATTTCTAACTTTAATCTTTGTATTTTAAGGTTTATTAAATAGTCATTGCTTTTATCTGCAATTTTTTCCTCTTTATTGAGAATTTCTAAGGAATGACTGTATTTTTTAAAATCTATAAAATATTTGGCTAAAGTGAGCATTCCTTCTCTGTTATTATGATGAAGAAGCTCTGAATTCTCAACATTTAAAAAATTAATTAGCTCTTTAGATATTCTTTTTCTTATGGCATGGTAATTAGGGTCCCCTTTAAATGAAAGTTTTGAAAGTTTATTATTACTATAATAACTGGAAAGTTCTTCAAAAACTTTAACATCTTTTCTTGAACTATCTGGTCTTTTTCTTGTGAAGAATTTAATGAAATTTCTATGGTTTTTTTTTGAAAATGTATTAGAAATCTCTTTAATTAAGTCCATAGATTTTTAGTTATTAATATACTTATACAAGTTTAAAATTAAGCTGAAAAAAAACAATAGGCAATTACCTACTGAAAATTTAAAAAATTACTTAATCATAATATAAAAAAATTAATTATGTTATTTACATTTGAACAAAGTTTTTGACTTAATGAAATATACTCTTATTACTGGTGCCAGTCAAGGCATGGGACTACAAATGGCAAAAGAATGCGCAGCTCTGAAAAGAAACGTCCTACTGATTTCATTACCCAATGAAAATCTAAAAGCTTTGTCAGATAAAATCAGTAATGAATACCATGTTTCAACCGATTTCTTCGAAACTGATTTAACCATTTTAGAAAGTGCAAAAAATATTTTTAAATGGGTTCAGAAAAATAATTACTCAGTAGATTTTTTAATTAATAATGCTGGATTTGGAGGGGTGGGACCTTTTGAGGATTATTCGATAGAATATATAGAAAGTATGATTGATTTAAATATTAAAGCAACTACTAGAATAACACACTATTTTATTCCTGAACTTAAAAAAAACTCACCTTCATTTATACTTAATAATGCCAGCATGATAGCAAACTTTCCTTGTCCGTATAAATCTATCTATGCCGCATCTAAAGTATATGTTAAATATTTTACAGAGGCTTTAAGAGTAGAATTAGAGGGCTACAACATAAGCGTTAGTTTATTACAACCAGGAGCAACTCCAACAAATGAAGTGGTTAAAAACCAAATTGATAATGGAGGATTCCTTGCAAAAATTTCAGTACGAGGAGCTGAACAGGTTGCAAAAAAAGCCGTAAAAAGCACCTTAAATGGAACAGCGGTTATCATTCCAGGATGGAAAAATAGAATGTCTTTAAGATTCCTAAAAATTGTACCGCAAAGCTTATTTAAGCTTTTAATTCTAAGAAGTGCAAGATCTATTTTAAAGAAATAATATACTTTATTAATAATTTAAGTCGCTTATAGTCAGGTCTTTAATTAATGGAAGCTTGTTAATAATAAGTCTTTTTGTTGTCTTTTTACAGTTATTTTTTATAATTACTAAATTTAAATTTGATTAAAATTTATATTATGAAAACATTTATTAAAACCATCTATACAATATTATTGATATTCTTATGTCAAAATTTATTTGCACAACTTAAGTCAGCAGCAGTAGTAAGCGTCTATACTCAAGGGGCTAAAGTAAGTCCAGAAATGGCTGAAAGTATTTTCAGAATTGTTACTACTAAAACCGAACAATTTAATGTATTAGATAAATTAGATTTTAATGAAATAATTGAAGATAGCAAAATAGATATTTCTAATTGTTATGGTAAGAAATGCTTATTAAGTGTAGGTAAAGCTGCTAGTGTTGATAAAGTGATAACAGGATCGATTGAAAGTTTAGGAAAAAAAATAGTTGTCACTGTAAAAATTCTAAATATTGAGACGGGAGATTACGATAAAGTTTCTGTAGAAGAATTTATCAACCTGGATAATGAAATCCAATCAATGGTGTCAATTGTTGTAAATAAGGCCTTAGGCATTGAAAACACACCAGAAATTCTAAATTCTTTAATTTATTTCAACCAACCACCTGAAGCTCCTGTTGCGTATTTGAAAAATAACGGTCCAAGAATGGGTCTTTCCTACGTAATTGGAAATACAGCTAAAATTCTTGCAGCACCAGAAATACAAGGTGGATGGGGGTTCAATAGTCCAGTAGTACTTTCTCAAATAGGTTACCAATTTGAAGGTTCCTATCTAAGTGCTGGAAATTTTCAAGCGTTAATAGAAGGCTTGATTTTTATTAACGGTATAGAAAAAGAAATGTTTAGTCCTTCTTTTGCTTTACTTAATGGATTTAGAAGTTCGAAAAACGGATGGGAATTTGGGTTTGGTCCAACTTTTAGACTAACGACTCAATCTCAGGGGTACTATTTAGGTGATACTATTGGAGGTGTCGGTGGAGAATATGACGTAATAAATGATTGGGTTAAAAGCTCCAAATCAAATACTCCAGACGGATATACAAATACATTAAGAACAGATAAAAGAGGAGATATACGATTTAAAACAGGATGGGTTTGGGCAATTGGAAGAACTTTTAAATCTGGCTATCTTAATATTCCAGTTAACTTATTTTATTCAAGTGGTAGAGAAGGTGGGTATATAGGTTTATCCATGGGATTCAACATCGCTAAAAAAGACTAAGACTTTGAAAAAAATATTACTTCTAATTTTTATTTCATTAAGTATTGTTGGAAAATCACAGAAATTTGGAGATTCTATAGTGTTTACCACTTACAGTGGTAAACACTATAGTGGCACCATTGAAGAAGTTGATCAAGATGGTTATTTTTTTAAAACCCAAAATTCTAGATCTATTTACTTAAGTAAAGGAGAGATAAAAGAATATCAGACCTTAAATAAGGTATCTAAAAATCTTGGTAATTCTAATGAAGTTGTAAAGGAAAAAACTGAAATTTCAATTTCAAACAATAATGATCCTTCTATCAGCAAGTATAACTTAAAAAGTCTTTCAAATTTAATTGGGTTAAAAGACCTTATAATTTTACTTAGAGATGGTAGAGAGTTTACTGGAGAAGTACAAAAAATTAAAAAGTATGAATTTGGAATTGAAGGTATGAATGCAAGAATTATTTGTTTCTTAAGTAATGGCCAAAAATATAATTTTAATGAAGCTGATGTTGCTAAAATATACTCTTACAACCCAGGCTTTGAAGGTAAAAAAAAAGATAATACTAATTCAAATACTCAAGGCTTGAACGGTAAAGATGGTGAAAAAGGGTTTTTATTTTTATTTGGGTACGCCTTTAGTGATTTTTCTGCTAGTACATTTGGAATAAAATATTATACTTTAAGTAATAAATTACGAGGATATGTCTCTGCAAACCTAGGTTTATTTGGTGGTGATAGTTATGCTGGACTACCTTTTATAATTACGTTAGGAAAAATTTTTCCTAATAACTTTGAAATCCCCAGCCTGAGTAATTCAAGTACTTATATTGGCATAGGAAGGGATTTTGAATATGATGAAACACAATGTGAGATAGGTATTCTTAAATCCATGAAAAAAATAAAATTAGACATTGGATTTAGGCTAAATTTTGACGACCCTAGCTGGTCAACAATTAATTTAGGATTTACGAAAAATATATAAATTTATTTAGGAAATAATTGAATTACACCGTTTCCTTCTACTTGGGCAAAGCCTAAATAACCTTTATACTTAGCTCCTGGACATTTATATGTTGTGAAATTAACAGACCCATTTTTAGTAGAGGAATGTTTCATTACTTTATTATACTCGCAGGTATTTTTTATTTCTGAAACTACTTGATCGTAATAACAATTTTTTCCTTTAGCTGACTTTCTTGCATACTCTAAATTACTTTGTTCAAAATAGAACTCATTACTTAAAGCAGTATATTCTGCCCAATCTGTTGCTTCTGT
>JAQXDK010000024.1 GCA_029251405.1 Flavobacteriales bacterium
GTTTGTTTTGCATAAAAAAAACCATGATAAAACATGGCTAAATTTACGAAATCTTATAAAAAAATAAAGATCTAATCTTTATTTTTTTCTTCGGTTGCAGCAGGAGTTTCTTCAGTTGCAGCAGGAGTTTCTTCAGTTGCGACAGGAGTTTCTTCAGTTGCAGCAGACGCTTCTTCAATAATTGCAGCAGCTTCAGTTTCTTGGATTAACTTAGCTCTGGCGTCATTTTTAGCTTTTTCTGCAGCTAATGCGTCAGCTATTGCTTTTTGTTCAGCTTTTTCAAGGGACGATTTTTTTGATTCTATTTTATTATCTTTTTCAGCTAACCATGTGTTAAATTTATCTTCTACTTGAGCTTCCGTCAATGCACCTTTCTTTACGCCATTCAAAAGATGATTTTTATAAAGAACTCCCTTGTAAGAAAGCATAGCTCTGACTGTGTCAGTGGGTTGCGCACCAACACTTACCCAGTGGAGTGCTTTGTCAAAATCAATATCTATAATTGCTGGATTTACATTTGGATTGTAAGAACCAATTCTCTCTATATATCTACCGTCTCTTTTAGATCTAGAGTCAGCTATAATAACATGATAAAATGGTTTTCCTTTTTTACCATGTCTTGCAAGTCTTATTTTTGTTGCCATATTAATTGTTTTTAAAAGAGTCCTAAACTCAGTTTATTAATTCGGGTGCAAATATGAATTTTTTTATTGTAATTAAAAAATCTAATTGTCTTTATTACTTCTGGATTTTATAAATATTTATTTTAAAGTGAATTTTCATCCAATTAGGTTCAATAAGTAACCCAATATAGCCCCACCAAAAACAATCCAAACACTACTTATTTTTTTAAAAAAATAAGTAAGTGTAATACTTACCATCATTATAGCGCAATACCTCCAATTAAATAGAAAACTAAAAGATAATTTCATCGTTACTGCAATCATAATTCCTACTGCAGCAGCATTAATATATTCCAATGTAGTTGACAGTATTTTAGATTTTTTGATAAAAGGGATGATTTTAACCAAAATGGCTACTAAAATAAAGGACGGTAAGAACATACCCAAACTTGCAGTAATTGCTCCAATAAACCCATTCAATTGATAACCTATAAAAGTCGCAGTTGTTAAAACAGGTCCAGGTGTAAATTGACCTACTGCAATGGCATCTAATAATTCTTCTTTAGTCAACCATTCTAACCTTTCAACTAATTCAGAATCAACGTAGGCAATTAGAACATATCCGCTTCCATAAAGTATGAATGCTATTTTAATAAAAGACCAGAATATGGAAATACCAGAAATACTTATGGTAGTTGGTTTAATAAATAGTAAAAGGCCTGGAATTAAAGAGCGTAATTTTTTAGATTTATTTTTCATCGAATGAATAGTAAATCCCAAAAAAGCTATGCCAATTATTAAAATAAATTCATTAACTCCAAAGATTGACAGTAGTGCAACTGTAATTCCTGTTGCAATTAATATATTATTTTTAAATCCCTTTTTAGATAACTTTATTGTAGCCATTAGTATGATACCAATAACTGCAGGTTTAATACCTAAAAAAAATGGTTCTATGCTTGGTAAACTTCCATATCTAACAAAAGCTATTGCAAATAATAAAGTGATTAGTACAGCAGGTAAAATAAATGCTGTTCCTGCTAATATTAGCCCGATATTACCTCCTCTAAAATAACCACATTGCATGGTCATTTGGGTTGAATTTGGTCCAGGTATAATATTGGTAATACCAATTAAATCAAGAAAGTCTTCATGAGTCATCCACTTTCTCTTTTTAATTATTTCTTTTTCCATCATTGCAATATGTGCCGCAGGTCCACCAAAAGCAATACACCCTAACTTGAAAAAAACAAAGATGATTTCTAACATTGTAATAAAAGAATACTATTTAGCAACACCCACTACCTGGACTACAATTAGAGTCTACCTTGTTAACATCTGAAATAGAGACCTTTGGTTTAGAGATTTCTATTCCACATTGGTCTTCAGCAAGACAATTGGTAGTTTTGGATTTAAGTAAAAAAGAGTTTCCGTTGAAGTCAAGACCATACTTTCCTATAGTAGAGTTTTGATATTCAACTTCTATTTCTAGGTCTTCAGAAAATATGGAGTTTTCAGCAATTGTAATAATTTCAATAACTTTTTTCGGGTTTAAAACATGCTGAAAATCCTCGGCATGCCACAACTGAAAGTTAATTAACTTTTCATTTCTAATAGTTCCACCACAATCGATGAACCTTTTATTTATGAATCCAATTTCAGTAATATGAAAGTGGGGAGGTATTAAATCACCGTTTTCAAGTTGGAAACTAATTTTGGAAATTTTAGAAATAGTATTTTTAAATTCTGATAATTTCATACAGTTTAAATTTCTCCAGCAACTGCTTCACTTACGTTAATGATGTGGTCACCAACTTTTTCACATGAAGAGAAAAGGTCGTTATACATGATTCCAGGTTGAAATTTATATTCGCCTTTCTCTGCTTGTTCCAAATAAGATTTTCTTAAATTATTTCTAATTTGATTGATCTCTCTTTCATGTTTTTTTGCATTTTCAATTGAAATGTGACCGTATTCAGATCTAAGATTAGCATTCATTTCTGTGAAAGCCTTATCCAAAACATCCAACATATTATTTAAGTTTTCTCTTTGTTCTGGAAGAAAATACAATTTACTTTCATCCTTTCTTTCAATAGTTTTTGACATTTGATAATAAATATCACCAATTCTTTCTAAATCATTGGTAATGCTTAACATAGCTCTGATTTGACTGGAGGTGTTTTGACTAACTTCCTTTGTAGATAAGTTGTCTAAATAACTTGCAATTTCTACTTCGACACGATCTGTAATTTCTTCGTATTTTTTTAATTTATTAAACATTTTATTCCTAGTCTTTTTATTCTGATCATTTATTAGAGATTTCATGAAGTCATTCATTCTCATAGTTACATCTCCGAACTTAGCAACTTCTTTTTTAGCTTCTAAAATAGCCACTTCTGGAATTGCAATTCCTGCCGCACTTATGTAATCAAGTTTGAATTCTTCATCTGCATCTCCTTTAGATTTTACAAGACTGGTAGCTATTTTTGACATAAATGGAACAAAACCTACCAATAGAACTACATTAAAAATGTTGAAAGTAGTGTGAAATATAGACAATCCTAAAGGTACAGTTGCTGATTTATCTACTGGGTTTAAGGGAGACATTCCCATGTATTCAGTCATATACTGGTCGATAAAGTTTATGAAAAATGGAAAAGCTATTATCATCCATACAACTCCAAATACATTAAATATAAAATGAGCTCTTGCAGCTCGTTTTGCGTGGACATTTGCAACTAATGCAGCTAGATTTGCTGTTATTGTAGTCCCTATATTTTCGCCTAAAACCATTGCAGCAGCTAATTCGAATGGAATGTAACCTTCAAAGCACATAACTAAAGTCAATGCCATAGCTGCACTAGAAGACTGAACAACAAGTGTTAAAATAGTTCCGACTCCAATAAATATAATTGTGGAAATATATCCTTGATCTGCATAATCAGCTAAAAAACTAAGGAAACTAGGATTTTGTTTTAAGTCTGGAACCGCGTGCTTAAGTTCATCTAGTCCCATAAATAGAAGTGCAAATCCAATCAAAACTTCAGCCCAAGCTTTTAAATTTGTTTTCTTAGAAAACATTAAAGGAAAACCAATAGCAATAATTGGTAAAGCAATAGTAGATATTTTCACCTTAAACCCCAAAATTGAAATTAACCATGCAGTAATTGTTGTACCAATATTGGCACCCATTATTACTCCAATTGACTCTACAAGGCTAAGTAAACCTGCATTTACAAAACTGACTGTCATAACTGTTGTAGCTGAAGAAGATTGTAAAAGGGCAGTAATTAAAAAACCAGTAGTAATCCCAAGGAACCTGTTGGAAGTCATACTACTTAAAATATTACGCATTTTACTCCCAGCTACTTTTTGGATGCCATCACTCATTACTTTCATCCCATATATGAAAAATCCAAGAGCTCCGATAATTATAAGAAAATCAAAAAAAGTCATTTTTACAGTATTAAAATTTTAACAAATCTAAATATCTAACCAATAGGTTTTAATTAACTATTAAAACCTTAACATTAGCTTAATATTGAATCATATTAACTTATTGATTTTCATTAAGTTAATAAAAGTTATTATTTTTCAACATCTTGAGAATCGTGAATTTTAATACAACATTAATTTAATGTTAAGCTTTGTCAATTCGTATGTTATTGTTAAATAATATGATTCTCTTTGCTTCAAATTATCAAAATGAAAAAGTCACTTTTCTTAATAATAACTACAATATTTTTTTTCAACATTAATTTTTCTCAAGATGTAACCAATAACAGTTTTGGAAAAGGTCTTATAAATGTCATTGCAAAAGATTCTTCATGGAAAACAAAAGTTGCTTTTAGATTTCAGACCAGATATGAAGGAAATTTTGATTTCAGGGATAGTTCTTACACGGATAGAGCATTGGTAAGAAGAGCTAGAATAAAAGGTAGTGGATATGCCTTCAGTCCAAAAATAAAATACAAATTTGAATACGATGTACATAATGGGTTTGTTCTCGACGCGGTTATTAAATGGAATTTTACTGGTAATTGGACTGTTTGGTTTGGACAAACCAAGTTACCTGGGAACATTGAAAGAGTTTTCTCATCACAAAAACTTCAATTAGTAGATCGATCTTTACTGAACTCTAAGTTTACACTTGACAGAGATGCAGGTGCCCAACTAAGGCATCATTTTACTTTTGGAGAAAATTTTTTAGTTAGAGAAATATTGTCAATTTCTCAAGGTGAAGGCCTGAATCAGACTGTATCATCTTCAGGAAGTGATTATACTGGAAGAATTGAACTGTTACCTTTTGGATCATTCACTAAAAAAGGTGATTATTTTGCCGCTGATTTAAAACGTGAAAAGACAGTAAAGTTAATGTTAAGTGCTACTTATGATTACAACGAAAATGCCATGAGATCAAGAGGACAAAAAGGAAGTTATATCAATGGTGATTTGAGTGATCTGGAGACACTTTTTCTAGATGCACATTTAAAATATAATGGAATTTCGTTTTTTGGTGAATATGCCAATAGAAAAACTAAAAATGGTTCATCAGTTGTTGACGCTACATATGATATTGCTGGAGATATCATAGCTGTTAATGAGAGTTATTATACAGGTTCTTCTTTGAATTTACAAATGGGATATTTATTAAAAAATAATTGGGAGATTGCTGGCAGGTTTACCCAAGTTAACCCAGAAAGAATCACCTTAAATAATGATATTAAACAATATACTTTGGGTTTTTCCAGATACGTTGTCGGACATAATCTGAAGGTTCAAGGAGATATAAGCTTAACCGAAGAAGATTCAAAAAAAAATAAAATGATGTTTAGATTGCAAACAGAATTTAATTTTTAATTCGATAAAGGTTCTAAAGTTTAATCTTAGAATTGTTTTTTGAATCCTAAAGAGATAACTCTACCAGGATTTCTAGTACTGAAATTCAATGGTTGAGCTCCAAAGGAGTTAAATTTACTTTCTTTTAAATCGTTAAGTAAATTATTAATTCTAATATTTAGATTTGATGTTTTATTCCTTCCAATCGTTTTATTAAAATTTAAATTAAGACTGTGAAATGGCATGGTGTAAACATCTGGTAAAAATCCAGTTCCTACTATTTCAAGTGTTTTTCCTTGAACGTTATAAAATAAACCTGTTTGTAAGCCTAAGTCTTCATTAGAATAATTAATACCAACATTCATTAAAAAAGGAGCTTGACCTTGTAAAGTTCTAGAATCACCTATTTGTTCTCCAACTCTTAACATATTATACCTCAAATTAAATTCGCTTTCAGAAAATACCAACCTAGAATTTATAATAGATGTATTTATGTTAACACTAATGTCTTTTACGATGGGTGTTAATCTGGATAAATTCTTTCTAATTTCTAATTCAATTCCTGTTACAGTCGCTGTTCCAAGGTTTTTAGGTGTGAAATTTGATGGTGCAGATTCAAAATAAGTCATTTCTATGGGATCTCTAAAGTTTTTACGAAACAGACTAACAGCGAATAAGTTAGAAAATTCACCATAATATTCGTATCTTAAATCATAGTTCTGTATGTAAGATGGTTTTAAATTAATGTTCCCAATAAAAGTCATATTAGAGAGTGGGTCATAAATTTCAGCAATTGAAGCTTCTCTAAATGAAGGTCTTGCAGTAGTTCTTGTTGCAGATGCTCTTAAGTTACTATTTTCGGTAGCCGCTAAAATAAGATTAAGAGTAGGAAATAAGTCAAGCTTGTTAATTACATTTTCTTTAAAATAATTAATTTCTTGCTGCGAATTTTTTCCAGTATAGTATAAATCAAATTTTTCTGCTCTCAACCCCATAACTGTACGTAAGACCCCCAGCATTTTCACTTCATTAGATACGTACAATGAAATATTAGTTTTTTCAGCATTAAATTTTCTTGCTTCTTCAAAAATTGTTGTGTTTGCATTTATATAAGAGCCACTATTATTTTCGGAATTCCATATATTATTTTCATCTAATATTGCATCTGATAATCCTTGATAGTTGCCCCAGTCTTCAACAGAGGAATAGGTAGAGCTTACTGAATATTGCCCAATTTCAAAATCCCTTATTTGGTAATTACTTAATCCTCCAAATTTCAATTTCCCTTTTTCATCGTTTAGTTTATAGCTTTTGGTGAAATCAATTTTACTGTTTATGTGATTCTCATTCAAGAATCTCCATATCCTTTTAGGTTCAGTATTTTCCTGAAAACTAAACACGCCATCTTCGTCTTGAAAAGTGGTGGTTCTTATATCTTTATCATGAATTCTTGAAATGGTAGGAGATATTTTCCATTCACTTTTGAAGTTAGCATCTTTATTAGTATGTGTACCTTCAATTATAAAATTTGTAATACTTCTTTGGGTATATTCTAAATTATCTTTGTTGAAATCTATAAAATCAGAAAATCGGGTTTGTTGTCTAAAATATCCAGCTTTTTTTTCTCCATTTTGAATATGAACTAAGGTGGCTTTATATTTAGAATGGTTGGTCCTATATGAAATTCCACCTAGAGCACTTATTATTACATTATTTATCCCAATGTCTCCTTTTTGAGTTCTATTAGTGTCCAAATCAAAAACTGCAATATTTGTATTTTTATTAAAAAAATTATTTTCTGCATCAATATAAAGTTGAGTCTGATTATTGTATGTTATTGATCCTAATAATCCTAATGTATTTTCTTTTTCTCCTATATCAAATTGTTTACCAGACGAGTAACCAAAAGAGTAATTCATTCCACTTGTGGATTTAAGAGCACTCATCTGTGGATCAAATTCGTTAGCAATATTGGTAACAATTTTGGAATCATTAGCTGAAAGATTAAATCTAGGATCGGGAATCTGACTGGAATGAATTACACTTGGTAAAGCCCTTTTACCGTCATCAAAACCAAATATATCGGTACTACTTCCATGATAAGATCTGTAGTCTTTGTTGAAATGCATGTAAGAATTATAGCCTAAATTAAAATTGATACTTGTACTTTTTTTTGATGGAAATTCTTTAGTAATAATATTGACTAGACCACCCGTGAAATCTGCTGGTAAATCAGCAGTAAATGATTTTATTATTTGAACATTATCTAAAAGATTGGTCGGAAATAAGTTCATTTGAATAGTATTTCTGTCTGGATCTAGCCCAGGAATGTTAATGCCATTTAATATAGATTTGGTATACCTATCTCCTAGACCTCTTACGTAAACATATTTCCCTCCAACTAACGACACCCCCGGAGCTCTTTTTAGTGCATTAGCTAAATTACTTGTACCAACTTTTTTAAATGTCTGAGCCGAAAGACCATCCATTAGATTGGCAGATTTTTTTTGCATCATTAATAACGCTTGATCATTATTTTTTTTAATAGAAACAGAAATAATCACTTCTTCCAATCCTAACGATGAAGAGGATAGATTTACATTAATTTCTTTAACATCGTTTTCTCCAACTTTAATAGCTGTTACCTGCTTAGTTTTATATCCTACAAATGAAAATATGAGCGTATAATTTCCGGGTTTTACCTGGATAGCATAATTTCCATCAAAATCTGTAGTAACACCACTATTTGTTTCCTTAACTAGAACATTAGCAAAAGGCATGGTTTCATTAAATTCTTCGTCTATGACTTTTCCAATAATTTTTGACTGAGAGAATGTCAAATTATTACTAATGAATAGTATAATTATAACAATAAGGGAATATGATCTTTTCATTTCTTCAATAGAAAGAACTGCCTGATTAAGAAACAGGCAGCTAATTGGTGAATTTTTATTTATAATTAGAATGCATTATTTAAATTAGCATAAGTCCACAAAAATGAACTTGGATTTGCACCAACTGTTGGATTTGTAACAATATTTGCAAAGCTGTTTGCATCGTTACTAAACGAAGTTAACCCTGTTTTATCATTGAAAATATCACTAACACTTCCTCCTTGACAACCGTTAATCCATACAATTTCCCAGTTATTAAATATAAGATCACCATTAAGGTAAGAATTGGCATCAGCAGGAGAATCTAACTCTACATCTTTACCATCTGCAAAATTAATGGACAATATATTGTTGGTGATTCCCATTGCACCTTTTCGAAAATCTGCCATTTCACCATCAACTCCTGTTGCAGAACACCCATAATAGGCACCAATAATTGTGGAATTTTCAATTGTGAATGAGCCATTTAGGGAACCCTCAGGGCCGTCAATTTCAAATGCGTGATCAGAAGCCTCATTTAATATTACCATGGAGTTGGAAATAGTTCCTGAATATCCCTGATCTATATCAATTCCATCGTCACCTTGACCCCAAACTAGAAGTTCAGAAACATTTACAGTTCCTCCAAAAAATTCAACACCATCATCTACATTTCCAATGACTTCAATATGATGGATTGTGGTGTTTGACCCTACTCCAGCTAATGTTAAGCCGTTAATTTCATTCCCTTCTCCAATTTCAGCTCCTCCATGTCTTATAGAAACATATTTTATAATCCCAGAATTATCGTCTGAGTTCAAACCTCCATAGAGACCGTTCATATCTGATGCAGGGATTCCTTCAATTTGGAATTCCACAACATCACCGGTGAATGAACCAGGTGCATTCCCTAAAATTATTAAACCTCCCCAAAGACCTCTTACATTTTCATTTAATGAAGTCCCTTGTTTTTGATCAATTTCAATGTCGTCAGACTCAGATGTCATAATAATGGGATGTTCTTCTGTTCCATTTGCAAGTAACATTGCGCCTCTAGCTATTATTAATGAAGAAGCATTACTTCCAGAACCTGATTTGGCTTTTATGATAGTTCCAGATTCTATTGTTAAAGTTACTCCATCAACAACTGCAACTCTACCATCTAATGTCCAAATATGATCAGCATCTAATGTTGTATTTTCTGTAATGTTACCTTTTAAAACGTACTCATAGTTTACTGTGTTTTCGCAAGAACCATCGTTTTTAGTCGCTTGAATATCATAGTTGGCAGCATTAGGGTCTGTACAACCTTTTTTGTTACAGCACATTAAGCTTGTAAGAGTAGTAAGAAGAAGAGAATATTTGATTATTTTCATTTTTTTATATTTAATGAGAATTAATAAATTATTTTTTGTTTTTATTTTAAACAAAGGAATTAAATGATAATTAGAATGAGTTTTTTAAAAAGTTATTTGTACTTTATTTCTATGTTAATTCAACGTTAAGAAACCATTTTAATAAAGAATTTTTTAAGAGAATTATTAATTAATATTAATTTAATATTAGCATAACCTAAGAATCGGAACAACTCTATAATTTAGATGAAAGAATTAAAAGCTGAAAAAATAATGCCTAAAATCTTACTTGTTGATGATGAATCTGATATTATAGACTTGATTCAATACAACCTAGAAAAAGAAGGCTATTTAGTTGCGACAGCTTCTAATGGTATAGAATGTCTCCAGATTGCAGACTCCTTTTTACCTGACTTAATTTTATTAGATGTCATGATGCCAGAAATGGATGGTATTGAGGCTTGTGTAGAGTTAAGGAGAAATAAGTTACTTCAAGGAGTTATTATTGCTTTTTTAAGTGCAAGATCTGAAGATTTCACTAAAGTTGCTGGTCTTGATTCTGGAGCAGATGATTTTATAACGAAACCTATTAAGCCCAGGCTTTTAATTAGTAAAGTAAACTCTTTGTTAAGAAGATCTAATGTTAATCAGGTATTGAAAAATGATAAGATTTCACTTGAAATAAACAGAGAAAAATATATTGTAATATGTGATGGTAATGAATTCACATTACCTAAAAAAGAATTTGAATTACTAGCATTACTTTTTTCTAAGCCTGGTAATGTATTTAACAGAGAAGTTATACTTGCAAAAGTTTGGGGGGATGATATTGTTGTTGGTGATAGAACTATTGATGTCCACATTAGAAAATTAAGAGAAAAAATTGGTAATCAATATATCAAAACAGTAAAAGGAGTTGGTTATAAACTAAAGTTGTAACATTTTTCTAAATTCATTTAGAATTACACTTGTTGCCCCCCACACAATTTCATTTTTAATAGCAAGATAAGGGACTTCAATTTCTTGTTTTTTATCTCCCAATTTCATTTGTTTTTTTTGAATTATATCTTTCTTTAATAATTCCGTAAAATTTATGTTGATTAACTTTTTAACCTCCCTTTCATTTGTTTTGAATTTTGGAAGTTCATTAAGATATCCTACATAGGGATGAATTAGCATATTACTTGGGGGAACATATACATTGGTTAATTTTCCTAAAATTTCAATTTTGTTTTGTTTTATTCCAATTTCTTCTTCAGTTTCTCTTAAAGCAGTATTCTCTAACGATTCATTGCCCTCCTTTTTGCCCCCTGGAAAAGAAATTTGATTACTATGAGGTCCATTGTATTTGTTTCTTTGAGTCAGACAAAAGTTTATAGAATTGGAATAGGGATAAAGTAATAACAACGTACTGGCCATAGTAGGGTTGTTGTATTTTATATTTTTGCTGTATGCTTTTCTGTAAGGCGCCAATTCTAAATGGGCAGTTATACCTGGTAATGGTTGTTTAAATTTTTCAGTAATTTCTTCAATTAAAATATTCACTTTCATAGATTGTTAAACTTAAATACTATATTCAGATTAATTATTAAAAACTACTTATAATTATTATTTAAAGCATGCAAGAATTTTTAGAATCTGACACTATTTGGAGTTTTTTATTAAATACTGTTGGTCTTATTTCTTTAGTCGTTGGATCTTGGTTAATATTAAAATTACTAGCCTTTATTATAAAGCTAAAAAAGAACCATAAAGTGAATGCCAAAAATTATATAAATCTTTTAAAATTACCTTCCAAATTTAAAGGGCAAACACAAATAGGAGTTCAGTCCAGTATTCAACAAAATTTGGAGCTTAATATTTTATTGTCAGATGAATCTATATTAGAAACTGTTTACAAAGGAAAGGTAGACGTTGGTGAAAAAATATTCGTTATTGATTCTTCTAAATTTCAAAATGGAATATACTATTTATCTATTACTACTTCTTTTCAAAAAATACTTAGAAAAATCATAGTTGATAATTAATAATCTTATTATTTACATCAATTATTGTATTTTTAATTTCAACTTCTAAATTGTTGTGCAATTGCATTCTAAAAATAAAATAGCTCTAAATATTGAAAATGAAACAGCTCTCTTAAAAACTGTCGTTTTAGGTATTGCTAATGATTTTGGTTCTGTTCCAAAAATTGAAGATTGTTACGACCCTTCTTCAAAGTATTATGTTAAAAATAATATTTACCCCAAGCAAGAAGATATTACTTCAGAAATAGAAGAGTTTTTCAATATTTTAAATAAATATGATGTTGAAATACTTAGACCAAAAAATGTAGTGGGCTTGAATCAGGTTTTTGCAAGAGATTTAGGTTTTGTAATCGAAGACCATTTGTTTATATCAAATGTAATTGAAGATAGAGCAGGTGAGTTGCCTGCAATTAGTGATGTTGTATCGAAAATACCAATGAATCAAGTCTTGAAATTACCTAATGATTTGAAAATTGAAGGAGGAGATGTAACTGTTACAAATGATCATATATTTATTGGATGTTCTAACAACTTAGACATGAAAAAATTTAAAGTTGCAAGAACTAATTTAGAGGCCGTTGCTTACTTAGCAAACAAGTTTCCCAATAAAAAGGTGGTAGGACTTGAGCTTTATAAATCGGATGAAGATAAGGATGAAAATACTTTACATTTAGATTGTTGTTTTCAGCCAATAGGATTAAACAAGGCAATTGTTGCTACTGATTCTTTTAAACATAAATCGGATGTTGACTACATAGAGAACTTGTATGGAAAAGATCATTTATTCTATCTAACACAGGAAGAAAAAAATATGATGAATTCTAATGTTTTTTCAATTTCAACCAAAATTGTCGTTTCAGATGTTCGATTTGAAAGACTGAATAATTGGATGACCAGTTGTGGCATAAAAGTAGAAACTGTTAATTATAAAGAAGTATCCAAAATGGGAGGTTTGTTTAGGTGCTCTACTTTACCTTTAATAAGAGCTTAATGAAACAAATTACCAATCATATTTTGATGGTAAAACCAATTGGTTTTACTTACAATCATGAAACAGCAACAAATAATCATTTTCAAAATTCCAATAACGATATTTCGTCCCACCAAATAGCTGAAAAAGCCCTTAGAGAATTTGACCAATTAGTTAACCAGCTAGACAAAAAAGGAGTCAATTTAATAGTAGCAGATCCAAAGGGTAACATCAATAATCCTGATGCAGTTTTTCCAAATAACTGGTTTTCTGTTCATGCCGATGGAAAAAAAGTATTGTACCCCATGTTTGCTAAAAATAGAAGAAGCGAAAGAGTTTTAGATATTTTTAACGACTTAGAAAAAAAACTATCAATTAAATTTAAAAGCACCGTTGATCTAACTTTTTACGAAGATCAAAATCTTTTTTTAGAAGGAACAGGAAGTATGATTTTAGATAGAGTAAATAAGATTTCTTATGCTGCTATTTCTGAGAGAACATCTGAAAAAATCCTAATAGATTTTGGACGTCAAATGAATTACGAAATAATTTCATTCAGTTCCATTCATAAAAATGCAGCTATTTACCATACTAATGTAATGATGTGTTTGGGAGATGCATTTTCGTTAATTTGTTTGGAAAGTATTGAAAGTCTAAGCGAACAGAAAAAACTTAAAGAATCTTTCGAAAATACCAACAAGCAAATTATTGAGATCTCACCTGGTCAAATCGATTGTTTTGCTGGAAATATGTTACAAGTTTTAGGTAAAGATAATCAGCCACTAATAGTAATGTCGCAGTCTGCTTTTCAATCTTTAGAATCGAATCAAATTAAAGAATTAGAGAAGTATGGTGAATTATTATTTTCAGATCTTTCTACGATAGAGAATTATGGAGGTGGAAGTGCCCGATGTATGATGGCAGAATTATTTATTTAAAAACATCAACTTTTTTTCAATTTCTTAAGAACCGCTTTTTTAATAATTAAATAGCAAATAGATAGAATAATAAATGTTGTGGACAAAAAGATTCCTGAATTTTTATTTTCATAATTCAATAACCAAACCATATTTAACAACATTTGAATAGTAAAATAACTTATTGAAATCAAAATATGAGAAAATCTCAATTCGTTTACTAATATTTGATAAAGATGTCTTCTGTGTGGTAAAAAAATATTCTCTTTTAAAGACAACCTTTCCATTATAGTCCACCCTGCGTCAACAGCGTAAACCATGATTAAAACTAAAGGAGCAAAACTATTTGTTTTAATCATTAATATTAAGGCTAAAGTTGCATACAAAAACCCCATAGAAATGGAACCGACATCTCCAATAAAACAAACAGCTTTTGTTCTTATATTGAGAAAACCAATGATAACATTACAAATTATCATTACCAATAACATATTCGGGTTTATAAATGATATGAATTCTGTATTGATATAATAAAATGACATTAAGAAAGAAAGCGAATACAAAATGGTGAGACCATTTATTCCGTCCATGAAGTTGAAAATATTGATGCTGGCAATTAAAAAAACAAATATTAAAATTGTATAATACCAATCTAATGAAAGGTAGTCTTGTACAATTAAGTACGATAAGATTACTATCAGTTGAATAGCCAGTTTTATTTTAAAATTCAAATTTTTTAAATCGTCAATAAATCCTACCCCACCTAGTATTAAGCCACTAAGAATTAAGGTTAAATTGTTATTTGATGAAACCATCAAATAAATAACAAATGCTAAAAGATATAATATCCCAGCTCCTCTTTTGGTAGTAATTTGATGAGAGCTACGTAAATTTGGTTGATCTACAATTGACCATTTTTCTGCAATTTTTAAATAAATAAACATTCCTGCAGAAAGTAGAAGGAAAATAATTAGGTAATAATATTTTGGAAATAAATCCATTACTAATCAAATGTATTAATTAATTCATCTGTTAATTTCTCGAATGAATGATTTTCTATTGCATATTTATATCCATTCTCTCCCCACTTATTCAATATAGATTTTTCTATTTTGGATGCTTCTACAATCTTATTTGCTATTTCTTTTGAATTTTCTGGTGCTACACTTATTCCAGCTTTAGCCATTGCTACTAAGTCGTTAAATGCACTTACAGATTGTATTATAGGCTTTGATGCAATCATATAATCAAATATCTTATTAGGACTAACACCAAATCTATAAAGAGAATGATTGTGCCATCCGATATAACAAATATCAAAAAATGAAATGGCTGATGGAATTTCTTTTTTATCAATGTATCCTAGAAAGGATACGTTTTTTTTTGCTTTTTGTTTTAGTTTTTTTAAATGTTGACCCTTTCCAAAAATTACAAAATGAATATGTTTATGTTTTTCTAAATAGTTAGAAGCTTCAATAAAATATTCCATAGCATTTGCAGCACCTAAAGAACCAGTGTAACCAACAATAAATTTATTTTTAGGTATTTGTTTCACAAGTTCACTTTTTAAAGGATTTTTTTTCTTTAAATCTTCATAATTAAATCCATTTGGGATATAAGTGAATTTATTTTGATTCATTCCTCTACCAAGCATATGACTTTTAGAATTTGCCAATAAAGAGATTACTTTATCCGCCTTTTTGTATGCAAATTTTTCAAACCATCCAAAGAACAATACTAACGGGTTTAGTTTTGAATATCCACCAATTTCTATTAAGGATAATGGCCAAATATCTCTTACCTCAAATAATAATTTTGCTTTGTATTTCTTGGCCCACCAATAGGCATTAATAATTGGTAATGGAGATAGTGAAGAAACGATGATAACATCTGGTCTCTTGAGTTTTCTCTTAGGTAGAAAAAAGAGATTAATCATAAATTGAATCATCACTAGAACTCTTCCAATACTTTTAGACCCCTTATATTTAGATACTTTTATCCAAGTAAAAGAGATTTTATCAATTTCTTCAAATGTGAACCTACCAGTTGTTACAGGCAATTTGTTATATAAATGTGAGTATGAAGCACTAATTATATGAGGATTGTATCCCTTTTTTTTTAACTCTTTAGCAAAATACCACGATCTAAAATTCATTCCATGAATTCTTGATCCACAATACTGATTTATGATCCAGATATTCTTTTTCATTCTTAGGGAATTTGAGAATTAATTGGATGCATTTTTGCTTTTTAAATGATTAAGTAGAAACTTAAGAGCTAAAGATATAGAAAGAATATAAAATATAGTTTGCACTGCAGTGATGATATATAAAATTTGAATTTCATTTTTTAAGAAATATTGTCCTATTACTAACGCAAAAACAATTAAAATTAAATGAAAAACATCGAAAAAGAATATTTCTTTTTGCTTGCCAAGCCTTATAAATATATAAGATAAAGAAGATGCAATAAACATTATGGCCATCCAGGGACTTATAATTTTGATTGTATCCATTAATCCTGCCCATTTTTCTCCAAGAATGGTAGTCAATATGGAAGATGGAATTAAAATTAAAACTCCCCATCCTACAACTGTTAAAATAAGTAATCTTTTCAGCCAATACGTGTAGGATTTAAAAAGTTTAGAAGGGTCAGTTATTTGTGCAATTTCATTGTAATATACTTGAGCAAATGATGAAGAAAACATCATTATTAATAATCCTAAATATTGAATAGCTGCAGCAAGTAGTCCGCTGAATTGCTCTCCATAATAATGTGTGAAAAAAATTAATGTAATTAGATTTATTGAATTACCTACAAAAACCCCAGGAGAACTAAACCAAATAAATTTTCGATGCTTTTTAATTAATTCTTGTTCTAATTTTTTGTCGCCATTAACCCAGCTATATTCTTGAAAATATTTTATGATATAATTTAAATCACAGGAGAATAATCCAATCATCCTTCCAATAATTAATCCTACAAAATTAAAGTTCATTATACCCGTAATAATTTGTGAAATACTTCCTGTTGTACTGTGTATGATTCGAGAAGATGTTATGGTTATAAAGTTTTTAGATCTTGTAAAAAATTGTCTTGAAATTTGAATAATTCCATTAGCAAATATTGCAAAGGGCATTAAAAGTAAGAGCATCCATTCGTATTGAAAAACTTTTATTTCATTGGTGAAGTAAAAGCCAAATAGTATTCCTCCAACTAATGAAATATATAAAGAGTATTTAAAGCATATTCTCAGTAGCGATAGAGCTCGATGATCTTCTCGCTCTAAAATTAATCCACTTTCTAATCTTAATGCAGCTATACTACTAAATACTGCTGTAAATTCAAAAAACAATCTAAAGGGAGCATATTCTTCAGGACTGTAAAAATACCGTTGTAATATTACAAGGGCACTAAAGTTTATTATTTGAGCGATAGTAGTTCCAGAAAATATGGTAAAAACATTTTTTAAAAACTGATTTGTTTCTTTCTTTCTCAAAAAGCTAAATTTTTATTATTAAAACAGTCATAAAAAAAGATGGTGTTGAAGAAGGCAAAGAAAATGACACCACTTTGCGTTTCTAAAATAGATTCAGTCATGAAATTGATGATAATAATAACTAGGAATAACGTATAAATATATTTTTTTTGTTTCAATGATATAATGATCATACCAAAAGTGAAAAATATTAAAATGAATAAACCTACAATACCATGATCGATAAAAAATTGTAAATATTGATTATGGGTATTGTATTTTTTTTGGTACAAATAAATATATCCTTCTTTTTCGTACTGATTTTCTAGCTTTTTTTTTCCAATTCCTGTTCCATATCCAAAAAGCCATTTTTTCTTAATTAACTCAAAAGAGGTCTTCCAAATTTTTTTCCTTACTGATGTTGATGATCTTATTTTCTTACTATTTTCAGATGATGTAGTATTCATTATTACTTCTTGAAATCTACTTTTAATGGTTTTATTAAAATAGATTGTTGTGGAGAAGGGTATCGATAAAAGTAGAAAGTAAATAAAGAATTTTGAATTTAATTTTTTTCTAACCATTAGTGTAGAAATAAAGAAGAATTGAATTAAGACATTGGTAACCCATCCTGTTCTTGATGATGCAATGAGAATAAAAAATGTAAGTAGACTAATAATTACTACGCTCCATTTTCTGTTTATATGGTAATCGGTTTCAGGTTTTAATAAGTTGTAATATAATAATGCAATTGAAAAATTTAAATACATTGTGAAATATCCTGGATGGTGAAATACCGAAATAGACGCATATTTAAAGGCATTTTCATTTACAAGAAAATAGTAATTAAAAATGGCGTATAATCCACAAAATGCTGCAGATATAATACATCCTATGGTGAAAAAAAATAGAGTTTTACTTATATTCATTTTATGATAACCACTTGTAATTACTATTATAATTGGTAGAATTAAAAGAGAGAGTTTAGTCATTAAAGAACCCCAATAGACATCGATTTTTTGAAATAACAATAACTGAATAAAAGGTAAAATCCATAAAATTGTTAAACTTAAAATCCACCATTTTTTTTTATTCAAAAGTTCTTTGTAATCCCCATAAAAAAAATAAAGTGTTAAGAAAATTACTAAGGCGTATCTAATTGTAGTTTTTTCAAATGGCAAAATAAAAGCAATTAAGAACATTGAAAAACTTAGCAGTTTTTTTTTGCTTGAATATTTTTTGATGAAAGTTTTCATGATTTAAGTTCCCATCAAATTATTATAAACTTTATAAAGTTTAAGTTCTTCATTGTACCAATTATATTTTTCTTCAACAAGTTTTCTTCCTCTTTCTCCCATTTCTTTAGCCAACTTCTTGTTATTTAATAAAATCATAATTGCATCCTCTATTTCCTTTGTGGAGTTAGGATCTACGCAAATACCAACGTTATTTTCTTCAATAATATTTTTCCAGAATGGGAAATTAGACGCGATTACGGGTAGTTGAGCAGCCATGTACTCAAACATTTTAATAGGTAAAGAATCCACATAATTTATAATTGGTTGAAGTGTAACTAGTCCAGCAAATGAATTATTGAATATTTTATTGATTTCTGATAAGGATACGTGACCATATTCGTTTACTGAATTCCAAGACTGGAGTTTTTGTAATTCATCTTTAAAATGAGATGGAGAATAAGAGCCAGCTAAATTAATTCGAATTCCACATTTTTCTGTTGCAATTATATTTTCTTTAATTCCTCTTACAGAGCTAATACTTCCAACATAACAAACAGCATCAAAATTTAGATGATTGACATGATTAATATTATCAAGAATTGGAAAATTATTGATGTCAATAGTTTTGGGATTAATCTTTATAAATCGTTCTCTTATAAATGGAGTAGCAGTACATATATAGTCTAGTTTTTCAGCAACTCTATTTTCATATTTTTCAAAAAGAATTGAAACTATTGATCTTAATAGTTTTGGAATCCAGTATTTAGATAAAATTTGTCTCGGAACATCCTCATGTACATCATAAATTACTTTAAATCCTTTTCTTTTTAATTTCAGAGCAAATGGTAAAAACTCAGGATCATGGAAATGATAAATTGTTGCTTTTTCTTTTAAAGCTGCTTTGTAAACAGCAATTGAGGCTTTTATAAACCGAGTTATTCTGCTCTTATATATTACAGTTACTTTTTTTATTAAAACATTGTTTTTTTGATCATTTTCACCATTTACAACCAAAAATACAGTTTCAAATTTTTTGGCTAATGAGGAACATTCTTTTTGAAATATTCTTACATCATTTTGATTGTGAACAGTAGTTATGTGACAAATCTTCAACAATTGGAGGTAGTAGGTTTAATGAAATAAAAATATAATATGACACTAAGAGCCCAGCCACCACTAAATAAAAGAGTTGTTAAAGCTTGTGAACTTAATATTAGAATAGGAATTAAATTCACTACTAATTTCATGTTAAAATCGTTTTTAAATAACTTTTCTAAATATGTAAATATTATACCTAAAAGGATTCCAGACAAAACAAGACCTAATAAGCCAAAATTAACATAGTCATACATAAAACTTGCAACATTCACATTTCCTTTTAAACCTTTTTTCGAATAATTGGGGTTTATAAATGGGTATAAATCTTTAGAATATTTTACGTGTTTTTCTCCCCTTAATTTACAAAGAAAACCGTATCCTTTACCATGTAGAAAAGGAAGATTTTTTGGAACATTTTCAAACCACCCAGAGACGGTAGCCCCAGGAACAACAAGTACTCTTTTTAGAAGCCCTATAGACAATGATTTTTTTTCTACATTTTCATATTTGTAATAATTTTTTTTACCAATATCTTGGTTTAATTTATGAGTAAGAGAGAGAATTACAAAAGAAGTTACTAATGCATATTTTAAAATGTATATAAATCTTTTTTGCATCAAGCAGTATAAAATAATTGGACCATGAATAATTACAATATAGCTTTTATGCATCATATTAAATGCGTAGAATACGCTTAAAACATACAGTATCCAATAGAATTTATTTTTGTTTTTAATATGTAAATAGAGTAATGTCAGTGGAATAAAACTCTTTATATTAAAACTTACTAAATAGTTAATCAATGGATTTGAATTTAACGATATATTCTGCCTTAAATTTATAATGTCAATTTTTTGATTGAAAAAAACAGCTCTAACTAATGGTAAATCGTTTAAGTAAATGAAATGAATGACAATTATAGAAACACATGTTAACAGAGCAAATAATGGAATTTTACTTGTGTTTATATTGGAATTTATTTCAATTTCTTTACTGCGAATCGTGTAAGAAAATAATATATATGAAGTAATAAGAGAGATATAAAAACATCCCATAAAAAATAAATAAGTAGTTCCACTTTTTGTAAATACTCCTAAAAGTAAAATAGAGAAAACTAAATGGTAAATTAATAAAAGGGTATGTTTTTTAAAAAAAGTCATGATTCCATACCAAATTAAGTATAGATTTAATAGCAATAACCAAATTGGTTTTCAATTATCAACTAATTTTTGTTGTTGAAATAATTCCAATACCAATCAATTGCTGCATTGAGTCCTTCTTCCACGTTGTGGGAAGGTTGGTAATTAAGTAGGTTTTTTGCCTTGTCAATTGAAGCTAGGGAATGCTTGATATCTCCAATCCTTTCGTCTCCATAAGAAATTGCTAAGTTTTCTATATCTGAGTCAAATTTAGAAAGTAACTCTTTTAATTTTTCTACAAGATCACTAAGGAATGATTGATTTCCGCAGGCTACATTATAAACTTGATTAACAGCTTGCTTATTAACCGTTGTGGCTGCTAACTCATTGGCTTGAATAACGTTATCGATATAGGTGAAGTCTCTACTTTGTGATCCATCACCATGAATAACCGGTGACTCATGATTAATAAATGCTTTAACAAATTTTGGAATTGCTGCTGCATAGGCACCGTTTGGGTCTTGTCTCCTTCCAAAAACATTAAAATATCTTAACCCAATAAGTTCTAAGTTATATAAATTAGAAAAAACACCAGCGTATAACTCATTGACATACTTAGTCACAGCGTAAGGAGAAAGAGGAAGTCCAATATCATTTTCCACTTTAGGTAGTTTTTGAGAATCTCCGTAGGTTGAAGAACTTGCTGCATAAACAACCCTTTTAATATTATGTTTTTTTGCACTCCAAAGAATATTCAAAAATCCATTTACATTAATTTCATTTGTTCTTATGGGGTTCTCAATAGACCTTGGAACAGAACCCAAAGCTGCTTGATGTAAAATAATTTCATTTCCATTACAAGCTAAATCGCAATCTTTTATATTAGTAATATCTCCTTCAATAAAATTAAAATTCGGATTGCTTTGAAACTGCTCAATATTTTCTTTTTTCCCCGTTATTAAATTATCTAAACACGTGATTTTGTTATCTTTTTGTAATAAGTACTCAATTATATTACTACCGATGAATCCTGCTCCTCCAGTTACTAAAATATTTTTGTTTTCTAATGACATTATTGATTTAATTCATTTCTAAGATTGATAATTTCCTTGCTTAAGTTTTCGAATTCTACAGAATTATTTTTTGAAACAGAATCGGTAGCATATTCTAAAGCAGTCATGGCTAATAAATCTTGCATATCAATAACTGCATAATTATTTTTTAGTTCTTTAATGTTTTTATCAATTTCAGATACAGCTTTTCTTATTTTTTCTTCTTCGCTTCTGTTAATTGTTAAGGGATAAGATCTACCGCCTATCATTACTTTAATTGATAATTCACTCATTTTCTATTTATTTAAAAGTGCTATACATTTATCAATCTCTCTTACCATTTCATTTATCATTAGTTTAACATCCTTATTTGATCCTATTTCTTTTCCTTCAATTTGACTAGCTAATTTTAAAAGCTTTACTTGTTCGTTCAAATCCAATATGTTTGATTTTAGATTTTTTACTTCGTCTCCAGAATTTAAAATCTCTTGATTAAGTCTGTTGTTTTCTTGAACCTTATCGTCTAATTTATTTTTAAGTTCTTCAATAAATTTTCTGATGTCATTAATTGCAGATATTTCCTTTTCCATTTAAACGAATATTTCACAAAGTTAGTAGCTAAAGTGGATAATTCAAATTTATATTTCATTGTGAATAAAAAATTCTTTTTTAGGTAGTCTTAGTCTTTAATTATACTAAGATTTGTTCCATGATAAATGTTTATAAAAAATTAGTTTATATTCTCTGTTTCTTCCTCGTTAAATTATTCTATTGTCAGAAAGTTGACGAAATAAACTTTGGTTCTCCTATTGGAATTCCAATAGCATTATCAGGAAATTTTGGAGAATTAAGAACCAATCATTTTCACACAGGTTTAGATATAAAAACCAACGGTTCTCAAAATTATCGTATTTATGCTATTGATTCAGGCTATGTATCGAGAATAAATATTTCTCATTGGGGTTATGGTAAGGCTATTTACGTTGATCACCCTAGTGGGTATACGAGTGTTTATGCTCATTTAAATAGATTTCCTGAAAAAATTGAAAAAATTATAAGAAAAAAACAATACGATTTAAATAAGCAGATAATTGAATATTATTTAGACTCCTCACAAATTTTAGTAAGCAAGGGAGAAGTAATTGCTTATTCAGGAAATAGTGGTAGTTCGTCTGGACCCCATTTACATTTTGAAATTAGAGAAACCCAATCAGAACATCCGGTAAATCCACAAAAATTTAACTTTAAAATAATAGATTCTAAGCCGCCAATAATTAGCAATATTAAGATCTATACTTTTTTAGACGATGTCTTATTCCAAAAGTGTAATGACTATTCGTTAGCAGTTAAAAAGTATAAAGATGAATATCAACTAAAATACGATAGTATAATTTCTGTTAATGGACCAATTGGCATGGGTGTAAATACCTCTGATTTTTATAATAACAGTAGCAATCCTTGTGGTATTTATTCATTGAAATTATTTGTAGATGGTCTATTAAAATATGATTTAAAATTAGATGAGTTGGATTTTGATATTAATGATCAAGTTAATATTCATAAAGATTATCAAGAATATCAAGCGAGTAGAAATAAAGTTCATAAACTATACATTCATCCAAGTAATGAATTGGATTTATATGATAGAAAAATAGGTAATGGGATACTTAATTTTAAGGACACTTTAACTCATAAAGTAAAAATTAAAGTAGGTGATTTCAATAATAATTATTCTGAATTGAGTTTTTACTTGAAACAAAAACCTCATTTTTCTTGCAATAATAAAGACAATAAAACAACGGTTGAGTCTTCAACAAAATTTTACTCCGAGGACAGTAGTTTAATAATTATGATGGACTCTAACTCTTTGTACAGTCCTCCAAATCTAAGTATTTCTCCAAATAACAACAGCTTTAAAATATACAATGATTTACCTTCAAAAAATAAGTTTGTATTGTCTCTAAAGCTCAGTAATCAACAAATAATTAATGGAGATAAAACATTTATGGCCAAGTTGAAAAAGAATGGAAATATTTCTAATAAAGGTGGAGATTTAACTAAGGACTGGCTCAGTATTCAAACTAAAAAATTTGGCACTTACAAACTTATAACCGATTCGTTGCCACCCAAAATCAATCATTTGGGAGCCAATAAAATAAAGTATTTTAATCAAACTTTAAATTTTAGAGTTACTGATGATTTAAGCGGAATCGAGGATTATCATGTTTATATTAACGATAAATGGGTATTGTCAAATTACAGTCACAGAACTTCTATTCTTAGTGTTCCCTTAGATAAGTATGCAAAATTAGTAAACGGAAATCAAAGTTGTAGAGTAGTGGTTATAGACGAAAGAAAAAATGAATCTGAATTAGAATTTAATTTTAAATATAGCGATAAGTAAATATGAACATATTATAAATTCGTTATCATTTTTTTAAAATATTTAATTTAAAATGATTTTCTTTATTACATATGTCTAAAAATAAAAAACTAAAAAAAATATTTGTATTAGATACCTCTGTTATTTTGCACGATCATAATTCTTTAAATTGTTTTGAAGAAAACGATGTTGCCATTCCAATTACAGTACTAGAAGAGTTAGATAATTTTAAAAGAGGGAACGATACCAAAAATTACGAAGCTAGAGAATTCATTAGACTTTTAGATAGACTGAGCAATGATTATACTTTACAGGACTGGATTCCTATAAATGGATCTGATAAAGGAAAGTTTAAAATTATCATGCAAAATGAAACTTTATCTTCAGATGCCATAAAGATTTTTGGTGACAAGAACGATCATAGAATTTTAAATGCTGCTTTAGGTTTAAAAACTACCAATAAGAGTTCTAAAATTATTTTGGTTTCTAAAGACATTAATTTAAGACTAAAAGCCAAAGCTCTTAATATTAAGGCAGAGGATTTTGAAACTGGAAAAATTGACAGAGACAGTACGCTTTACAGTGGTAAACAAGCTATAGACAATATAGATTCTGATTTCATAAATAAATTATACAAACACTCTCAAAATGAAGATATAAGTGTACTAAAAGAAAATGTTGTACCCAACGGTTTCTATATTTTAAAAAATGGAAAAAGCTCTATTTTGGGATATTATAATCCTTTTGAAAAACAATTAGAAAGAGTTGAAAAGCAGTACGTCTACGGAATTAAACCCAAAAATGCTGAGCAAACTTTTGCATTACACGCTTTACTTAATCCAGATATTAAACTGGTTTCTTTACAAGGTGTTGCAGGTACTGGAAAAACACTATTAGCACTAGCAAGTGCTTTGGAGCAAAATAATCTTTATCAACAAATAGTCTTGGCTCGACCAATTGTACCTTTAAGTAATAAAGACATTGGTTACTTACCAGGAAATGCTGAGGATAAAATAAATCCCTACATGCAACCATTATTTGATAATTTAAAGTTCATTAAGAATCAATTTGGAGAAAATGAAAAAAAGTATCGAAAAATTGAGGAAATGGAAGATCAAGGAAAACTAAAAATTTCCGCTCTTGCTTACATTAGAGGTAGAAGTCTTTCGAATGTTATTTTTATAGTTGATGAAGCTCAAAATTTAACACCACATGAGGTTAAAACAATTATTACTAGGGCAGGAGAGAATACAAAAATTATTTTTACTGGAGATGTATTTCAAATAGACACACCGTATTTAGATGAGCAAAGCAACGGTTTGTCTTATTTAATAGACCGATTAAAAGGAAATGATCTTTTTGCCCATATTACTTTAGAAAAAGGCGAAAGATCAGAGCTTGCCAATTTAGCAAACGAATTATTATAGGTGATAGATTATAAAAAAGCGAGAGAATTCGGAACACTTGAATTACTAGCCAAACAAGTGGTAGAAGGTTTTATAACCGGTCTTCATCAAAGTCCATTTCATGGATTTTCCGTTGAATTTGCAGAACATAGATTATATAATAGTGGGGAATCAATAAAGCATTTGGATTGGAAATTATTAGCAAGAACAGATAAGCTCTTTATTAAAAGATATGAAGAAGAAACTAATTTGAGATGTCACATACTTATCGATGCTTCTTCTTCTATGATGTACCCTGTAAACCAGCCTTACAATAAGCTTACCTACTCCTTGGACTCAGCAGCCGCACTTGTTTTTTTAATGAGAAAGCAAAGAGATGCATTTGGATTGTCTTTATTTAGTGATGACTTGGAATTTCATGCACCTGCAAAATCCTCTTTAACCCATCAACAATTTATACTTTCGACTTTAGAACAAATACTTGAAAAGAAAAACAACAACAATAAAAATCAAAAAACAGATCTTGCTAAAATGCTTAATAGATTAGCAAATAAAATACATAAGCGGTCTTTAGTTTTTATATTTTCTGATTTTATGGCCATTAAAAATCCTATAGAATTTGCCAATTCCATAAAACACCTGAGACACCACTTACATGAAATTGTTGTTTTTGATGTATCCCATAACGAATTAGAAAACAATCTCAATCTTCAAAGCAAATACTATAATGTAGTAGATATAGAAACAGGTGAATCTGTTAAAATGCATCCCAAGCAAATTAAAGAAAGATATGTAAACGAAAGAAAAACACGATTGAATCAAATTCATAATCTTTTAAAAAGACAAAAAGTAGATCTTGTAAATGCAGATATTGAAGCTGGATTTGATCAAATTTTAATGGAATATATCATCAAGAGAAAAAAAAATAATTAAAAAAGTATTTTTTTCTTGTATCTCCATACAAAAAAATTAAATTTGCCAACAATTAGGACCGGTAGTTCAGTTGGTTAGAATACCTGCCTGTCACGCAGGGGGTCGCGAGTTCGAGTCTCGTCCAGACCGCCAATTACATAACAAAATAGTACAAAACCCTGTAAACATGCGTTTATAGGGTTTTTTCATGGCCAAACTTAAAGCAAAACCATCTGATTTATTCAGAATGTTTCCCAATTGTTTCCCAGAGATCCATGCTGTTTCCCTATTTTTAAAAAATAAAAGGAAATGAGCCATTTATGTAAAGTATTTTTTCAAAAAAATTACACCAAAAGAACCCAAAGCCCAAACACAGAAGCAAAGTCAATTTTTGATGTAAAAATGTTTCCCAGAGCTTTAATTGCTTCCCAAACGCTTGTAACTACTTGGATATACCACATTCATGTAAAATCATAATTCGAGACGATTTCGTTAAAACAAAACGGAACTTGAACCCTAGCCCTGCAGGTTATTATTAATCAATAATAATCTGGATACCTATTAAATTACTAGTAAAATCAATTCAAGATTTGTTGAATTAATGGTAAGCTGTTTAGTTTAATTTAATTTTTATTATGTTTTTACTCGAGCTAAATCTCCTTCTGAAACTCATAAACATCTTTTCAAAAGAAATCTTTTTAGAACCTAAATACTCTATTATATCACATAATATAAAATCA
>JAQXDK010000026.1 GCA_029251405.1 Flavobacteriales bacterium
TTTTGTTTAACAAATATAGAAAAAAACTAAACAAAAACAAATTATGCACGAATTCCATTCCTCCAACGCGCTGTACACCAGTCAATTGTAATAATTGTCAATTTATTAATTATTTTTAAATTACGATTTAACCAAACCCTATGAAAAATTACTTTTCTCTTTTACTTATTTTTTTCTCAATAAGCTTTTTTTCTCAGTCTGCTGGAGATACGACAATCATTGAAACGCTAGATTTTAATGACATCACCAAAAGACGTGGTTGGTATATATTTCCATCAGACACCAATTCTTATCACAAAGTACTTATGTATTACACCCTTAAGTGTGATGCCGCAACCACTCAAGATAATTACGCATGTGGAGAGTGGGATTATACTACTTACACGAGACTGTATAATCATAACAATGTAAACACACCATATTATTATTACAAGAATTCAACTCCCGAAAACATTACCTATAATAACAGCCCTAAGTTTGACATTCATCAATCAAACACCTTTAACTTAGTTGTTGATGCTACACTTTCGGAAAATAGTTTTACAATTGGATCAGGAGCCAATACCTCTTCGGAATTTTTGAATACAAGTTCTAAGAATGGAAGCGCACAATACCTTGTAACCGCAGTAGAGTTACAAAATCAAGGGTTAACAGCTGGATTTATTTCTAGAATGTCTTTTAATATTCAATCTCAGGGAGATCAGTTAAATAATCTTTTAATCAAAATGAAACCTACAACGCTTACTGCTTTAACCGATTCTACTTTTGAAACCGATAATTTTATAAAGGTTTACGATAATTCGAATATTCAGCAGCCGCAATCCTCATCTTATTTTAATTTTTTACAACCCTTTAATTGGGACGGAATAAGTAATGTGTTAGTTGCTGTTAATTTTACAGCTGTTTCTAATAATTTCAACTACATCGTAAATGCTGACAGTGTTTCACCAAATATAGGTTTACTACAAAGCTACAATGGAGTTTTAGAATTTAAAGATGACGAAATAGTGGATATCCCAGCAACTGTATTTGCAGCTATCGACAGCGCGATTACCGTTTCTTTTTGGTGCTATGGCGATGAGGATTTAATGCCTTTTAATTCCTATATTTTTGAAGGAAGAGACGCCAGCGGCTACAGAGTAATTAATTGTCATTTACCTTGGAGTAATAGCAGAGTTTACTGGGACGCTGGTAATAATGCAACGAGTTCTTACGATAGGGTTCACGACTTAGCGAATGTAAACGATTTTGCCGGTCAATGGAATCATTGGGCATTTACTAAAGATGTAGCAACAGCTAAAATGAATGCCTATTTAAATGGTGAACTTTTTATGACCGCTTCTTCTAAAACAAAATTAATGTCTGGGATTACAAAATTCAGAATTGGTGGAAATGCAGCAGCCAATTTTAACGGCGCCTACGACGGAAAGATAGACGAATTTAGAGTTTGGAATACGGCTTTGGATTCTACAACTATAAAGTCTTGGATGAATAAGTCTGTAAACAGTAACCATCCGTACTTTAATAATTTACAAGCAGCCTATAATTTTGATGACGGCGGCGGAACAATTGCCCATGATTACAGTATTAATAATAGAAACGGAATATTGTTAGGATTACCTAAGTTGGAACAAGGAGACTTGTCCTTAAGACCCTTTAATATCTTGGAAACATCCGTACGTCCGCAACTCACTTTTTACACCGGAAATTATCAAACACATTTAGACTCTGTCCTAGTGAATGATACCTCATTTTATGCTCCTGTATCCATTATTGAATCGCAACCTTATATAGATATGAATGAAACAGGGATATCTAAAAATTTCATGGACACCCTTTATGCCTACGAAAGTGGTTGGGGATTTACTTTCAATAGTGTTGGAACAAAAATTGATTCTATTGATTTTGGAATAGACCATCAATTAACGAACCATTATAAACAAGATATTCACCAAATACAAAATTATGTGACCCCGTATGGTATTGGTCTCAGCCTTGGATCTTCTGGTTTCAGATGGGTTTACGATGTCACAGACTACTTACCTTTATTTAAAGATACTTTAGAAATATCTGCAGGTAATCAACAAGAATTAATTGATTTAAAATTTGTATTTATTCACGGAACATCACCAAGAGATGTGCTTGACTTTAAAACTATTTGGAGAGGTGATTACGGACATGCAAACATTGCTAACGATATTTCTATGCCTGCTGTAGATGTACCTTTAACTACAAACGCCACAAATTACAAACTTAAAACTAGAACTACTGGACATTGGTTTGGAGGGTTTCAGAATTGCGCAGAGTTTTGTCCTAAACTCCATCATTTAAAAGTAAACGGGACCAAAGAATTTGAATGGTTAAATTGGAAAGAGTGTTCTGATAATCCAGTCATCGCCCAAGGGGGTACCTGGATTTACGATAGGGCAGGGTGGTGTCCAGGTACTTTTGGAACCACTTACGACCATGAAATAACCCCATTAATTAGCTCAGGTGATACTTCTGTGAATATTGATTATGGGATGGAAGTTACTAGTGGTGGGATGGAAGGAAATTACAGAACTACAGTACAGATGGTTTCCTACGGGGATTATAATTTTCAAAACGATGCAGGAATAGTAGATGTACTAGCACCCAACGAATGGGAATTTCATAATCGAATTAATCCGATTTGTGATCAGCCAAAGATATTGTTAAAGAATACAGGCGAGCAAAATTTAATTTCAGTAGAATTAGATTACTGGATTTGTGGTGGTCCGCATGAAACTTTTACATGGAACGGACAATTAGAGTTCGATCAAGAAACAGAAATAGAGCTACCTATATCTAGTCAATCTTTTTGGAATCATTCACAGTTTTGTAAAGATTTTCATGTAGAAATTATGCAAGTCAATGGTGTTGCAGATGAGTGCTTGGAGAACAACCACTACCAAACTACTTTTGAAGTTCCCCCTGTTTATCCGGAAGATTTAGTTCTTTGGGTTAGAACCAATGCAGCTGGAAATGAAACGAGGTTATATGTTAAAGATGTAGATGGAAATGTAGTGTTTTCAAAGACAAATTACCAAAGCAATACCCTTCACAAAGACACAGTTAATTTACCAATGGGATGTTATAAAATAGAGTTGAACGATACTGGGGAAGATGGACTAGATTTTTTTGCTAATAACGATGGTACTGGGTTTTTTCAAATTAGAAAACTAACAAGCGCTCCTTTGGCTGGTTTTGAGTCAAATTTTGGTAAAAACATCATTCATTACTTTACTGTTGGCTACGGATTATATATTAACGAAACGAATCATAAAGTTCGTTTTAGTTGCTATCCTAACCCCGCAAGAGAAGTCTTAAATGTAGCTTCTGTAGGCTTTACAGGGGACATTAAAATTCAAATATTTGACGCTTCAGGAAGAAGGGTTTTTCAAGAAATGTGGCCTTCTAATTATTTAAACAACACCAAGAAAGTTGATATTTCTAATTTTGAAAATGGAGTTTATATAATTCAGATGTCGGATAATTTCAACACAAACACACAAAGGTTTATTCGCCAATAGGGAGCATTTAGAATCAATCTTTAAAAAATCTTTGGTCTTGAATTCCCTTATCGTCGATAAATATATCGGCACCAATTTTAACTCCGGTTCTAACGGTATGAAATTTTACTCCCCAAGATTTTAGTTGATTAACAGTAAAGAAAAAATAATTTTTGCCACTTACAGAACCCCTTGCAGTATCAATTATAATGGTATTCCCTTCTTCATACAGCTCGTTAACTTTTTCAATTCGCTTTTTTTTAGGAGTGGAATCATTGTAGTTATTACCATCGGTATGACACAAGGTTCCATCAAGATCAAAACAATAAACCATAGTTTTAAAAAATTATTTAATTTAACTGATCAATTAAGAATTCAAATATAAATTTTTAATAAAAACAAGATGCAAAAACTCATTACATACATCCTACTATTTTTTTTAATAGGCATTTTATCTTTTAGTTGTAATAAAAAAAAGTTCGGTAGTGTGAGTTTTTGGCAACAAACAGGTAGCGGTTTTGGAATTATTAATGTTACCATAAATGATAAAACTTCCAGTATTACATCGGAACATAATTCAGATCCTGGATGTGAGTCTTCAACAACAGCATTATTTTCTAATCTCGAAGAAGGGGTCTATAATTATTCTGCATTTGACGGAACCAATTCGTGGTTGGGGACGGTTACGGTTTTAGAAGGCTGCGTGTCTGTAGAACTTAATTAGTTATTTTTAAAATAAAATACAGTCTCACCAATAGATATTATTAATTTTACCACATGGATATACTAGATTTTGAAAACAGCACCTATAGTGTTAACCTTAGAAAGTTAACCAGAAAGTCAAGATTAGGTTTTGGTTATAGAGATATAAAACATATAACTATTCAAGATATTATGATTATGAATAAGCATAAAGAGCTCATAAAAATATATTTTGGTTTAGGGAAAATTAATTTTACAGACGATATTTTAGATGAGTTAGGGATTAGTGAAGACATGAGAATTGAAAAACCTGGAAAAATTGAAGATTATGAAAAGAGAGATATTCAGGTTGCTAAAGCCTTAAAAGTTGTAAAAGAGAGGAGAAAAGAAGAAGTTGCTGCTTTTAGAGAAATGGCTAGGCAAATGAGGGAAGATCAAAAAGAGGTAAAGGTCAAAAAGGTAGACTAACAAATATTTTTCTAATTAATACTTCATTTTCCAAGTTCAATTTTATAAAATATATTCCTTTAGAAATATTAGGTAAACTAAAATTAGAGCCATAAAATATTTCTATTATTTGCCCATTCAAATTTAAAAGTTCAACAGTTTTTAAGTTTTCATTTTCAACATGATTTAACGAAATAGTATTCTCATAACAGTTGTATGCCACCTCAATTGCATGGTTGTATTTATTATTCGTAGAATTAAAATTCCATTTATTCTCAGCATTCGGGCCGCTCCAAATAAGAGTTGCTAAAAAAGGATTATCAATAAAAGGGTTTCTATTTCCTTGTGCTGTAAAAATTTCTTCGTTTCGTAATTCTTCAAAGTTGGATACAGGATCGTCTTGGTTCCAATCTAAAAATAGATCTGGAATGTCTCCATTAGGGCTGTACTGCTGTGTTCCTTGTCCAACGGATGTTGCCTCACATTGATTAGGGTATCTAAGAAACATATACATAATTATTCTAGCAACATCGCCTTTCCATTCGTCTCCCGGGTACCAATCTCCTTGGTTGGTAGAACCAGAATTACCGTTTCCAAGGTTGTATTTTTTATTTCCACGACTAGAATTGGTAGTGTAATCACAGGCTCTCAAATTGTGAACATCTGTCCCCGGACCTGGAGAATTGGTTACTAGATTAGGGGAGGCTAAAGATTTTGGGAAAACATGTTCTCTGTTCCAAAGTCCGAAACAAGAACCTGAATGACATGAAAGTGTTTTGTCTCTTGTTCTGTCGTTTTCTACAACAGCATCGTTATCGTTATAACCGTAAACCAGCATTACCTTTGACGGGTCACTTGAGTAGATGTCTGAAGATTTGATAACATCCCAGGTGTCAACACTATTCGTGGATGTGTATGGAATTAAGTTTTGGTGGGTAGAAATTATTAGGTTGGACAATTCAGTTTTAAGTAAGTCACCTGTTAGATTGAGGTTTATTGATTGGTAGTAACTAGGTACTTGTCCAAAATTTGACAAATACAAGACTGAAAATATAAGATTGAAAATTATTTTTTTCAAAAGATTAATGTTTTTACAAATTTACTAAATTGTTTAATGAACTGTATAAATAATACAGAATCATCAATTAAAGAGTAATTATTTCTTTAAAATGGGCAACACTAAACCCTTGCTCGTTAATTTTTTTTGTAGCATTACTATTGTCATTCAATAATGGATTTGTATGGTTGAGATGAATAAATTTAATTTTAGATTTTAGTTTTTTTTTCTCTGATTTAAATAACTCGATAGTCTCTACTACAAAAGGGTGTGGGATTTCTGAAATATCTCTGTGGTTTACTTCTTCTGCATCGTAAAAAGTACCGTCTACCAATGCTAAGTCTACCTTTTTAATTTCTGTTAATAAGCTTTTATTCCATTTCCCCCACTTATCTATATCTGGAATAAATAAAATTGATTTATTAGGACCTTTAATTTTAAAACCTACTGTTTCAGAAAATTCGTCTCTATGAGGAACTAAAAATGGGGTAATGGTTATTTTATTAGAAAGAGAAAATATTTTTTCATGATCGATGTTATTTATTTTAATATTTTCAAGTTTGAACAACTGACTCCAGGGCCCATTTTGAATTAAAAAACCCTTCATTCTAGTCATGGCGTATACAGGTACATTATCACTATTAAAAGACTCTTTTCCTAAATACATTAATCCTGAATAATGACCAATATGAGCATGTGTTAAAAAGATTCCATCCGGTGTTTTAGAATGTTCGAAATTGGAAATGTCTTTTAACAATCTAGATTGTGTTGAAAAGTCAGGACTTGCTTCTATCATCCAATATTTTTTATTATTGGGATCTACTATTCCAATACTCACCACTTTTCTGGATGGGTCAGGGGTTTTAAAAAGCTCTTTACAACACGCTTTTTCACATCCCATATGTGGAGAACCCGCATCTTGGACGTTACCAAGGATTACTAAATAAGGTGCTTTAGAGGAAGTTATTTCTTGTCCAAGAATAGTATTAAATAGTATTGGGATTATAAGTAATATTTTTGTGATCGTCAATAAACAAAATTGAATTATACTTTTCAATATTTTCATCTCAACTATTTGCATTCAATTTACTCGTTTTTAAGCAAAAAAAAAGGGAAGACACGTCTTCCCTTTTAATATTATTTAGTAGCTAATTAAGCTTTTCCCATAATTCTGAACATTCCTGTACCACAACTTGGACATTTACCTTTCATAGCTTTTCTTCCATTTTTCATGGTCACTTCATTAGCACCACTAATTTCTTTTTTGCTTTTGCATTTTACACAATAACCTTCCATAATTATTTTTTTTTAAGTTAAAATTCAGTTTTAAAGATAGCTTTTATTTATAGTTCAGCAAAAAAAACAGGGGAAACTTAAAGTCTAAGAACTAAAAAAGGCCATAATTTGAAAAATTTAAACCCTTTTTAGTTCAATTTCTTAGTTATTAATGTTTAATAATTCTAGTGTTCTAGGTATTCATTCTTTCTAAAAAGACTTATCAGAAAAAGTATTTTTAAACACTTACTCATTAAATGAACACTTTTTTTGCATTTCAGTACTACGGAGAATGATTATTGGCAAAATATTAAAACAATTAATTTTTAGAACTTATATAAGCTAATCCAATAAGAATAAATTGTATTGGTAATCGAACCCATGAAGCCGCAAAACTAGAGATGCCAATTTCGTTCTGGACACCTTCATTAAAAGCTAAGTATATATTTGCTGGAAAAACGGCTATAAGCAGCAAAATAATTCCAATGGAAGCATAGTATCTAGTTTTTCTAAAAAGAAGTCCACATCCAAATAGTATTTCACAAATTCCGCTTATAAAAACAGATTCTAAGTGGTAAGGAAAGCTAGGGGGCATTATTTTTAAAAAAAAAGATGTATTGTAAAAGTGACTGATTCCAACCCAAATGTATCCCAACCCCATAATACATATTAATAGATTTTTAAGATTCATTTTTTCTTTTCTTTCTTTTTTTTCTCAAAGTTTCTTTATTTCTAAAACTTGGAAGATGTACTTTATCCGACTTAATTTGTTTAATTGTAGCATAGCCATAAGGGGCGCCTTCATGAACACCCTCATTGTTTTTTTGAAGATGTTCTCTTGAGTTATTTAAAAATAATTGCATTTGATTAAAGTCTTCAATATTAGAAAAGTATTTTTCATTATATGTAGGTTTTGAACAGGGTAATATTTCGTAATGATACTTGTCTTTTTTTAAAGACTTATTGACCCAGGTAAGTAGGTACTCTTTTTTAGAAATCTTGATATTATTTCCTTTTTTTTGAAAGGAAAGCCTAAACATTGCTCCACCATCTTTTCTTTCCTCTCTTTGGTTGGAGACAAAATTTCCTAAAGAAAAAACAGTTAAAAATTCTTTCTTTTTTTCCTTTTTGTAGATCATAGGTTGAAGCACATGTGGATGAGAACCGATAACGACGTCTACACCCATTCTGTAAAATAATTGATTGAATTTCGTTTGGTATTTATTAGGAAAATCTTGGTATTCCGACCCCCAATGAACAAAAACGATCAACTTATCTAGTCCTTTTTGTTTTGCACTTTCAATATCTTTAATAATTAAATTAGAATCTAACATATTTACGAATGTGGGAGAAGTAAAAGGAATACCATTTGTCCCGTACGTATAGTTTAGAAGTCCTACATGAAGCCCCTCTTTACTAAGAATTAATAAATTTTCTCTATCTCTAGTATCCTCATTTTTAAAAGTGCCCGTATGTAAAATTTCTAAACTATCTAAAACCTTAACGGTTCTAATAATTCCATTATTTTTCCTGTCACACGAATGGTTGTTTGCAGTAACCAAGACATCCATTCCAGAATTTTTACATGCAACAGCTAATTCGTCAGGGGAACTGAATTGAGGATACCCCATAAACGGAGGCCCTGCCAAGGTGACTTCTAAATTAGCTACAGCAAAATCTACAGAAGAAATGATTTCTTCTAAAGGATTAAAAACCTCTTGATAGTCGTATTTGTTTTTAGACTCTTGAAAAGCAGATCGAATTTGAGGACCATGACCCATAATATCACCCATAAATAAAAAACTTATTTCTTGGCTATGAATTGAGTTAATTGGAATGGTAAAAAAACAAAATAAAATCGGCAGTATAAAGTGAAGTCTATGCATCATGAGAAGTAAAACATCTGTGATTTTCTTCATCTATCTCTTGAATTATATCGTATAATTCGTCTTTGATGGCTTCAATTTGGCTTCCATTATTGACATTAATTATGGAGGCTACTTTTTTTAATTTCTTAGAAATAGATGCTATGGTTTTTGGTGCTAGTTTCATGGACTATCAGGAATAAATTTTAATGAAACAGAGTTAACACAATGTCTTGTATTTTTTTCGGTAAGCTGTTCACCACTAAATACGTGACCTAAATGCCCACCACACTCATTACAAAGTATTTCTGTTCTTCTTCCGTCTGCATCTGTAATCCTTTTTACTGCTCCTTTTATTTCATCGTCAAAACTGGGCCAACCGCAGTTAGACTTAAACTTATCATCTGATTTGTAAAGAGGTGTATCACACTGTCTGCAGATGTAAGTCCCTTTCGCATAATGATTGTTATATTCTCCAGTAAATGGATATTCCGTTCCCTTATCAATAATCACCCTCTTTTCTTCTCTATTTAATGAATTGTATTCTTTGTTTTTCATGTATGTGTTTTCTTCTGTTTGACACCTAATATCTAAAGATAAAATTAGTATCATAATCGTTATTAACTTTATTTTACGGAGTAATTTCATCGATTAACTTATTAATTAGTGTTGCTAATTGTAAATCTTTTCTTGTTATTTTTCCTTCGTCGTGAGTAGATAAAAACAACTCTACAATATTGTAGGAGATAATGACTTTAGGATGATGTTTTTCTTCTTCCGCTAAAATTGCTACGCTGTCAAAAAATTTTTTTGCAGCAATAAAATTTTTGAAAGTGAATTTCTTATATATCTCATTACTGATTACTTCCCATTGTTTTTTTTTAGAAAACTCTTGCAATTCTTTTATATTCATTTTAATTCTTTAAGTTAGAAAGATGATTCTCAAATTTTTTCATTACAAACAGGTGTGCTTTTGCTTGAGTAAACTTGTAGATGATCCATGGTAATCGAGGGACAAATTCATGAATAGCAGTAATGATATATTTATCGTTCAATATCGATCTAAATTCTAACCAACCACGATTGGTTCTTTTGGTTAAATACCCTCCAGTTATATAAAACAATTGCCTGTTAAGGTCACTTCTATTTTTAATATATTCCAATTGCAATAGAGTAACTCCTAAAAGTTTAAATTTTAATATATTATTTTTTTCCTCAGCATTTATTAAACTACTAAATATTTTACTTAGCCAAATGGGATAGGCATGGGCGACCCATTCTGCTGTTTTTTTAGTTGGATTGGCAATTCGTTGCACACTTCTTACCGTATTTTTATCTTTTGTTGGAGGAACCCCTTTTGGAGTAGATGGAATTTTGATTGTTTTATCAGAAGCTCTTTTGATGGTTTCTTTTAAAGAAAAAGTAGGTAATTCTTTAATAGTTACTTTATCTTCTAATGTCATATCATGTCTTAGACTCTCAATTAATGGCGATACAAAATTGCTATTGGACCCGCTAAAAACACCTACCCATAATTTAGACATTCCAAGAGAAAAGAATGGTATGGAAAAAATCCACCTTTTCTTTTTCATTTCTTTGGCGGTAATTTTTAAGACATCCATATAGGTAACAATTTCATTTCCACCTATTTCAATAGGCTTATTAAAATGTTCTGGTTGACCAAAAATCTTTTCAATAGCTTTAAGGGCCACTCTTAAATCTACAGGTTGGTTTTTGGACTTTGTCCACTCTGGGCAAGCCATTACAGGGAGGTTTGTAACCAATTTTTCTATAATTCTAAAGGAAGATCCCCCAGGTCCAATAATAATCCCTGCTCGAATAGTTGTTAATGGAGTTTTGCGCGAACCTAAAACTTGTTCCACTTCAAATCTAGATTGTAAATGTTTGGATATATTCAGATTATCTTTTGGAAGTATCCCACCAACATATACAATGTGTTTCAAGTTACACTCTTCTGCAGCTCTAGAAAAATTATCTGCTAAAAGTAAATCTGTATCTTCAAAATTACTTTGATTTAATCTTGTTGAAGGCTGCATAGAATGGACTAAATAAAGGGCATAATCAGCACCTTTTAAAGCTTCAGTACTACTAGATATTGAAAAAAGGTCTACCATTCTCCATTCAACACCGTTACCCACAGAATTAATTTTTTTTCTGGAAAGGGCGATAATCTCAAAATGGTTTTTATAGGTTTCTATAAACCATCGGCCAATAAAGCCAGTTGCTCCAGCAATTGCTATTTTTTTTTTGTTTGACAATTTTTTCAATAAATTTAATATTAGATAAAAGATAATGATATTTAGTTTAAATAATAATTTTCAACCCAAGCCATGACTTATTACAGTAGTCAATTCAAAGATGGGCTATTATCCTACAAAAAAGCTATGGTTTTTTTGTCAAAAAACAACCTGACTTACTTCTTTGTATTTCCTCTAATTTTTAATCTATTCATATTTATTTCGGGGTTTTATTATGTGGATCAGTTTTTAGAGTTTCTAAACTCAGAATTAGCATCCTATATCGAGCTACAAACCTCTAATAATAGTTACTTAAGGTCGGATTATATTTTCAAATTCATGTATGTTCTTACTTGGATGATATCTAAAATAATTTTTGTTTTTATTTTCTCTTTATTTGGGGGCTATTTAACCATAATATTACTTTCTCCAGTATACACCATTTTGTCAGAAAAAACAGCAACTATTTTAAATGGGACTAAGATGAATTTTGACGCAGTGCAGTTTATGAGCGATATTTTAAGAGCAATATTGATAGCTTTCAGAAATATATTATTACAGTTGGTGCTACATATTATTTTATTATGTTTTTCAATAATCCCTGTTTTAGGTTGGGCAGTTGTTTTTATAGGTAATCTTGCTTTTGCCTCTTATTTCTATGGGTTTTCTTTTATGGACTACACCATGGAAAGGCACCGACTTTCTATTAAGGATTCTGTGTTGTTTGTCAGAAAGAATAAGGGTTTAGCAGTGGGGCTAGGAGTTGCTTTTCAAGTATGCATGTTAATTCCGTTTATTGGCAGCTTTACGGCCAGTTTTTTATCGATTATTTTTGTTGTATCAGCTACTATTACTTTGGAAGAAAACAAGTTGTTATAGTAAACTTTTTATTTTTTCAACCATTGAATTAAATTCTTTTTCAGCATATAGTCTTGTTAAAAAAGCTATTTCTCCATTTTTATTTACTACAATATTTCTTGTTACTCCTGCTCCTTCTAAAGTAAAGTCTGAAAATATTTTTCCTTCAGGATCGTAAGCTATCGGATAGGTAACCCCCATTTTTTCAATGAAAACATCCACTTTTTCCTTAGCCTCTTTGGTGTCGATGCCAATTAGTAAAAATTCTTCATCTTTAAATTGTTGCCAAACTTGTTCTTCCAATGCAGGCATTTCTCTTCTGCAGACACTGCACCAAGATCCTGTAAATTGCAAAACCACCACTTTCCCGTTAAGTTTTTCACTATTCCAAACCTCCCCATTTCTCATTTCCATTTCCAGATCGGGCAACTGGTCTCCAATTTTTATTTTATATCCTCTGTTGGTTTCGTTTTGAGTAACCCCAAATACGGCTATACCAACAAATAAAGTTAGAAGTAAAGCATTTTTCATTTATTAATGTATCTTAATTATTTAATAGTCTATTTATTTGATATTTGTTAATGTAAAAATATAACCCTAAATTTGTTTAGACTTAAATAAAAAAAGCTAAACAAAACAACAATTACATAATGAATTTAAAAAGTTATTTATTTATTTTATTGATATCTGCACTAATTAGTTGCTCTAAAGATAAGACGAATACTTGTACGATCATACCATCTTACGATGTAGAAATATCATCAATAATTAATTCTTATTGTATAGTTTGCCATCAGTCTGGAAATGCAGCTGGTGGAATAAACTTAGAAAATGAAAATTTTGTTGAGCAACACATCGATCAAATTATTTCAGAAATTGAAACACAGTCAATGCCGCAATACGGATCACCAGCACCAACAGATGCAGAAAGAGATTCTATAATCATAATACTTAATTGTTGGTTAGACAATGTTGTTAGATAATGAACCATTAATGAAAAAATTAATATGAAAAAAATTATTTCCATAACACTCTCCATAACACTTTTAACTACTTGGCTTTTAACCGAGAAAAATCCTCACTCTGTTATTAATCACGCTTCTTTAATAAATTCTGGCGGAGCTCCTACAGGTAAAACCGGAGCACCAGGGGAAAATAATTGCACCATGTGTCATAGTGGAACACTGAACAGTGGAGCCCAAACATCTAATGTTGTTTTTTCAGGATCTAATTATGAATATGTTCCTGGAACCACTTATGATCTAAATTTAATCTTAAATAATGGTGATGCTAAAAATGGATTTCAATTGGTGGTTTTGGATTCAGTTTCCAATAACAATGCAGGAAATTTATTAGTTACAGACGCTGTAAATACCCAATTAGCAACGGGTAACAATCGAACATATTTAAATCATACTGCAGCAGGAAATGGGTCAACAAATTGGAATTTTCAATGGACCGCACCAACAACCGATATCGGACCTGTTGTAGTATATTATGCTTATAACGTTGCCGGGTATCCACTTAGCAATACCTCGGGAGACAATATCTACACTAATCAAATCACCCTAAGTCCTGCAAATACTTCTTTTCTTATATCAACACAGTCTATAGATTTTGATTGTTATATAGATGACTACAACCGACTAAATATTATATCTAATTATACTTTTAGACAATCGGCTGCTATAGTAACTTTATATAATATTACTGGAAAAGAAGTTTTTTCTAAGACTCTATCGTCCAATATTAACGATACTCAATCTTTAGAACTACCTCAAGATTTAAAATCGGGTATTTACATTGTTTCATTTAAGTCAGGTTCTTCGGTCAAAACAAAAAAAATAATTATTTAAACATTGTTATCCGAAATTGACATAGATAGAATAATCCAAATGGCATGGGAGGATAGAACACCATTCGAGGCCATTAAATACCAATTTAATATTTCAGAAAAGGAAGTAATTCAACTTATGAAAAAAGAAATGACTTTGAAAAACTGGAAAAAATGGAGAGAAAGAGTTCAAGGAAGAAAAACAAAACATTTATCTTTAAGAGATGAAGGTGTAAACCGATTTAAGTGCTCAAGACAAAGAAATATTAGTGGAAATAAAATCAGTAAGAGATAAAAAATGAAATATTTGTTGTTCTACATGTTCTTATTTTCTATCTTACCATTTTTAGGTCAAGAAAATTGGGATTTCGACAACAAAGAGCCACAAAAAAAATTATTTTTAGATACTAGAGCTGTCAACGGTCACACTGCCAATACGCTGGAGGAAAAAGTATTAGACTTTAGAATTACTCATCGTTTTGGAGAAATAGCAACCCCTCAATCATACAGGACTTTATTTGGCTTTGATAATTCCACAGACATTAGAATTGCTTTGGAATATGGAATAACAGACGAATTAATGTTAGGTTTTGGAAGATGTAAAGGTGCAGGTCCTTATCTTGAATTTTGGGACACATTTTTAAAATATAATTTCATTTCTTCTAGCGATGAAAATTTCAAAGCAACCTTAAATACAAAGCTTTTTTATACCAGTATGGCCAGTTCTTCGGATATATCTTCGATAACTTTTTTTGATAAAGCTATCCATAGAATTTCTTATCATTCTGAAATACTATTAGCGTACCAAGTGCATCAAAAAGTTGCAATTCAGTTAAGCCCAGGATTTTCTTACAGGAACTTAACTAATGCTGAGGATGAAAATTTGCTTCTGGATTTAGCAAGTACAGCTAAAGTTCACCTTTTCAAAAAGGTGAGTTTAATGCTTGAACATTTTTGGATTATTAATGCTAATGAATATAGAAAAGAAAGTTATCAAAACCCTTTTGGAATAGGAATTGAGATAAATACTTTTGCTCATGTTTTTCAGCTTAATTTTATGAATTCTAAGGGTTTAGGAGCAGGACAATTTATTCCGTTCACAACTAGTAATTGGTCAGAGGGTGAATTTAGATTTGGCTTTACTATTGCAAGAAAATTTAATTTATAGAATATGAAAAAAACATTATTAATTGCCATTTTAAGTTGTTTAATCTCTTCAGTATTTACTCAAGATTTTAAAATAAATTCAGCTGAATCTGTTGTGGAATTTAATTATGTCAGCGAAGAGGCTGTAGGTACCATTAAAGGAGTTTCTGGTAAAATTCATTTTGATGTGATAACACCATTGGCTAGTTATTTTGAAGTTAAGGCAGATATTAAATCTATTAACACCTCGAATAAAACTAGAGACAAACATTTAAATGCAGCAGATTTTTTCTATACAGAAAAGTACCCGTATATCTCCTTTAAAAGCGAGAGTTTGTCTGTTAATGAGAATAATTTTATTTTAGTTGGAGCGCTATCAATAAAAGAAATTTCTAAAAAAGAAGAAATTAAGTTTACCTATGAAAACAAGGTCTTTGTTGGGAGAATGGTCATATATTCAAATGATTATGGAATCAAAGAACAAAAAACCCGTGATAAAAGCAAAATCTTAGTTAAAATTACCGTACCGATTTTTTAATCTCAATCCTAAATTATACTGCAATATTTGGTTAATACTTTAAATTGTTCTTATCTTCCGTTGGTTGAGAAGACTTATTTTCACTTTCGGATTTTTATTTTTAAACTCATTTCTTGTCTATTCTATTGATCAGAAAGAAGCGTTGCATTACAGTGAATTATTAGACTCTTTAACTGATAACAACCTAATTTTATCCAAAGAGTACCTTAAAGACAATCCAACTAAAGCTATAAGTTTTATTACTCAGACGATTGAAACTTCAGACAATGAGCTTTTAATAGCAAAATGTTATCTGCAAGCAGCTATAATTTATAATTACTCTTTTTTAAATAAAGGTAAATCTGCATTAGAAAATTTATCGAATGCAAAGGAAATTTATTTCCGAACGAAAAATCAAGAGAAATTAATTTTTACAGACATTCTAATTGGACAAGTGTATGTTAAGACTGGCGACCTTTTAGCAGCTAAAAACATTTTTAAAAAAGCATTTGAAGAAGGTCAGGAATTCAAGGCTTTCCCCTTAGCATTTTTAGCACATCTAGCTTTAATTGATATAGATAATAGTTTACTAGTATTTAATGACGACGAGTTAATTAAATTAATAGATAAGTTTGATAACTCTAAGCAAAAGGCACATGCTTTTTTTATTAGTTTTAAGAGGGCAGCACTAAACAATTGGGAAAACTTAGCAATTGAATACTTAGATAGTGCGGAGACACTTTATAATAAAAGTAGTTTGCACAATTTATCTATTGACATGCTAATTAAAAAAGCAGAACTCTATGAATCAAAAGATAACGTTCAAAAAGTAGTGCAATTAAATGAAAATATTTATCAAAAATCTATAGCAAATAACTACGGAAAGGGATTAATCTACAGCTGCTACAAGTTAGCTGACTTTTTTGAATCGATTGAAAGATATGATTTTGCAAATCCTTATTTAAAATATATCAATAAAATAGAGATGGCTGAGGGAGAAAAAGAACTCAACCAAAAAATTTTGTTAGCGGAAAAAGAAAAGAAAATTGACCTTGAACGTGTAAGCGCAAAAAATGAAGTAAAATATCAGGGATATTTAACTATGTTAGGTTTTGGTGTCGCACTTTTGATACTCATTTTAGCGATATACATATTCTCTGCATATAAAACCAAATCAACATTAGCCAACGACCTACTTTTAGCTTATAACAACAACGAAGAATTAAAAAAAGAAAAAGACGATTTTTTAGCCTATACAACTCATGAAATAAGAACACCTCTTTCTGCAGTAATTTCAGCTTCTGAAATATTGGATAGAACCAAATTAAATTCAGCCCAAAAGGAACATTTAACAGCCTTAAAAAGTAGTGCAAGTAATATATTATTTCTAGTTAATGACATTTTAGATTTAGCAAAATTAGAAAAAAGAAAAATTGTTTTGGAAAAAACACCATTTTCTCCAGTACAGATTATCCAAAATACGATATCAATCCTTAACAGCAAAGCAATAGGTAATAATGTAGAAGTTGATTTTATTTGCGAGGAGAATTTTCCAAAAAATATATTGGGGGACCCTTTTAGGTTTCAACAGATTATGGTCAATTTATTAGACAACGCCATAAAATATGCTCCCAATGGAAAAGCAAGTATATTTCTTAAAGTTCAAAATAAAAATCACCTAAAAGTAATTGTAAAAGATAACGGTAAAGGAATTGATAAAGACAAGTTGAAAATCATTTTTAAGGCTTATGCTCAAGAAAAAATCAATACTTCAAGACAGTACGGTGGTACCGGGTTAGGACTTGCGATTTGTGATTTAATTATAAAATTAATGGAAGGAAATATACATGTTAATTCCAATTCTAAGGGAACAGAATTCAGTTTCGAAACACCCATGCAAATAGTTAAAGAGCTAAGTATAAAAAATCCAAAACAAAATGATTTACAACTCAATAACATCAATATTTTAATGGCAGAAGACGATGAACTTAACGGTCAGTTATTTAAAAATTTAATTCAAGACTCTAAGAATAACATTAAAGTAGATTGGGTTAAAAATGGGATAGAAGTTATGGAAAGAATTACTGAAAAATCCTATCAAATCATTTTAATGGATATTGAAATGCCTTTAAAAAACGGATTTGAAACCAGTCAATTAATACGAAAGCACAAGGACTTAAAGTTAATCAATATTCCTATTATAGCTATGACTGCTCATTTGGTCGAAGATGTTTTACAAAAATGTTATGAATCAGGAATGAATGACTGTATTTCTAAGCCATTTAAATTAGATTTTCTTTATAAAAAAATTCATGAAACTTTAAATCTTTCAGTTCCCAACTATAACCCAATAAAAGAAAACATAGAAAAATACTTGAAAATTTACATTAAAAATTTTAAAGCTGATTTCAGCAATTTAATTTCCTTTATCGAAGCTGGAGATGTTGAAAATATTAAAAGTAAATTACATAAAATGAAAGGTTCTTCATCAACTATGGAATTTAAAAATATTGTTGCAACTCTTGCTGAAATGGAAAACAAAAAAAGAGTAGATTTAAAAGACGATTTATTGAAATTAAAAAGACAATTTTTTAATTCCACCAATGAAAATATAGAAATATGATTAGAGTAATTATAGTCGATGACGATGAATTGTGTATCTCCGTTATCGAAGATATGATAAGTCAACTGGACGATTTCATTTGTATCGAAACCTTTCAGAATGCATTAGATGCCTACAATTATCTTGAAGCTAATGATGTTGATGTTGTTTTTCTAGACGTAGAAATGCCTAAAATGGGGGGGATAGAACTCTTAAAAAGTCTAAAAAAATCTCCAATGGTGGTTATGATTACCTCACATGAAGAATTTGCATTAGAATCGTATGAGTACAACGTAACAGATTTCTTAAAAAAACCAGCAGAATGGTCTCGATTTCTTAAAACGATAGAAAAAATCAGGAAAGAATTTCTTGACTTAGCTGCTCAACTCCTTGAAAGTTCTGATCAAGAACATGTTTTTATTAAAACAGACTCTAAATTGGTACAATTAAACTTGAGCCAAGTTTTATGGGTTGAGGCACTCGGGAATTACATAAGAGTTCACACAGAAGAAGATAAATACACGGTGTTATCAACAATGAAAGAAATAGAAGCAAAGTTGCCTCCTAAGGACTTTATAAGAGTTCAACGTTCTTTTATCATAAGAGTAGATAAGGTAAAGGCTATTGAGGACAATTACATTATTATTAAAGACAAAGAAATACATATAGGAAAATCTTACAAAGAAGATTTTAATAAAAGAATTAATTATTTGTAGTATTATTTTATGAATATATAGACTTGTTCTAAGCCAAATGCACTTTTATAATTTCATTTCTGGGATTTCCCGATTAGGAATAATTAGTTTTCCAGATGTAGCTTTTTTAATCTGATCTACTGAAACATCTGGTGCTCTTTCCACGAGTTGAAAACCGCCATCGGGAAGAACATCTAATACAGCTAAATTTGTAATTACTTTTTTAACACAATTCACCCCGGTTAAAGGCAAAGAACATTCTTTTAGTAATTTACTTTCACCTTTTTTGTTGGTGTGCATCATTGCAACAATAATATTATCTGCGCTCGCTACTAAATCCATGGCTCCGCCCATTCCTTTTACCATTTTACCTGGAATTTTCCAATTTGCTATATCTCCTTTTTCAGACACTTCCATAGCTCCCAATACTGTTAATTGAACATGCTGACCTCTTATCATTGCAAAACTCATTGCAGAATCAAAGAAAACAGCACCTGGTAGGGCACTTATGGTTTGCTTCCCAGCGTTAATTAAGTCAGCATCAACATTCTTTTCTTCGGGGAATGGTCCCATTCCTAAAATTCCATTTTCTGATTGAAACTCCACATTAATATTTTCGGGAATATAATTAGCTACAAGAGTAGGAATACCAATACCTAAGTTTACATACCAACGATCTTTTAATTCTTGGGCTATCCTTTTAGCAATTCCTATTTTGTCTAAACTCATATCAGTTTATTTTTTTAACGGTTTTTTGCTCTATTCTCTTTTCGTACTTAGTCCCTTGAAAAATTCTCTGAACAAATATCCCTGGAGTATGAATTTGGTTTGGATCAAGCTCTCCAGGCTCCACTAATTCTTCAACTTCGGCTATGGTTACCTTACCCGCCATAGCCATAGGATGGTTGAAGTTTCTAGCTGTTGCTTTATAAATAAGATTTCCTGCTTTGTCTCCTTTCCAAGCTTTTACGATTGCAAAATCAGCTACTAATGCGGTTTCCAAAATATGTGGTTTACCATTAAATTCTCTTACTTCCTTTCCCAATCCTAATTCAGTACCATATCCAGCTGGAGTATAAAACGCAGGTATACCAGCTCCACCAGCACGACACCTTTCAGCCAAGGACCCTTGGGGGATCAAATCAACAATTAATTCACCAGAAAGCATTTGCCTTTCAAATTCATCATTTTCTCCAACATATGAGGAAATCATTTTTTTAATTTGTTTACTTTTTAGAAGGTAGCCTAAACCAAAATTATCAACACCAGCATTGTTAGAGATGCAGGTTAAGTTATCAATTTTAGATTTAACAAGTGCTTCAATGCAATTTTCCGGGATTCCACAAAGACCAAAACCCCCCAGCATTATAGTGGCTCCACTTTTAATGTCTTTGCAGGCCTGCTCAGCATTTAAAATTTGCTTATCAATCATATTTTACCAATTATCTTCATCGGACCATTTATCTTGCTGTTGGTCATTGTTTTTTGAATTAATTATTTTATAATCACAATCTATAGGCGATTTAATCATAGTTTCTGGCATGGTAAAATCATCTTGAGAAATTTGCAGAGAATCATCTGAATTTATGTATTTGGTATAGTAGGCAAAGACTGGAAGCGCTGTATTGGTTCCCATTCCCAAACTTAAAGTATTGAATCTTACCGATCTATCTTCTGCACCGACCCAAACACCAGTTACCAAATCTGGAGTTAAACCCATAAACCACCCATCTGATTGATTTTGAGTTGTTCCAGTTTTCCCAGCTATGGGTTGTGATATTCCTGCGTAAGGTCTTTCTTTAGATTCCTTACCTCTAATTCTTATAGCTGTTCCACCAACTAGAGGGCCACCCCAGGAGTTCTTTAATGTGGAATGTTTGACACCGTTTGTTACTAATTTCATCATTTCTAAAATAGAAAAAGCGGTTTCTTTATTCCATACTTGTTTAGACTCCGTTTCACTCTCAAAGATTATGTTTCCAAATTTATCTTCAATTCGTAATAGATATATGGGTTTAACGTAGACCCCTTCATTTGCAAATGGGGCAATTGCGCCAACAATATTTTTTACGCTTATATCAAAAACTCCAAGAGCCATTGCTGGAACTTGATCAAACTTAGAAGTATCTATGCCTAACTGAGCAACTCTGTTAAATACATCATTTATCATTGACCCTTTTTTAATTATGCTTGCAGTAATGTTATTCATAGAATTTGCAAGTGCAAATGAAATAGAAGTTAATTCGCCACTAAAATGATCTCCAGAGTTAGTAGGACACCAGAGTTTTTTTCGGTATTCATTAAAAGGCACTTCGATACAGTATTCAATATCAGGAACTCTGTAACACGGATCAATCACGCCAGATTCTAAAGCGGTTGCATAAACAAATGGTTTGAATGTGGAGCCAACTTGTCTTTTCCCCTTTGAAACCATGTCGTATTTAAAATGTTTAAAGTTAGGACCTCCTACCCAAGCTTTAATATGTCCATTGTGTGGATTCATAGACATTAATCCTGACCTTAATAGGCCCTTATAATATCTAACAGAGTCTTTAACAGTAAATAATGTATCTTTTTCATAGTTGGTGCTATTCCAATCAAAAATCTTCATTTTCCTCTTCTGTTTCAATTTATTATCTATTTCTAGTTTACTTAGAAATGGCTTTTCAGTTTTGCAGTATGAACATTTGTAACCAGTACTTGTTTTTTGAATATATTTTTTTGGACGTTCGCAATACGAACACGTTTTACCTGTCAGTTTCTTATAATACATTGATTGTCTAACGGCCTTGTTAAGAATTGTATCAATTTGACCTGTGCTTAAATCATTTGAAAATGGAGGATTTTTATTTTTACTATTATTTTTACTGAAAGCAGCTTGTAAATAATTTTTAAAATGTGCTTTAACTGCATTTTCAGCATGGTTTTGCATTTTACTATCTATAGAAGTATAAATTTTCAATCCATCTGAATAGAGATCATATTTTTCACCATTAGACTTGCTAATTAAATAATTTCCGTTTCTGTCTTTTCCCGCCAATAATCTTCCCAATTCCATTCTTAATACTTCTCTAAAATAAGGTGCAAGGCCAGTTTGGTGGTCAACTTTATTGTAATCCAATCCTAATTCTAGGGCTTTAGTTGAATCGTAAATCTCTTTGGATATGTATTTGTTTTTATACATCTGAAAAAGAACAACAGACCTTCTTTTTAAAACAGTATCAGGTCTTCTTATGGGGTTGAATAACGATGGGTTTTTAGCCATACCAATTAGCATGGCAGATTCATGTAAATCTAGCTGTCTAGGTGTTTTATTAAAATACACCTGCGATGCACTATTAATACCAACAGCATTATTAAGAAAATCAAACTTATTCAAATACATAGCTAAAATTTCTTCTTTAGTATAATTTTTTTCCAATTTTGCAGCAATAATCCATTCTTTAAACTTCCTAATTATTAATTCTTGTTTAGTTAATTTTTCTCTTGGGAAAAGTAGTTTAGATAGTTGTTGCGAAATAGTTGATCCGCCACCCTGACTAGAGTTTCCTGTTAACACCCCTTTAACAACTCTTGCTAACGCTCTTACATCAATTCCAGAATGTTCAAAAAATCGTTCATCTTCAGTAGCTATTAAAGCATTAATTAAAGTTGTGGGCAAATTATTAAAATGAATATTGGTTCTGTTTTCGTGATAATATTTACCTAAATGAATATAGTCTGCACTGTAAATGACACTAGCTAAGTCTGTTTTAGGATTTTCAAGTTCCTTAATTTTTGGAAGTGTTTCGTCATCGGCCACTTTTATTAGTCCCCAAATCACAAAAGCTGGAGATAAAACAAGTCCCCAAATAAATATTAGTTTAATAAACTTCTTAAATATTGATTTCTTTTTCACTTTTCTTTTAACTAATAGATTAATTAAAAATCTAACTTTATCATAAAATTAACTTAAGTTTTATTGAAAAAATGAATTTTATTTTTTTTTGCTTAACAACCTCTTATGGATAACCACAAAAACTTTTTGTTTTTCAGCAATTTAGCAATCCAAATGGGAGTGATAATTTTTGGTGGAGTTTATATAGGTAATTACCTGGACAAAAGCTCTGATAATACAACTCCTTGGTGGACGTTACTTTTTTCGTTGGTTTCGATTGCAATTGCTTTTTATCAAGTATTTAAAAGCTTAAAAAAAAATGTTTAAAAAAGGGCTTTTATTGCTGATTATAGCTACGGCAATTTTTATGTTGGATTTTATACTTTTTAATCTTCTAAAGTTTAGAAACATTACGTTACCAGATGTTGTTTATGCAAATCTATTTTTATTGTTGCTTACGATTTTATTTTTTGCAGTTTATAAGTGGCTTAAAAAAAGAAAAACTAAATCACCATTCACATTTTTGTCATTAAGTTTTTTAAAAATGATTTTGAGTTTAATTTTTTTATTCCCAGTTATTTTTAATAATTCAGATTATTCTTCCTCATATATCATACATTTTTTTTCACTGTATTTTCTCTATTTATTTGTGGAAATTATTTTTTTAATAAAGTTTAGTAAATAATAAACTCAACAAAATACCATAGTGATTGAAATAATTAATTATTTTTGGCCGAATTTTAAATTCTAGATAGTAAAATGTTCACATTTTCACTCCAAAAATCTTTATTTACATTCGCGTTTTTTGCGTTAATGACAACCACATCTTACGCAAGTAAATCTATTGAAGAAAAGACGGAAACTTACAATCCAGTTCCATCAATAATGCATCATATTTCTGATTCCCACGAATGGCATTTTTGGGGAGAAGGTGAAAATTCTTTTACAATAGCTTTACCTATTATATTATATACAAACACCTTGCATGTTTTTATGTCTAGTGAATTTCATCACAATGAAGACGGCCATCATGTAGTTGAAAATAAGGGAAATAAATTTGTTAATTTTCACGGTAAAATTTATTTGTTGAATAATGGAGAATTAACTGCTCAATTTGACGAACATCACCATGTTACAAACGCCACTATTCCTTTAGATGTTTCAATAACTAAAAACGTTGCATCCATGCTCATTGGGCTAATTTTATTATTGCTACTTTTTGTTGTTTCTGGGTTAAAAGCAAAAAAAAATAATGGTGCACCATCTGGTTTATTGTCATTTTTAGAACCATTAGTATTATTCGTAAGAGATGATATAGTAAAACCAAATATTGGAAAAAACTATAACAAATTTTTACCATATTTGTTAACGTTGTTCTTTTTTATATTGATCAACAATCTTTTGGGGTTACTTCCTGGATCTGCTAATGTTACTGGAAATATTGCCATCACATTAGTTCTATCATTTATTACCCTTATTGTTACCAATCTTTCTGGAAACAAATCTTATTGGGGCCATATATTTAACCCTCCAGGTGTTCCTTTGGCGCTAATGCCAATCATGATTCCCATTGAAATTGTTGGTATTTTCACAAAACCATTTGCCCTAATGATTCGATTATTTGCAAATATTTCTGCTGGGCACATTATTATACTAAGTCTTATATCTTTAATTTTTATGGCACAAAGCGGTCTTGGAGATGTAGCAGCTTGGAGTTTATCTCCAGTAGCTGTCGTCTTTGTTTTATTTATGGATTTAATTGAGGTATTAGTCGCATTTTTACAAGCTTACATTTTCACATTGTTAACTTCTCTATTTATAGGGTTAGCTACTGTGGAACATCATTAAAATATTGTTTAACCAAAAAAAAGAAAGAAAAATGGCAACAATTACAGGAATAGCAGCAATCGGAGCAGGTTTAGCAGCGATTGGTGCAGGAATTGGAATTGGTAGAATTGGTGGATCAGCACTTGAATCTATGGCAAGACAGCCGGAACATTCTAGTATGATTCAAACCAACATGATTATAGCAGCTGCACTTGTAGAAGGTGTTGCACTATTTGGTGTTGTTGTAGCTTTGTTACAAGGCTAATTTTACTAATTATAAATTTAAATAGACGCTGAAGCGTTTGGCTTCAGCGCTATTTTATAACTAAATTTACACAATGGATTCAATGCAACTGGTAACACCAGCAATAGGTTTAATGTTTTGGACAGTAGTTATTTTCATTCTACTTCTTTTAATTTTAAAGAAGTTTGCATGGAAACCTATATTAAAAGCGGTAGATGATAGAAATAATTCTATTAAAGAAGCTCTTTCTTCAGCAGAAAATGCAAAAAAGGAGATGGAACAACTTACAGCTGATAATGATAAAATATTAAGTGAAGCTAGAGTTGAAAGAGACTCAATAATTAAGGAAGCAAGAGAGATTAAAGATCAAACAATAGCCGAAGCTAAAAGTAAGGCATCAGAGGAAGCTGAAAAAATAATTTCCTCAGCAAAGAAACAGATTAAGAATGAGAAAATGAAAGCTATGACAGAATTAAAAAATGAGATAGCTGATATTTCTATTCAAATGGCAGAAAAAATAATTAAATCAGAACTAAAAGATGGCAAAAGCCAAAAAAAACTGATTGAAGCAGACCTTAAAAATTACATGAATTAATTTATGATAGCTTCTAAAATTACTAAAAGATATGCAAAAGCTTTACTGGATCTAGCAATAGAACAAGGTAAGTTAGAAAACACTTATCAAGATTTAGTGTTATTAGATAAAGTGTGTTTAGAAAATAGTGATTTTATATTAATGTTGAAAAGCCCTATTATTAATACCGATAAAAAATTATCAGTTATTAACTCTATTTTTTCTAAAAAATTGTCTCCTTTAGCCCTACTTTTCATAGAAATTATTACCAAAAAGAAAAGAGAGTATTTGCTTCATTTAATTACTAAAAACTTCATTGGCTTATATAAATCACACAATAAAATAATATCTGCTAATGTAATTACTGCAGTTGCTGTAGAGAAATCAACTAGAGATAAAATTATTGAATTGGTTAAAAGAAATACTGATTTTGATGTGGAATTAGAAGAAAAAGTTAATCCAGAAATCATAGGTGGGTCAATTATAAATATAGGTGACTACCAATTAGATAATAGTGTCAAAACACAATTAAAGAATTTAAAAAACAACTACAATAAAAATCTTTTCATTAAAGATTTATAAAAATTAAAAAAATGGCAGAAATAAAACCAGCAGAAGTTTCAGCAATTTTAAGAGAACAATTATCAGGATTTAAGTCTGAAGCTCAGCTTGAAGAAGTAGGTACTGTTCTTCAAATAGGAGACGGAATTGCAAGAATATATGGTCTTGGAAGCGTTCAATATGGCGAACTTATAGAGTTTAATAATGGTCTTCAAGGAATTGCATTAAACTTGGAAGAAGATAATGTAGGGGCTGTATTGTTAGGAGCTTCTAACGACATTAAGGAAGGCGATACCGTTAAAAGAACCAATACCATTGCATCTATTAAGGTTGGTGAAAAAATGCTTGGAAGAGTAGTAGATACTTTAGGCCAGCCGATAGATGGAAAAGGACCTATTGAAGGAGAGCTTTTTGAAATGCCCATTGAAAGAAAAGCACCTGGTGTTATCTACAGACAACCAGTAAATGAACCGCTTCAAACAGGAGTTAAAGCTATTGACGCAATGATCCCAGTTGGCAGAGGCCAGAGAGAGCTAGTTATTGGCGATCGTCAAACAGGAAAAACAACGGTTTGTATTGATACAATAATTAACCAGAAGGAATTTTATGACAGAGGAGAACCTGTTTTTTGTATTTATGTTGCAATAGGCCAAAAGGGGTCAACAATTGCTGGAATTGTAAGAAAATTAGAGGAAGCAGGTGCTATGGATTACACAGTAATAGTAGCAGCAAATGCTTCAGATTCTGCACCAATGCAATTTTATGCGCCTTTTACTGGAGCTGCAATTGGAGAATATTTTAGAGACACAGGAAGACCTGCCTTAATTATATTTGATGATTTATCTAAGCAAGCTGTGGCTTATAGAGAGGTCTCATTACTATTAAGACGTCCTCCAGGTAGAGAGGCTTATCCTGGTGATGTATTTTATTTACATTCCAGATTATTAGAAAGAGCTGCAAAAATCAACAACTCCGATGAGATTGCTCAAAAAATGAATGACTTACCAGATTCCTTAAAAGGCAAGGTAAAAGGTGGTGGGTCTTTAACTGCACTTCCAATCATTGAAACGCAAGCGGGAGATGTTTCTGCATATATTCCTACTAACGTAATTTCTATCACAGATGGTCAAATTTTCCTAGAAGCTGATTTGTTTAACGCTGGAATAAGACCTGCAATAAACGTAGGTATATCTGTTTCTCGAGTTGGTGGATCTGCTCAAATAAAATCTATGAAAAAAGTATCTGGAACTTTGAAATTGGATCAAGCCCAGTACAGAGAGTTAGAAGCTTTTTCAAAATTTGGTTCTGATCTAGATCCAGCTACTATGGCTGTTTTGGATAAAGGAGCTAGAAATGTTGAAATCCTAAAGCAAAATGAAGGATCTCCTATGCCGGTGGAAGAGCAGGTTGCTATTATTTATTGTGGATCAACAGGAATTTTATTAGACATACCAACTGCAAAAATTAGAGAGTTTCAATCTAACTTTTTAGATTACATGAGATCCAAACATAGAGCAGAATTAGATGTACTTAAGTCAGGTAAAATTACCGATGAGGTAACAGATTTAATTAAAAAAGTTGTTGCTGATATGTCTAAGAATTATAAAGCATAAATTTTTATGGCCAATCTTAAAGAAATACGAACAAGAATTACTTCCGTAGAGTCCACCATGCAGATTACTTCTGCAATGAAAATGGTTTCTGCTGCTAAATTAAAAAGAGCACAGGATGCAATTGTTCAAATGAGGCCTTATGCAAAAAAATTCAATGATATTCTAGTTAATGTTTCGTCTTCTTTGGATAATTCAGACCATCCTATGATGTCTAATAATGATGGAAAAAGAATACTACTTATCGCATTTTCGTCCAATCGTGGTCTTTGTGGGGGGTTTAATAACAACATTATTAAAGAGGTAAAGAAAACTGTTGCAAACCATCCTGATAATAACTATTCTATTTTAACAGTTGGTAAAAAAGTAAACGACGCTTTTAAAAAATCAGATTTACTAAATAAAATAGACAGTTTACCCGTTGATGCACAAAAAATTTGGGATGATTTAAGCTATGAAAATTCTTTAGAAATAACTTCTAAAATAATTAATGCTTTTAAAAACAATCATTTTGATAAGGCTTATTTAGTTTATAATTCTTTCAAAAATGCAGCTGTACAAACTGTAGAAAATGAAGCTTTTCTACCTGTAGTTGCTCCAGAAAGTGAAAACACTACTAATATCGATTATATATTTGAACCAGATAAAGAAGAAATTTTAAACGACTTAATCCCCCAGTCTTTAAAAATCCAACTTTACAAAGCCCTCTTAGACTCTTTTGCCTCTGAACATGGGGCTAGAATGACGGCAATGCATAAAGCAACTGACAATGCTAATGAAATGAAAAACGATTTGAAGTTGTTCTATAATAAAGCAAGACAAGCTGCAATTACCAACGAAATCCTAGAAATTGTAGCTGGAGCTGAGGCTTTGGGTGGATAATCCCTCACTTTATTTTTTCTTTTAAACTTTTCCATAAATTTACTATGGATGCACTGGTATTATTCCTCACTCAAAAATAGATTTTACATTTCCATATTGGCTTTGATTGCCTCCTCTTTGGTAATAATTGGAATCACTACCTTTTATTTTTTTAAGGATCAAAACTCACAATATCATCATCAAAGATTAATTAGAAAAGAAAAAACTGTTACAAGTTCTTTACAATATTTCTTGAATGATTTATCTCCCAATCAAGTCCATGAGTTTATAACAAAAGAGTTTGACTACAAAGTTCGAGAGATTTCGGATGTAAATAATCTCCCTATTATTATTTATAATTTATCAGGAGATATATTAATAAATACCCAAGACAGCCTTTTAAAAGAAAAACTTTCTATAAATTCTTTAAATATAGATGTTGTTCAATCACTTATAAATAGCAAATCAGGTAGTTTAACAGAAACAAGCAACTTGGGTGTTATTAACTCCTATTCTTATGCTTACAACAACTTAAAAGAGAAAATGCTAATCATTAAAATTTTCTACAATCCTTCCAATTATTCAGACAAAACAGAGCTCTGGCTTTTTTTAGAAAAATTACTTAAAATATTTCTCTTACTTTTTATCGGAGCTGGTATTATCGCATATTTTCTTTCGACTTACATTACTAAATCTATTGCATCTATAAGTCAGAAGATTAAAAACGTAGAGATTGGTGAAAATAATGAGCGCTTAAAGTGGAAAAGTAATGATGAAATTGGAGTTTTAGTCGCAGCATATAATGAAATGCTTACAAAATTAGAGTTGAGTAAAGAAAAACTTGCTCAAAATGAAAGGCAGTCTGCTTGGAGAGAAATGGCAAAACAGGTTGCACATGAAATAAAAAACCCTCTAACACCTATGAAATTGAGTGTTCAACATTTGTCTCGTTCATTAGAAACAGCAAAAAAGAAAGATAAACAAACAATCAAAGATTTTCAAAATAATATGATTCAGCAAATTAATTTACTAACTGAAATTTCAGACGAGTTTTCCAACTATGCAGAGTTGCCTAAAGGAAATATGAGAGAAATAGATCTACTCGTTATAATTGATAAAATTGTCAGCCTCTTTAAGCACGAGAAAAAGGTTAAATTTCATATAAATTCATCTGACTTAACAACAGCCAATATCCTTGGAGACGAAAATCAACTAATTAGAGTATTTAATAATTTGATTCAAAATAGTCTAGAAGCTATGAATGCGGAAGGTAGTATTACCATTGATATTTTATTGAATAAGAAGTTTCTATGCGTTTATTTTAAAGATAGCGGACCAGGGGTTCTTAAAGAAATTCAACCAAAAATATTCGAACCACAGTTCACCACCAAATCCAAAGGAAAGGGTCTTGGTTTAGCCTTAGTTTGGCAAATTTTACTTAGTCATAAAGCAACTATTTCGCTTACTGACTCACAATTTGGAGCTCATTTTATTATTTCATTCCCTAGCTATGAGTCAGAGAGTTGAAGGACTTTATTTAAGGTCTACTAAGATAAATCACAATTCATTAATTGCAGAATTATTCACAAAACAATTTGGCAGGGTAAGTTTTATATTTTCAATTTCTTCTAAGAAGAATAAATCTTTCTTATTTCAACCTTTTCATTTTATAGAATTTTCCACTGCTTATAATCCAGAAAAAAAAATTAATCGTGGGTCTAAGCCCGAGATGGTTCTACCAATTTTGGATATAATAAGCGACATAAGAAAAACAGGTTATGCGCTTTTAATAACAGAAATTTTAAACAAGGTTATTCACAAAGAAGATAAAAATGAATATTTATTTTCTGTTCTAAAAACCATGATTTTATCATTTGAAAATAAGAAGTTCAACCCAGTTTTTGGAGTCTTTGTTATTAAAGAAATATTACACCATTTTGGTGTTCAGCCAATAAACAACTATTCTAGTACAACTCCTTTTTTTATTGTATCAGATGGCAGATTTGCCGCTACTATAGATAATTCTATAGATGAAAATTTCCCATATGAAATCTTCCACCAATTATTAGGCACGAAAATTGATAATGTATTTTCCTTTGAAATAAGTACTTTAAACAGAAGATTAATTATGGAGACATTATTAAGATATATGAATTATCACGATTTAATAAATACTGACAAGTTAAATTCCATAAAAATCTTACAATCTTTATACGATTGATTGAGCATTTAAAAATATATATATATATAATATTTCATTTTCTCATTTTATTACAGCCCACTGGGCAAGTGATATCTTTCAAAAACGAGTTTGGGAGTACTGTGAAACTTTCTCAAGTTATCGTTTCCAATGAGGTTAAAAAAGACACCTTTTATTTTTCAAAAAAAAGTAAATTTAATTCTAGATTATTTCCAAACTTTGATTCTATATCCGTAGTTTTTAATGATACCATTATCTCTAAATCGTACAGTAGTTTAAAAGAAAATAGTTATGAGTTTATAATTACGACATCGATCACCAATGCTCTTCCAATTTTTGAAACAAGCGCTATTAAAAAGTCTTTTTTACCTAGTGGTTTCAATGAATTAAATCATCAAGTTATAAATCAACAACAAATCCAAAATTCAAACACAGCCACTAGTGCAGAGTTATTGTTATTGTCTCCCTCTGTCACCATCCAAAAAAGTAGTTTCGCAGGTGGGAGTCCAATTTTACGTGGTTTTGAGGCGAATAGAGTTCTTTTAATAGTGGATGGAGTTAGGATGAATAACGCTATATATAGAGGAGGTCATTTACAAAATAGTTTAACTATAGATCCATTTATAATAGAAAATTGTGACGTAATTTTTGGACCATCTGCTGTTACCTATGGTAGTGATGCAATTGGGGGAGTGGTTCATTACAGAACAAAAACACCGTTATTAAATTCTTTAGATAGTACAAAATTTTCTGGAATCTATTTTGCAAGATTGAACAGTGCTTGTCAAGAAGTTTCAAATCATATAGATTTTAGTCTTGCTAAATCCAACATTGCTTCTTTAACCTCGATTAGTTATAAACGTTTTGGAGATGTGTCTATGGGACAAAACAGGCTTCATGGTTTTTCAAATTGGGGCTTAAATTCTTTTAACGTTAATACGTTTAATTTTCAAGATTCAATAGTACCTAATAGCACTCCAAGTGTTCAAGTAGGCTTTGGTTACAATCAAATAGATTTAATGAATAAAATACTCTTTAAAATTAACCCAAAATCTACATTATTAATCAATTCTCAATTTAGTAATTCTTCAAGTTTAGCCAGATGCGACCAGCTTAATAATACAGATAGTACGGAAAGCCCTCAGTTTAGCAAATGGAATTATGGACCTCAGAAAAGAGTCTTTAATATGATGGAGTATTCTTCAAAATCAGCATCTTCCATCTTCGATTTTTTCAACGCAAACTTATCCCATCAGTTTATAGAAGAATCGAGAATAACGAGAAGGTTTAATAGCCTCAGGGAAAAAAACCAACTGGAGCAAGTAAATATTTTTGGCGCAAATGTTCAATTTTCAAAAAAATTAAAATTGCGCTCTACACTTGTTTATGGTGCAGAACTTTATTTCAATAATGTAAATAGTAATGCCTTTTCTTTAAATATTAAAGATTCTTCTTTAACTATTATTGATTCAAGATATCCTGATGCTGGTGCCCAAACTTTTTTCCCAGCTATTTTTGCGAATTTAAATATTAAAAAATCAAATTATTCTATTATTGGAGGAGTGCGCTATACTTGGAATGATGTATTTGCTTCTTATTCAAGTAATTATTCTGTACCATTACTACATAGGACCTTTAAAATTAATAAACATTCTATTAATGGATCTTTAAATACCATTCTTTACCCCAGTAAAAGCACAAAAATCTTACTTGAATTAAGCACTGGATTTAGAGCTCCTAATATTGATGACTTAGGTAAAACTTTCATAAAAGATAACAGTATTACAGTACCTAATAATAACTTAATTCCTGAATACGCTTACAATACTTCTTTAGGAATAAGTAAAAAATTAGACTTAGTTAACCTTTCATTAGCATTTAGTTCTTCAGCTTTTATCACCATTTTAGAAAATACGGTTATTAAAGCGCCATTGGAATTAGACGGTAGTAATATTTATAATGTGGATGGTATTAATTATTCAATTTTAGCGAATCAAAACGGACCAAACTCTTTAGTTACAGGAGCTACTGCCTCATTAGAAGCCATGATTTTTACCAAGTTAAAGCTAGTGTCAAGTATATGCTATACAAAAGGAAAGACTATTGCTACCAATCTTCCTTTAGGACATATTCCACCAATCTTTGGCAAAATTAATTTCAGCTACTCTCTCAAAAAATTTCAATACTCTGTGGTTACTTTATTCAATGGCAATAAACAACTTAAAGACTTTGGCTCTGGAAATGTTGATAATCAAGAAGAGGCCACGCCAGCCGGGTACCCAAGTTGGTGGGTAATAGATACTCAGTTAAATTATAAGTATAATGATAATATCGTATTTAATGTTCGAGGTTGTAATCTTTTAGATATTCACTACAAAACATTTGGATCTGGAATTTCTTCTCCAGGAAGAAGTTTAATGTTTTCTATAAAACTAGTTTTATAATATTATTTCTTTTTTATAATTTAATGGAGCTATTCTGGAATTTTTTTTAACAGCGATTACTACAGAAGTTTGTAATTGTCCAATTTCTTCAATTAAACCTAATTTTTCTTCCAGTATTTTCTCAAAAGATGGAATATCATTAGTAATTACTCTTAATTGGTAGTCAAATTTCCCGGTAAGTTGTAGGCATTCTTGAACTTCATGGATGGTTTGTATTTGTTCTAAAAAACTGGCAACAGCTCCTGTTTTTTGCTTTACAAGAGATAAGTGAATAAGGGCAGTAAAACCCAACCCCAATTTTGTATTATTTATAACGGCATGATAGCTTTTTAGAACTCCAGCCTTTTCAAGTTTTTGAACCCTACCTAATGTTGGAGCAGCTGAAAGACCTATTACTTTACTCAATTCAATGTTAGTAATTTTACTATTATTTTGAAGAGATTTTAGTATTTTTAAGTCTATTAAGTCAAGTTTCATCCTTTTATTTAAAATAAAATTACTCTTATTGACTTATTTACAAAATTTTGTTTCAATTTATTTTGTAAATAACAGGTCTTGACGGAGACGCATCATTTTCAATATTTGCCATTGACAGATTCAAGAGATATTTCCCATCAGCTACATTATCTGGTACTCCAATAAGCTCAGTAATAGTCCTTTTTTCGTCTATTTCATTGGGGTAATTCCAGAACGCTTTATGGGCAAGTAGCTTTCCATCATCAAATTCTTTATCTACCGAAGGTTGGTCAATTAATAGATGAAAAACTCCCATTTCTCTAATATATGCAGCTGCTTCTTTTTTTAAAAATGGCCAATTGGTGTTATGATATATTTTCTGAGCTAATACTTCATAATTTTCCTGGGTTCTAAGAATTACTGCTTCTGTGTTTGGTAATATTTTATTTTTGAGCTGCTCTAATTCTATGGTATAATTTACTTCCTGCTGACCATTTGCATTGGTCTTAATTTCTTTAGTAGGAACGATGGTAATAACCTGGGCAATAAAATGGAATCTTTTAAGAATATCATTAACGTAAATTTTTTCACTGCTTATGTGTCCTACTGACTCTGTGTGAGTCATATTTCCATGTGGGTTTATTAAAACTTCTCTAAAATTCACTGCTCCACCCTCATTGACACTACCAACAAATTCTTCATTTCTAATGGTATTAATAGTGATTTCATCCACATACCATGCTTTAAAACCATTTTTCACTCTAGATGTTAAGGATAAGTCAATAGGGTTATTGAAGTCAACCTCTAATGTTTCGTTATTTAGTTCCATTTTCATATTCTAAACAGTAAATAATTCTCGAGCTGCGTATTCAGATAACAACCATTTCTTTTTATTCATAAAAATATTATTTTCTTTCAGAGTTAATAAATCTTCCTGAATTAATTTCTGGATTTTAGTATTCAATATTTTTTGTTTATTCCTACTTAAATTACTGTAGATTTTATCTAAATCAAAACCATCTTTAGTCCTTAAGCCTAACATTATTGTTTCATTTACTAAGTCAAGACTTGATAGTTTTTCATCCTCAAAGTATGATTCCTTGGTGCCAACTCTCTTAATGTATTGTGCATTATTAGAAACATTCCATCTTCTCTTTCCTTTTAGAAAAGAATGAGCACCAGGGCCAAAACCGATATAGGGGAGTTGTTTCCAATAGTTAGAATTATGAAAAGATTGTTTTCCTGCTAGAGAGAAGTTAGAAATTTCATAATGGTTATATCCTGAAGATTCTAATCTTTTAGAAAGCCATAAAAACTCCTGCTCACTTTTTTGATCTTCAATATTTTCCAATTCTTTTTTATTTTCTAAATGCCCAAAGTAAGTACCTTTTTCTATTGTTAAATGATAGGAGGAAATATGAGATGGCAAATGTTCTATTAAAGTAGATATTTCCTTTTCATAATCTCGATTTAAAAATGGAGGTGTCCCATATATAAAATCAATACTAAAATTCTCAAATTCATATTCCTTTGCTAGCTTTAAACTTAATAATACTTGTTGTTTATCATGAATCCTATTCATCCATTTTAGTACCTTATCGTTTGTAGACTGGACACCTATACTTAAACGATTCACTCCAATTGATTTTAAAAAATTTAGTTTTTCCCTGTTAACATCTTCTGGATTTACTTCTATTGTTACTTCTTTTAAAGATGAAATATCTATCACTTGTTTTAGGGAATTAAAAATAATTGATAATTCATTATTTGTTAATAAAGACGGGGTGCCTCCTCCTAAATATAAGCTATTTATATTATTTGGAAATTCCTTTTTTCTTAATTCAATTTCTTTAGTAATGTAATTTACTAGCGTTGTTTTAGACTTTAGTGAGGTGCTAAAATGAAAATCACAATAATGGCAAGCTTGCTTACAAAAGGGAATATGTATGTATATGCCACTCATTATTTTTTATTAATATTCATTACAATAATTTATTTAATTAAGAAGATAATAATTGTAAATTTACTTTATTCAAATGTTATGATAAAAGGCGTATTAAACGGAGAATTTCAATCAGATTTAAGTAAATACAAGCTTAATGAATTCGAAGTTTTAGAAATTAATTACGAAAAAAAAGAAATAATTCTTCAAAAAGGTTCTCGAAAATTTCAATGTAAAATACTTAAAAAAAACAATAAGGACCAGTCATTCGTAATTAAAATAAATGGTAATATATCAACTATTAGAATTGTAAAGTCTGTAGAAAAAACTATTGAGAAATTAGGCATTAACAAAAAATCGCAACAAAATATTAATATTTTAAAAGCACCAATGCCCGGGCTTATTCTAAAATTGATGGTAAAAGTAGGTGACCAAATTAAAAAAGGTGAGGCGTTAATAATTTTAGAAGCTATGAAAATGGAAAATATACTTTCTTCACCAGTTGATGGTATTATTAAAGAAATTAAAGTAAAACCTCAACAAACAGTTGAAAAAAACAATGTATTAATTAATTTCGAATCATGAAAAATCTATTTGTAATTATCCAGTTATTCTTTTTTGTTAGTTGTTCAGCACCAGTAAAATCAGAATCTATAAATGAGCCTGAAGAGAAACAGCTAACCGAAAAACAAGATTATGTCTATACCTTAGGTGAAGTTCTTATCAAATGGACGGCTTTCAAGCATACAGCAAAAGCACAAGTCGGAGGAGCATTTAAATCTGCAGTAGTAAAGGGGTTTACAGAAAGTACCAACTTAAATACTGCTGTTTCAGGAGTTACCTTTGAAATCCCAGTTAATTCTACAAGTACTAACGATACTATAAGAGATTATAAAATTGTAAATTCTTTTTTTAAAACAATGGTTAATACTGATAATATTACTGGAAAAATAATATCCTTAGATAATAATGGAACTGGATTACTAGCTATTAATATGAATAATGTAGAAGTCCAAAAATCTTTTTCATGGGAAATGGATCAAACTACAAAAGAAATTTACATCAAAACAGCTATAGATGTATTGAATTGGGGAGCACAATCTTCACTAGACGCACTTAATGAAGTTTGTTTAGAACAACATACTGGACCAGATGGAAAGAATATATTGTGGCCTAATGTAGATATCACAATAATTGTTGATTTATAATCAATGCTTAATATTTTTTAAAATATACTTTCCTAAAATATCATATTCTATATTAACAAATTCTCCTATTTTTAATTTTCTAAAGTTTGTGTTTTCATAAGTGTAAGGAATTATAGCTACTTCTACGAAACCTTTTCCTGAATTAGCAACAGTTAAACTAACCCCGTTTAAACAAAGAGACCCTTTACTAACTATAAGTCTATCGTTAATGTTTTTAGATTTAAAACGAATCCTCCAACTGCCATTTTCTTCTGAAATTTCCGAACATTCTATAGTATCATCAATATGCCCTTGCACCATATGTCCATCCAATCGATCGCCAATTTTCAGGCACCTCTCAAGGTTCAGTAATTGCCCAACTTCTAGATTCCCCATATTGGTTTTTTGAATGGTCTCATGGATAGCTGTTACTACATGTTCACTATTATTTTGAGAGATCACCGTTAAGCATACACCGTTGTGTGATACACTTTGATCTATTTTCAGCTCTTTGGATATTTTTGAAGATATCGTGAAGTGATGGTTATCACCTTCAATTTCTATGGCTTTTATATTACCAACACTTTCTACAATTCCTGTAAACATATTTATTTGTTATTTGTATTAATATCTCTGATAAGTTGTAAATGGCCGTTTAATTCCAGTGTTTCAATCCCAAAAAATCTAATAGAATTTATCAGACACTGAAAGTAGTAGGTGCCACTGGGGCATTCCAACAAAGTTTCTTGGTGCGTACCGTCCCATTTAAATTCAGGATCTGAAGAATTGAAAACAATTTCTCCCCATCTATTGAGAATATTTAGTTCTATTTCATCTATATATTTAATCGGTAGTATCGCTTGAAAATAATCGTTATTGTTGTCTTTATTTGGAGTAAAAATATTTGGAAAAAGATATCTTGGACAATTATCAAAACAAACCGTATCACTTGGAAAGCTTTCGTTGCTGTATATTAAAGAATCTGTTGCAGTTACGTAGTAACATCCAGCAACTGAGTTGATACCGTTATATTGTGACTGGTGTTCGAAGGAGGTGTCATTGATGTCGTTAAAATTATTTATGAGATTAAAATTACTATCTAAAAAGGGTTGGAAATAAAGCGAATAAGAAACAGCATCGTCAGAACAGCTGTTGTTTGGATTGGTCCAATTAAGCAGATTCACTTCATTTTCGCAATCTCCTAAAATTTCTATTTGCGGGGGACAAGGTGGAGTGAAGTCAAAAGGTACGTCACAAACTATCTGTGAAGCATTAATTAAAGGTTTAAAAATACTGCTGTCTTGGTAACTTCCATAAGATTCTATGTAATAACAGTACTTTTTTTGGTTGAACAGCCCAGTGTCTATGTAGTAGTAGTTAATAGAAGAGTCTATAAATTGAAATATACCATTTGAAGAATCCCCTCTGTATATGTTGTATTTATAATTTATCCACGGAACATTTTCTGACCAAAACAACTCAATTTGATTATCATTTGGAACGGTTAATGCATGAATACTGCTTGGGGAGTTACTGAAACCAATAAGACTGTCATTATTGAAATAGCTATAATACAATCCGATTTTATAAATTCTGTTGGTATCTGTTGTATTAATATTACTTACCAAATAACTTGACGGCAATTGGTATAAATAGTTTGAGTTAGGAAACTGGTGAATTAAATTTAGATTTTCGTCAGTTACTTCATAATGGTAAGGCCCTTGGTACTGGTTCGTATCCAACTCAGTAGGAGCAATCCAAAAAAGAGAATCTACACCCAATAAAGAGTCGGTATTTAATACACTAACGTTTGTTATTATGGGAACTTCTTTTTTTAAGGTGCTACATGAAGTATCAGATGGGCAGCTCTCCAGTAATCCGAAATCATAAATACTTGTAATAAAATAGCAGTAGTTATTCCCTAAAACCAAATTATCTGAATCTATAAAAGACGTATCACTAATTGAATTGGTTTGGTGAATTAGCGTTACCCCATAAGAGTATAAATCAGGAGAGTCACAGCAATCCTCGTTGATATTTATGGTACTGGATTTTTTATAAATATTGTATCCTAATGCATTTGAACAAAATGCTTTGTCCCAAATTAAAAAATTACTATTACCTATAGATTGAACCTCCAAACCGGTTACTTTAGGAGGCCTCACTTTTATATTAAATGACTCGTAGTCTGAAAGAACAGGTTGCCCATTATCTTCTAATTCAACTAATATAGGATAAGAAGAATTTTGTATATGACTGCAAGTTGTAGCCCATTGGAAAATCCCATTAGCTAAACCACTTGTGGCAACAGATGAAAATGTAGCAGGAGAATTACTTAAATTAAATGGTAATCCAGAAACTAACAAAGAAACAAAGTCTAAGTTAGAGTCTGTTCCTTGAATATTTATATTTAGGCTATTACCTGCTTCGACACAAGTATCGTTAATAGAGCTAATAGACGGGGGATCATTGTTACAATTATTTTTAATGGTTAACTGAACGTCTCTTAATACAGAACCTCTTAAATATCCGTTTCTCCATTCAGAAATTTTAATAGTAATATTAAATTCTCCAACTACCATAGGATTATTCCAGCAAACAGTTCCGTAAACGGGGTCAATAGTTAAACTACCACCACCAATAGCATCAGGAAAAACATAATAATTACCTAAAATTAGAGGATTTGCCCCTGTACCTAGTGGAATTTCTAATTCATATGATAGTGAATCACCATCTGGATCATATCCCATAGGATTGTAACAATATGGTTTATTTACACATCCAATAGCAGGGCAAGGGCAATCTGAAAATTGGACGGAGGTATTTCCATTAGAAACTCCTAAAACAGGGGAAATTATTAAAATCGACTCTAATGCAAAAACGACATCGTCACTATTCCCTCCAGGCCAAATATTTAAAATACCGGCATTTCTATTAGGATCTTCCATGGATATCCTATGTGTTCCTGAAGATGTAAATGTATGAACTCCAACATAAATATTTTTTTGATGATTGAATGACAAAGGTTGTTGAGAAACTCGCAAAAGCGTATCCCTTTGACCATAAGGAGCCCCCAAATCAAAATCTAAATACAGTTCCGGTCTATCAGCTCCAGTTGAAGAACCTAAGTCAGTACAAGTTGTAATGGTAAATTCATAGGTCAATCCAGCAATATGTTTATATGTGATTTCACCTCCTCTATTATGAGAACCTAAAATTGTAATAGGAACCAATAGTATTACAATATGAAGAAATTTACCTAACATGATATTGTAAAATTACTGAAAACCAATGTAATCTATTACATATGATTAATATTTAAATAGTTATTGTAGTATTTTTACAGATAATTATTCAAAATGAAAAACACAATAAAAGTTGGTATTACTTTAGGAGACGCTAATGGAGTAGGCCCTGAGATAATTATTAAAACATTTTTAGAAACCAAATCAATAAGAGATACTATTTTCATAGTCTATTCACCTGTTGACGTTATTCAATACTATTTAAAAAATTTAAATTTCACTCTAGATCTTAATATTATTGATGCAGTTTCAAATGCAGAATGTGGTAAATTCAATATTATCTCGATAGATTATGAAAGATTTCAATTATCTCCTGGATTCCCAAGTAAAAAAACTGGGGAACTAGCTTATAGATCTATTGCTGAAGCATCAAAAGATATTTTGAATAATTCAATTAACTGTATAGTTACAGCTCCGATTGATAAAAATACCATCCAAAATAATAGTTTTTCTTTTCATGGTCATACTGAGTTTTTCACCAGTATTGCTAATAAAAAACAATCATTAATGTTAATGGTGAAAGAAAAATTAAGAATAGGTATCGTAACTAATCATATTGCTGTTAAAGGAATTTCAGAGGCTTTAACAGAAAAAAAGATAATCAGTAAAATTAATTTATTAAATGAAACTTTAAAAAGTGATTTTACTATAAATAATCCAAGAATTGCTTTATTGGCTCTTAATCCTCATGCTGGAGACAAAGGTTTAATTGGCAATGAAGAAATAAACTTGATAAACCCAATTATAAATTCTTTAGATAATGTAAATATTTCTGGCCCATTCCCTGCAGATGGTTTTTTTGCTAGCGGAAAACATCATCTTTATGATGGTATACTAGGAATGTATCACGACCAAGGTCTTATTCCTTTTAAAATATTAAGTCAAAATCAGGGAATCAACTTTACTGCTGGGTTACCTTTTGTTAGAACTTCACCAGACCACGGTACTGCTTATGAAATAGCTGGAAAAAATAAAGCAAACCATCAATCTTTCAAAAATGCTATTGATTTAGCTAAAGAAATATATTTGGCCAGGGTTACCTAAATTTTAAACTTTTATGTTAATTAGTATTTTAAACTCTAGAAAGTATCTAATGATGATGAAATTTATTTTAAGTCTATTTTTTTTATTAAATATTTCTTTATCTAACTTTTATTCTCAAACACACCCAAGTAATTTATTTGAAAATGCTGAGCAACTTTGTTTTGATCAGTTACTAACATCTAATAATCTTAATGCCAACAGCACTAGTTCTTTTCTAAATGTCAATTTTGATTCTCTTATTTCTTGTTTTGATATTGTTAAGTCTACATTTTATAAGTTCAATACTAATGAATTTGGAGGTAATGCAGAACTTTCAATTAATGCTATTTCTTGTACTGGAGATTCCAATATAATTTTTCAAAACTCGATTGAAGTACTTGTTTTTACATTTGAAAATCAATCAATTTTTTCTAATTTTCAATTGATTGAGACATGTTCTTTAAGTTCTAGTGAAATCATTTTTAGTCTTAATAATCTTTTGCCTAATCATTCTTATTTTTTGCTTGTAAACGGATACTCTTCTATTGATTCACTTGTCTTGAATTCTGTTTGTAATTATAATTTAAACATTTTAGGTAGTGGGGTTAAACCTTATTTTTCTGCAGGTAATGATATCTATACTTTTCCAAATTCTGAATTTCAGTTAAATGCCTTTGGACAAGGAACCCCGGTTTGGTATCCGGATTATTTTTTTGATAGTACTAATTCTTACAACCCCGTTTTAACTCTCGGAGAAACTACTGAATTGCTACTCACTATGGAGGAATTTAATGGTTGTTCATATAAAGACAGTTTAAAAGTTTTCGTCAAAAACCCCTTAGTTTTTCATAATATAATAACACCTAATAATGATGGTATTAATGATATTTGGGTGGTTGATAATAGTGAAAATTACCCACAATGTCAGGTCTCAATATTTGATAAAAATGGGGTTTTAATATTTAATAGTATTGGGTATAATAATTTTAAATATTGGGACGGATCCCTAAATGGATCTTTCTTACCCGCTGGAACGTATTACTATATTTTTAATTCAGACGCTAACTCCTCCGATGATTTATTTCAAGGGTTCATAACTTTATTAAGGTGAGAGTACTTTTTATTATCTATCTTTTTTTACCGTTAAGTTTTTTATCTCAACAAAAGCCTGTTTTTTCCAACTTTCTTGAAACATCCGTTTATTTAAATCCCTCAATAGCTTCACCATTAAAAAGTAATTTTTTTATTAATCATAAAATTCAATGGTCTGGTTTTATTGGCGCCCCTAGGGTATTTCTAGCTGGTTTCCAAAAGCCAATTTTTTTTAATTCAACTAATTCTACCTTTTCAAATATTGGAACTTTATTTCTTTCCGAAAAAGCAGGGGTTTTTAATTCAACCACTTTATCAGTTAATTATTCTTATTCTTTTTTATGTAACGATAGACTGAGATGTTCTTTTGGTACTTCATTAAATCTTCAACAAATCTCTGTTGACGTTACTACTTTTAACCCTCATCAATCCAATGATCCACTTATTAATAAATCAAGAACAGCTCTTATAAACCCCGACTTCTCATTAGGGCTATTATTCTCTAATAAAAATAATTTCTTTGGCCTTAGTGCTACTAATGTTTTAGAAAATAATTGGAAAAACTTGGTAGATAGTCAATTATCTAAAACGGAGTCCAGTATTACATTGCTTTTAGGCAGGAAATTTCATATTTCTAATTTTGTGTTTTCTCCCACTCTTTTATTAAATAGGTATTCAAAAAACAATACGTTATTACTACTCGCTATAGATTTAGAGTACAACAACCTGCTTACCCTGGGGCTCTCTCTTAAAAATGATGATGCAATCCAAAGTAGACTTAAAGTTAACTTGTCATCCAAAATTATGATTACTTATGGTTACGAATTTTATTATTCATCTAACGAAATAAATCCAATAAATTCGCATGAATTTTTATTAACATTTCGTTCTTCAATCGTTGAAAAATTAAAAAGATCAACTATTATTTCTTATTTTTAATCCATAAAATTAGGTGTTTCACCAGTTGTTTATCGATTTTTACCCTTATTATTTGATGGTTTTCAACAATTATTGGTATTTTTCCACAAATTAAATGGAACTTTTTAATAATTCTAACGTTATGTTGGTATTAATATGTTTTGTAATAACCTTGAATTGATGAAGTTTTTTAAAATTTTTTTAATTTTTATTCTCACTAGCGTTTCTCTTGAATTTATTGCTCAATGGACTGATGACAATACTCAAGTTTCAGGTAACGGATTGGACGTTACTGTAGCTACCTTTCAGTACAATGGACCTCCTTTGAATTACGCGGTTAGTTGTTTTGGTGGTTCTGATGGACAAATTAGAGCTACTGTTAATTCCGGTTCAGGTGGGCCATATTACTATGAGTGGAGTAATGGTGATGAAGGTGAAACAGTTACAACGATAACTGGTCAATCAGCAGGTACATTTCAAGTAACTGTTTATGATACTAGAAATGATCTTGGTGGCGGTTTATATGACGAAGTTACGTTAACGGTTTCAATTTCTTCTCCACCAGAATTAAGATTTAAAACCTCAGGTTTTGGTGTTAGTCAATCAAATCCGCTTTGTAGTTACACATCAGATGGTAGTATTAGTTCTAAGGCTACGGGGGGTATATCTGGTGGTTATTCATATTCTTGGGATGACACACCTTCGACTACAAATAGAGTAATCAATGGTATTGGTCTTGGTGTTTATGTTGTTACGGTAACAGACATAAACTCTTGTACCGCCCAAAAATCTTACACTATCGATCAACCAACCGAAATAATTCCAAATTTAGAAATCACTTCTGAAGGTTGTGATGGAGCTTCAGGTGTAATTACAGCAGTCCCTTCGGGTGGTTCCGGTGTTTATTCTAGTTATTTATGGGACGATGGATTAGCTCAAACATCCAATCCTGCTACCGGGTTAGTTCCGGGAAATTATACGGTTACTGTTACAGACGATGACGGATGTTTTAGAACGGAATCAATAGCATTAAATTCTCCAACCGCAATTACTTCTTCAACTTCAGAAACTCAAACTATCTGCTCCACTTCTAGCGACGGAACTTCTACCATAACTGTTAGTGGAGGGTTAGCACCATATAACTTAAGCTGGTTAGGTACAGGTGGGTCAAGTGGGGACCCTGTGGGAGATGAAATTGATAATGCTGGCGAAAATTTTCTAATTAGCCCTTTAGCTGCCGATAACTACACTGTAACAATAACAGATGCAAGCGGCTGTGTAGAGACAGAATCCTTTACAATAACAAATCCTATTGCTATATCTCAGACAAATACTAAAACACATATTGCATGTAATGGAGACGGGAATGGAGTTATTGACTTTACTGTTGAAAACGGATCTGCACCCTATGACATTAGTTGGACGGGGCCTTCCAATGGATCTCAAAACGATGCTATAAATATATCTGGTGGTAGTTACCAAATTACTGGATTGTCTGGAGGAGATTACGACGTAACTATTACTGACAATAATGGTTGTGTTCTTAATGCTAATGCAAATACGATAAATGAACCAGCTATTTTATCTCAAACTAATATAAAAAATGAAATCAGTTGCAATGGAGGAACCGATGGTTCTGTTGATATTACAGTAACAGGAGGAACAGCTCCTTACAATGTTAGTTGGGCAGGAACAGCAGCAGCAGATCCTGCTGGAGATGAAATTGTTATTGACGGTGGAAGTTATTCGGTGCCATCTTTAGGTGTAGGTAATTATACAATAACAATTATTGATGCTAATAATTGTAATGTATCCTTTGTTAGAAATTTTTTAAATCCACCCGCTTTAGTAGCAAATATTACTTCAACAACAGATATATCATGTAATGGACTTACAGATGGAGCTGCTACAGTAACAGTTTCTGGTGGGAATTTTCCATATTCTTATTTATGGAGTAACGGTGAAAATACTGCAGGTGATGTTTCAGGATCCAATACAGCCAGTAATTTTTCACAAGGAGCTATTAATGTAACTGTAACAGATGGAAATTCTTGTTCGGTTATCGCTACGGAAACCATAAATGAACCAACGGCGTTAACAGCTGCAGCGACAAAAGTACAGGATGTGCAATGTAATGGAGCTGCAGATGGTAGTATTTCTGTTGTTGGAGCTGGAGGAACAGTAGCTACAGATTACACGTACTTGTGGGATGATGGTGCTGGGCAGACAACGGCAACAGCTACGAATTTAGCACCTGGGAATTATACGGTAACAGTAACAGACGATAATGGATGTTCGTTTACGACATCACCAGCAGTGTCAATTACGGAGCCAACGGCGTTAACAGCTACAGCGACAAAGGTACAGGATGTGCAGTGTAATGGAGCTGCAGACGGTAGCATATCAGTATCAGCATCAGGAGGCACACCAAATTACACGTATTTGTGGGATGATGGAGCAGGCCAGACAACGGCAACAGCTACGAATTTAGCACCTGGGAATTATACGGTAACAGTAACAGATGATAATGGATGTTCATTTACGACATCACCAGCAGTTTCTATCATAGATCCAACGGTGTTAACAGCTACAGCGACAAAGATACAGGATGCGCAGTGTAATGGAGCTGCGGATGGTAGCATATCAGTATCAGCATCAGGAGGCACGCCAAATTACACGTATTTGTGGGATGATGGAGCAGGCCAGACAACGGCAACAGCTACGAATTTAGCACCTGGGAATTATACGGTAACAGT
>JAQXDK010000030.1 GCA_029251405.1 Flavobacteriales bacterium
CATAAATATTTATGAAGACAAATCAAAAAATATATGGTTAATACATGAAAATTCATTAACTAAAATTCATAATGACAGTTTAACTTATTTTGGATCTAATGAAGGACTAAATACATCAAATATAAATTCATTTATTGAGTTTGAAAGCGGAGATTACTGGATATCAACATCGGAAGGATTATTCAATTTTGATGGATATAATTTTTTAAATTATAGCATTAAAAAAGGGCTCAAAAATAATTATGTAAGTTTTTTTATTGAAGATAACAACGGGAGAAAAATTATTTCTAGTCGAAATTCTTTAGACGAATTGAAATTTATTGGAGATAGAGTAGAAACCCACAATATTATCAATTACAATTATATATACTTTCCAGGAAAAAATAATTATTTTCTAACCAGAAAAAATATTTTATTTCTCCAAAATGACGAAAATGAATTTTTAAAAATAAATCTAAATGAATTAGAAAAATTAAATAGGTCTTTAAAAATTAATCTTGATAAAATATATATAAATGATAAGCTAATTGATTTTAAGAATCTACAAGAATTTAGAAACTCAGATACTATTAATTATAGTGTTAATGATATAGAACTTGATCAAATTAAATTTACTAGTATAAATAGTCGTTATAATTACCCCAATAAACTAAAACTTCCCTATGACTATAATCACATTACATTTTTCTTTGATGGAATTAAATGGGAAAATCAATCAAATGTAAACTATGAATATAAAATAGACAAATTGGATAAAAAATGGAGAAATTCAATTGAAACTAGGGCTGAATATAGAAATCTTCCACCAGGAAAACATAAATTTATGATAAGAGGGAAAAGTTCGTTTTCCGATTGGAGTGAACCTTTTATTTATGAATTTACCATTACTCCGCCGTGGTGGAAAACCTGGTATGCAAGGTTAGCCTACATTATAATTGGAATACTATTGGTTTGGAGAGTTATTAAGTATAGAACTCAATCTTTGGAGAAAAAACAGAAAGAATTGGAGCTGGAAGTTGCAAAAGCGACTGATGAAATACAAACAGCCTACATAACACTGGAGGAACAACATAATGAAATTAAAGATTCTATTAAATATGCTAAAAGAATTCAAAATGCAATTCTACCTAATGTTGAGTTAATGAAAGAGAATTTTAAAGATTGTTATGTTCTATATATGCCCAAAGATGTTGTAGCAGGAGATTTCTTTTGGATGGAAAAAATAGATGATAGCATATACTTTGCAGCTGCAGATTGTACTGGACATGGAGTACCAGGTGCTATGATATCTGTAATATGCTCTAATGCGCTTTCTAAAGCACTTTTAGAAGACGGAATAAGAAGTACTGGCAAACTGTTAGATAAAACAAGAGAACTCGTTATACAGAATCTTGCTAAAAGTGGGGAAGAGGTGAAAGACGGAATGGATATTAGCTTATGTTGTTTAAATCTTAAAACTAGAGTTTTATATAGCTCTGGTGCTAATAATCCTGTACTGATTTTAAGGAAAGAATCTTCCGACTTTGACATCATTAAAGCAGATAGACAACCAGTAGGACTTTTTAGTCATGCCAAACCATTCAAAGAGCATAAAACTCAACTACAAAAAGGGGATAAGGTATATATTTTTACAGATGGTTATCAAGACCAATTCGGAGGAGAGAAAGGGAAGAAGTTAATGCCCAAAAAATTCAAAAAATCACTACTTGATTCCAGCCATCTATCCATGGAGCAACAGAAAGAAACTTTGGAAAATGAATTTAATAGTTGGAGAGGTGAATTAGAACAAATTGATGATGTTTGTGTTATAGGAGTGGAAATTTAGTAGAGCGGTAGTCAAAAAAATTAAATCTTAAATAAAATCAAAAATTACCACTACTTTTAAGAACTATGTTACGTTAATATATAGACATAAATTACATTTATATGAAGAAAATATATCTTTCTCTAGCAATAACATTCCTAATTACATTTTTTCATGGTCAATGTTCTCACCAATTTAATATGTACGATTCTTTTGGAGACGGCTGGAACGGAAATGCAGTTGACATTTCTGTTAATGGTACTAGTGTAATTTTTGGAGCAACTCTTGCAAACGGTTCTTTCGATTTTGTAAATTTTAATGCAAGTACTGGCGATGTAATTGATCTTACCAACTGGATTACTGGTAATTGGCCTAACGAAATTTCATGGGATATCACTGATGGAGACGGAATAATTATAGCAAGTGGATTATTCCAAGAGACTACATTAGGGGCGACTGGTTTTTGCCCTTCATGCCCATCTCCACCTTTACAATTTCTTTCTGCTGTTACAACTCTAAATACCGCTAATCTTTCTTGGATAGCAGGTGGAACTGAAACATCTTGGAATATTCAATATGGCAATTCAGGTTTTACAATTGGAACTGGGAATACAGTTAGTACATCTTCAAATCCATATTCTTTAACAGGAATCAACTCATCAACTTCATACGATTATTACATTCAAGGTGTTTGTAGTGCTAACGACTTAAGTCAATGGTCAGGTCCCTATACTTTCACAACTTCGTGTTTATCTGTTATAGCTCCATATGCTCAAAATTTTAGTTCTGGTGCACTACCAATTTGTTGGTCTCAAAGTACTTTGAGCGGGGGAGGTTGGGAGTTTACAGGAACTCCTGGATATGATGCAGGCAATAATGGTAGACCAGATGATACTTATGCATGGATAGATTTTTCTGGAACAGACGCCGAAACAGTTATGGAATTAGTTCCTATTGATATTTCTGCATTAAGTAATGTAGAATTAGAATTTGACTTCTTTAGTTATGATTCCTCTAACGGATCTTCTCCAGCCAATATAATGCATATTGAAGCTTTTAACGGTGCTAGCTGGGTAATAATAAATTCTATACAAGATAATACTGTTAGTGGTTGGAATACACATACTTACATTATAAATGGGTATGATAATCAAGGTTTTGTTTATTTAAGATTTAGAGGAGAATCTGGTGGTGCTAATAATGATTACTTTAACGATCTTTTAGTTGATGATGTTTATGTTGGGGAAGCGATGGCAAATGACTTAGAATTGTTAAGTGGTACTTCAAATTCTTATTGCGACTTTTCCAACACAGAAATAATTTCTATAGAAATAGTGAATTCTGCAGCTAATGCCCAAAGTAATTTTGATGTTTCTTACACCATAAATGGAGGTCTTCCAGTTATAGAAAATTTCTCAAATACCATTAATCCTGGAGATACAATTACTTATAGTTTTAATACTACCGCAGATTTAAGTTCTGACGGAGTATATAATTTTGAGTATGAGTGTTTATTAACTGGAGATCAAAATTCAGCCAATAATAATTTAACTCTAATTGTAGAAAATTATTTGAGTCCTAATCTACCTACAACAATTGACGATACTATTTGTTTGGGTGATACTGCTTTTTTAGAAGCAGTTACTAATCAAGGTTTAATTAATTGGTACAGTGATCCAAATGGTAATTCTGCAATTAGTACTAATGCAGTCAATCCATATATTACCACTACCTATTATGCAGAAGTACAAGTATCTGATTTTTACAATGATGATTTTGAAAGTTATCCTACTGGAGCTCTAATAGCACAATCTTCAGCTTATTGGACAACACTTTC